>CATOJE010000045.1 GCA_951800145.1 uncultured Lachnospiraceae bacterium | reverse complement strand
AGGTGCTGTTTTAATGTCAATACACCAATTTATTACATTTTTTGCTTGGTAATTCAAGCATTTGCACCAGCTTTATTGGTGGGAAAGTTGAGTAAATAAAAAAACAGATATTTTTGCGCCTAATTTTTGCAAAATACCCATACCCCAGAAAGAACCTCGAAACCGTCGGTGCTTAGACGCGGTGTCTCACGCGTCTTACGCACCGCTACGCTTTCGGCGGAGCGAGAGCGCGGTGACGTTGGGACCCGGCCTGACGCGGGCGTACCTTCCCGGCAAATATGCGCCTGCACCTTCCCCCGCTGCCTGAGACTCCTAGCGGGCTTGGAAATACACTTAGCCAGAGATCTCCTAAGCGTCCGCGACTCACTTAAATAGCAACTTTGCAGAAGAGATCCTCTGCAATTTACGCGCTACACAAATCTCTTCTATTTTACCACAAAAATCCCGTTCTGAACACGAAATATTATTAATATATTACAGGAAGGATGGAGGATTATCCCAAAGGCGGTGCTGGTATGGAATGGTTTCGGATGTCTGCTGGTCAGGCTTTAGAACAGCTGGGAAGCAGCCGGGAAGGGCTTTCTGAGAAGGAAGTTGTGAAGCGTCAGAGGCGGTATGGAAAAAACCAGATACAGGAGAGGAAAAAAAAGGCCTGGTGGCAAGTGTTTCTGATGCAATTCCAGGATTTGCTGGTGTGGATTTTAATCACAGCAGCTGTGGTTTCTGCACTTACTGATAATGGGGAGAGTTCCATGGTAATCGGTGCGGTATTGCTTTTAAACGCGGTGCTGGGAACCATCGAGCATCAGAAGGCGGAAAAATCACTGGAAAGCTTAAAGGCGCTTTCTGCGCCGGAGGCCAGAGTCCTTCGGGGAGGGCGGGAGGAATGTATCCCGGCAGAGGAGGTGGTGCCTGGGGATATTCTGATTGTGGAGGCTGGCGCTCTGGCGGCAGCAGACGGGAGGATCCTGGAGTCGGCCCGGCTGCGGGTTAATGAAAGCTCTCTTACCGGAGAATCAGCGGAGGTGGAAAAGTCTCCGGCCTCGGTGAAGGGAGGGGAGGTTCCCCTGGCATCCCAGAGCAATCGGATCTTTTCCGGCTCTCTGATTACCGGGGGCAGGGGAATTTGTGTGGTAACAGCCACAGGGATGGATACAGAGATTGGCAGGATTGCGGCTCTGATGAATGAAACGAAGGAGAAGCGGACACCTCTGGAGATTAGTTTGGAGAAGTTCTCTGGAAAGCTGGCTACGGGGATTCTGGTCATTTGTGTGATTGTATTCTGGTTGGATACCTATCGTGGAAAGCCTCTTTTGGATGCGGTGATGTTTGCTGTGGCCCTGGCAGTGGCAGCGATACCAGAGGCGCTTGGGTCGATTGTCACCATTGTGCAGGCCATGGGAACACAGAAGATGGCAGCGGAGCAGGCGATTATTAAGGACTTGAAGGCAGTAGAAAGTCTGGGCTGCGTATCTGTGATCTGCACAGATAAGACTGGTACCTTGACGCAGAACCGGATGAAGGCGGAGGAGATTTATTGTGACTTTCAAAGGTGGGTTCTGGGAGAGCCTGCAGGAAAGCATAGAAGTGAAAGCCGCATGCGTCTCTGGGAAGCGGCGGTTTTGGCAAATAATGGGACAGATGATTCAGGAGAGCCGACTGAGCTGGCCCTCCTTGGCGGCGTGGGAGCGGATCTGGGGATAGAGGAGAGCTGGCAGCAGATCCGGAATCAGTATCGGAGGAGGGGGGAGAATCCATTTGATTCCCGACGGAAACGGATGAGTGTGTGCTGTGAGGATCTGCGGCGTGGTGGGACGATCATCTTTGCGAAAGGCGGGCTGGAGTCCATTCTTAGCTGCTGCAGCCGAATCTGCAGCATAGGAGGGATTCGGGAACTGACCGGGGAGGACAGAAGGCGGTTTAAGGAGCAGAATGACCGGTGGAGCAGGGAAGGAATGCGGGTGCTTGCCCTGGCATTCCGAACAGATGGAGATTTCCGGATGCACAGCTGGGAGAAGGATCTGGTGCTGACAGGGATGATTGCCATATGGGATCCGTTACGCCCGGAGACCAGAGGGGCGGTACTGTCAGCGAAGGAAGCAGGGATCCGGCCCATTATGATCACAGGGGATCACCCTGTGACCGCCGAGGCCATCGCCAGGAAGGCGGGAATCCTGGAGCCAGGGGGGATGACAATTACCGGTCCGCAGCTGGAACAAATGGATAATGAGGAGCTGAACCGAAGCCTGGATCAGATTTCCGTGTATGCCAGGGTCTCTCCGGAGCACAAGCTGCGGATCGTAGAGGCCTGGCAGAGGAAGGGAAAGATTACGGCTATGACCGGGGATGGGGTAAATGACGCCCCGGCGTTAAAGCGTGCGGATATCGGCATCGCTATGGGCCGTACTGGCACTGAGGTTTCCAAGGATGCGGCGGATATGATTCTGGCAGATGATAACTTTGCAACCATCATAAAGGCCGTATCCAATGGACGGAATGTATACCGGAATATTAAGAATGCCATCGGCTTTCTTTTGTCAGGAAATATGGCAGGGATTTTCTGCGTGCTTTATGCATCCTTAAGGCAGCTGCCAATGCCTTTTTTTCCGGTGCATCTTCTTTTTATTAATCTTGTAACGGATTCTCTGCCGGCCCTGGCTATCGGTATGGAGCCTGCGGAGGAGGGATTATTAAAGCAGCGCCCCCGGGATGGGAGGGAGGGGATCTTAAATTTAAATTTCATAAAGGATCTTCTGGTGCAGGGGATTTTGATTGCTGTCTGCACGATGGCTGCTTTTCACATGGGATTAGGAAGCGGATCCGGGCCGGGAATCGGCTTTGGAGGAGGCCTGGCCCGGGATGGAGAGTCAGTTGCGGCGACCATGGCCTTTACCACCCTTACTTTGGCAAGGCTGTTCCATGGTTTTAACTGCCGAAGCGCCCACTCGATTCTTCGATTGGGGCTGCAGAGCAACCTGTACAGTGTTATGGCCTTTGAAGCAGGCCTCCTCCTTTTGGCCGCTGTGCTTTTTGTGCCGGGCCTCCAGATATTATTTGCAGCATCGGATCTGAGGCTGACAGAGATTGGGGCGGTTTTTATCTGCGCATTACTGCCTACCGTGGTTATTCAGGCACAGAAAATATTGCGGGAAGGCCGTACATAGAGGCAGGAAGCTGCTTTTATGGTTTATGTTCATAGCTGTTTTTTAGGAGAGCCCGGCTTGCCGGGCTCTTTCTTTTATGCTGCTTATGGGACCCGCTGCAGGCGGAGATTCCTGTGGAGCAGGATTCTTTTTTAATAAAACGATGTATAGTCCAAGGATAATCTGCGATACTAAAGGGCAGGGTTTGTTTGAAGATAAGGAGGTTTTCCCTATGAGCAGAGGTTTCAATAAGTCTTTTATCTGGCTGTGGCTGTTTACAGTGCTCTGCGGAGGGCTGGGGGGATGTTCCAGGGCGCAGGAAACAAGGATCATTCGAATCGGCCACAATCAGTCAGTCAATCATCCCATTCACATCGCTCTTACCGCATTTCAGGACTATATTCATGAACATCTGGCTGGGAGGTATGTGGTACAGGTTTACCCCAGTGAGCTTTTAGGCTCCCAGACGGACATGGTGCAGCTAACCCAGACTGGGGCCATTGATTTTTGTGTAGCCAGCAATGCAATTTTAGAAACATTCAGCAAGGACTATGAGATTTTTAATCTTCCTTATCTCTTTGCCAGCCAGGATGCCTATCATCATGTGATGGATGACCGGGATATAACGGGCCCCATCTTTGATTCTACGGAAAAAGCCGGGTTTACGGCAGTAACCTGGCTGGACGCGGGAACCAGAAATTTTTATACGCTGAACACGCCCATCCAGCAGCCCTCTGACCTGAAGGGAATGAAAATCCGGGTACAGCAATCTCCAACCAATATTGAGATGATGCGCCTTTTGGGCGGGTCAGCTACGCCTATGGGCTTTGGGGACGTTTATACGGCGCTTCAGTCTGGCATTATCGACGGGGCGGAAAATAATGAGATGGCATTGACCGATAACGGGCATGGGGACGTGTGCAAGTTTTATTCTTATGACATGCATCAGATGATCCCGGATATCCTGATTGGGAACCGGGCGCTGATGGAGGATATGCCGAAGGAGGTGCAGAAGATCTTTGAGGAGGGCTTTGCTCTGGTGAATCAGGTAGAGCGGGAGGAATGGGTGAAGGCAGTCGAGCAGGCGAAGCAGCGGGCAGGGAAGGAGCAGCAGGTGCAGTTTATCTATCCGGATCAAAGGCCATTTGTAGAGGCCTGCCTTCCGCTCCATGACCGGGTGCTGGAGGGAAATCCAGGCCTGCAGCCTATCTATGATGCCATTCAGAAATACAATGAAGCATATCCGTCGTCCGAAAACGCGGCTTCCAAAAGCGCGCTGGCAGAAACAAAAATAGGAGGAAGACCATGAGTGTATTTCGAAGGGGAGCAGTGGGAGTACTCAATGCTCTGGCAGGAGGAAGCTTTTTAGCTATGGTGATACTTACCTGCTGGCAGGTATTAACAAGATATATCCTGAAAAACCCATCCTCCTGGTCAGAGGAGCTGGTATCCTATCTCTTTGCCTGGATGGCTCTTATGGGAGCCAGCCTGATTACCAGTGAGAGGGGACATATGAATATTCCGGCGCTGGTGGAGCGGATGCCAAAGAAGGCCAGGAAGGGATTTTCCATACTTTCCGAGGCAGTGGCGTTTCTTTTTTCTATGGTTATCCTGCTTTATGGAGGTATACAGATTACCAGCCTTGCTATGGGGCAGATGACATCCTCACTGGGGATTGCTGTGGGTGTATTTTATGTGGTGCTGCCTCTGTGCGGTGTTTTGAGTATGGCATTCACGGCTATGAATATATGGGATATTATGCAGGGAAGAATTCTTACAGGCTTAGATGAAAAAGAAAAGGGAGAGAGATACGGGAAGGAGGGGGAGAGATAGAGTATGGCGATCCAGTCGTTGATCATTATTTTGGTGGTTTTAGTGGGGCTTTTGGCAGTGGGGATTCCTATCTCCTATGCTATCGGTATCTCTGCGCTGGCGGCCATTTTGCAGACAGTGCCTCTGGATGTGTCGGTGCTGACTGCAGCCCAACGGATATTCGTGGGGATGAGTAAGTTCAGTCTCACAGCGATCCCCTTTTTCGTTCTGGCAGGAAATCTGATGAATCAGGGAGGGATCGCGAAGCGCCTGGTAGATTTTGTCCTGGCAGTTTTAGGCAGACTTCCCGGAGCTCTGTTAGTGACCAATGTGGGGGCTAATGCACTTTTTGGCGCAATATCCGGTTCTGCCGCTGCCGCTGCCGCCGCTGTAGGCAGCATGGTACAGGAGGGGGAGGAGGAGCAGGGGTATGATCCGGCACTCTGTGCTGCCACGAATGGGGCTTCTGCTCCCTCTGGCCTTTTGATCCCGCCCTCCAACGCCTTGATTACGTACTCTCTGGTGTCAGGGGGAACATCTGTGGCGGCCCTTTTTCTGGCAGGCTATTTGCCGGGGATCTTATGGGCGGTCTGCTGTATTCTGGTAGCAGTGATGATTGCAGGAAAAAAAGGGTATCGAGGTATTAAAAGGAAAAATTTCTGGGGTGATTTAGGGATAGCTACGATTCGGGCCCTTCCCTCCCTTTCCCTGATTGTGGTGGTGATTGGGGGAATCATCGCAGGCATCTTTACTGCCACGGAAGGCTCTGCTATTGCTGTGGTTTATGCGCTGATTTTAGGAATCTGTTACCGGAATATTACATTAAAAGATTTTTGGAGAATCGTGGTAGACAGCGCGAAGATGAGCGGTATGATCGTGTTTCTCATCGGTGTATCGAATATCCTGGGCTGGGTGATGGCGTTTACTCAGATTCCCCAGGCCATATCCCAGGCTTTACTGGGCATGACAGACAGCCGGATGATCATTCTCCTGATTATGAACCTGATTCTTCTGGTGGCAGGAACCTTTATGGATGTTACCCCGGCTATCTTAATCTTTACGCCTTTGTTCCTGCCGGTGGTAAAGGCCTTTGGGATGAGCACGGTGCAGTTCGGGCTGATTCTGGTATATAACCTTTGCATCGGGAATATAACCCCGCCAGTGGGTAATACCTTATTTGTGGCTATAAAAGTAGGAAAGACATCACTTTCACAAGTGATGCCTTACATGCTGATGTATTATGGGGCGATTTTAGCCGGACTTCTGCTGGTTACCTATATCCCGGCGGTCAGCCTGGCCCTTCCCTGGGCGGCGGGGATGGTGCAGTAGATGCCGGAACACTACTTCACAGTATTGGAAAGGGTGCCGATCCCCTCAATGACACAGTCTACCTGGTCGCCAGGCTTTAAGAATCTTGGCGGATGGAAGCCCATTCCGACCCCGGCCGGTGTGCCAGTAGAGATAATGGTGCCGGGCTTTAAGGTGATGCCTCTGGAAAGCTCGCTTACCACCTGATCGATTCCGAAAATTAAAAGGGAGGTATTGCTGTCCTGGCGGAGCTCCCCATTTACCAGGGAGCGGATGGAGAGGCTGGGCGGGTAAGGAAGGGAGGCCGCCGTTACAATACAAGGCCCCATAGGCAGAAAGCCATCCAGGCTCTTTCCAAAATACCATTGAGAATGCCGGTTTTGAAGATCCCTGGCACTGACATCATTGATGATAGTATAGCCGAAGATGTGGCTGCGCACCTGGTCAGCTGAAATATTTTTTGCTTCCTTTCCGATAATCACAGCCAGCTCTGCCTCGTAGTCCAGGCTGTCTGTGATATCTGAATAGCTGGGGATGCAGCCGCCGGGATTTACGGCTTCATTGGCGCGCTTGGAAAAATAAACGGCGTGAGGGCGCTGACCGTCAAAATCTTCTTTCTTAAACCGGGCGGACTCCTCTGCGTGGGCCATGTAATTGATTCCCAGGCAGATGATATCCTGCTTTGGATGAGGAATCGGAGCGAGAAGTCTGGCATCTTTTATGGGCACCGCTCCGGGGACCGCCTCCGGACTCCGGGAGGAGATGTATTCCAGACGCTGCATCTCACCTTCACTGATTTCACGGATAAGAGTTTCCATGGTATCATATTCAATCTCAAAAGACCTTAAAGGGTAGATCCAGGTTTCATCCAGGTTCATCACCCCAAGGGAAGCAGGAAAGGGTTCCAGCTGGTAGGTAACAAGTTTCATGATCTGTTTCCTCCTGATGTAAAAATTCGTCCTTGTCTGCAGCACGTCAAGAAGACTGCGCTGCAAAGGCTTGTGGCCTGATAGGATCTATGGTATCACAAGAAAAAAGAGTTTACAAATTATTTTTTACAGTTTGGAAAATCTTTCATATAAAAAATGGATTCAGGTATCCAAAAAGAGCAGGCATAGCGCCTGCTCTCTGCTTTATAACAATGATATATCCAAAAGAAAAGCCCGGATCCTTGTATTAACCGAAATATCTCTTTAACAGACCCTGGAATGCACAGCCATGTCTAGCCTCGTCCTTTGCCATCTCATGAACGGTGTCATGGATTGCGTCCAGATTTGCCTTCTTTGCCCGTCCGGCCAGGTCTAACTTGCCAGCGGTAGCGCCATTCTCAGCGGCAACCCGTAATTCCAGGTTCTTCTTTGTGCTGGTGGTAACAACCTCACCTAAGAGCTCAGCAAACTTTGCAGCATGCTCTGCTTCCTCAAATGCAGCTGTCTTGTAGTACTCGCCGATCTCCGGATAGCCCTCACGGAAGGCCTGACGGGACATGGCTAAATACATACCAACCTCAGAGCACTCGCCTTCAAAGTTTGCTCTTAAATCAGCGATGATATCCTCAGAAACACCCTCAGCCTTGCCTACGCCGATCTCATGCTGGCATGCCCAGGTTAAACCCTCTTCCTGTAATTTAAACTTGTCAGCACCTACCTTACAAACCGGACATACCTCAGGAGCGTTCTCTCCCTCATAAATATAGCCGCATACTGTACATACCCATTTCTTCATGTTTGTTTCTCCTTTTCTTTTATAAAATTCATATTGTTTGTTCCGCAAAATAGTTCGTCGGTAATCTTAAAACAATAATGATTACTGATATTACTTTATCACATCCGAAACCTTCTGTCAAGAGGTTTATGATGATTATTAAAAAATTTTATTGCTGCAGTCCTTCGTCCTTCTTGCAGCATGCAGGGCAGATCCCATAGAAGGTAGTGGCGTGACCCTGAATCATCCCTTCATGATACCGCTGAGCTAAGGCATTCATCTCCTCAAAGGGCCCCATGGACAGATCGCTGACCTGATGGCAGCAGGTGCAGAAAAAGTGGTAATGAGGGATAACCTTGCTGTCAAAATGGTCTGCACCATCGCCGAAATTTAGCTTTTGTATCTCACCCAGCTCCACTAAAAGGTTTAGATTCCGGTATACGGTTCCCAGGCTGATATTCGGGAATTCTTCGCGGATGCTGGCATATAAGGCATCGGCGGTGGGATGATCGCATCGTCCGGCAAGACAGCTTTTAATGGATTCCCGCTGACGGCTGTACTTTCGTGTCTTCATATCCGCTCCTTCCTGATAATAATATTAATAATAATTATCGTTTATAGTATAGCGAAAAAAGGAAGAGATGTCAAGAGAGTTTACGCTTTTCCTTTTGGGGTTAATATGGTATAATTTCTATTATATATCAAGATACAGGAAGGGAAGTGTGATAACATGGATCAGGAAATGAAAAATTTGGAAAATGCGGGCGAAATCAGCGGCCAGATGGCATCAGAAGAACTGAATGGGCAAAATGCGCCGGAGGAAGCTGCGGAATCCATGGCAGACTATGAAGCGGAGCTGGAGGCTTCGTTTAAGCGGGTACGGGAGGGAGATATTCTCACCGGAACGGTAATCAGCGTGGACGAGGAGCGGGTGATTCTGGATTTAAAATATTATGCAGAAGGAATCATCGCAAAGGATGACTTGTCCAATGACCCGGATTTCCAACTGAAGGAGGAGATCCATCCAGGGGATGAGATCACGGCGACCGTGGTAAAAACGGATGATGGGGAAGGGAATATAGTCCTTTCGAAAAAGGAAGCCAATGACATTTTGGCATGGGATAAGCTGAAAAAGATGATGGAAGAGCGGACCGTAGTCCGGGTTAAGATCGCAGAGATCGTAAAAAGCGGAGCGGTGGCATATCTGGAGGGAATACGGGGATTTATCCCGGCATCCAAGCTGGCGGCAGAATATGTGGAAAACTTAGAGGAGTGGAATGGAAAATCTCTGGAGGTTACAGTCATCACTGCTGAGGAAGAGAATAAGCGTCTGGTGCTTTCCGGCCGTGAGGTGGCCAGAGAGAAGCTGGCGGATGAAAACCGGAAGAAGGTAGCCAAGTGCCAGGCTGGCTCTGTGGTAGAGGGGACGGTGGAAACCCTGAAGGATTACGGCGCCTTTGTCACATTAGAAAATGGCTTAACCGGACTCCTCCACATCTCCCAGATCAGCAGCCAGCGGATCAAGCATCCGGGAGTGGTGCTGAAGGAGGGGCAGACGGTGAAGGTGAAGATCCTTTCAGCAGAAAACGGAAGGATCAGCTTGTCCATGAAGGCGATCCAGGCAGAAGATGAGACAGAGGAGGTCTTCGACTATAAGGAAAGCGGGGCTGCTACAACAGGCCTGGGCGCTTTATTAAAGGGATTAAAATTGCAGTAAGGAGAGACTAAACGTTGAAAAATATCCTGAAAAGTCAAGAGGAAGTGGACCGATGGGAGGAAACGATGTTCCTTTATGACTCTGCCTTAAAGAAAATGACCCTGAAGGCAAAGATCATGAATGACGAGTTTGTCCACCGGTACCAGTATAATCCGATTGAACATATCAAATCCCGCCTGAAGACAGCAGACAGTATTGTCCGCAAGCTGCAGCAGGATGGATATGAAGTGACCATTGACAACATGAATACAAAATTAAGCGACATCGCTGGTGTGAGAATTATTTGTTCCTTTACCTCAGACATCTACCAGATTGCGGACACCTTTGGAAGACAGGAGGACATTACAGTACTCTATGTTAAGGATTACATTAAGAACCCTAAGCCCAACGGCTATAAAAGCTATCATATGGTAGTCTCAGTTCCGATTTTTTTAAGCAACTGCCGGAGGGATGTGAAGGTGGAGGTGCAAATCCGGTCAGTCGCCATGGATTTCTGGGCCAGCCTGGAGCATAAAATCGCATATAAATTCGAAGGAGATGCCCCGGAAGCGCTGCTAAAGGATTTGAAAAGCTGTGCGGATATGGTGGACATGCTGGATAATAAAATGTATTCCTTAAATGAGGCGCTGTTAGCCATAAGCAGAGAATATAAGCGGGCCGCAGGCACGCAGGGAGGATAAGGGATGAGAGTTGTACTGCAGAGGGTTTTAGAGGCGGCGGTTACAGTGGAGGGCGAGGAGCTGGGCCGCATCGGAAAAGGCTTTCTGCTTCTGGTAGGTATTTCCTCCCAGGATGATGAGAAAATAGCGGACCGCATGATGGATAAGATCTGCAAGCTGCGGATCTTTGAGGATGAGAATGGAAAAACCAATCTTTCTCTGGCAGATGTGGAGGGCCAGGTTCTGGTGATCAGCCAGTTTACCCTGTATGCGGACTGCCGCAAGGGGAACCGGCCCGGATTTACCGATGCCGGGCAACCGGAGATGGCCAATGCACTTTACGAATATATGGTTGAGGGATTTGGAAAGCGGCTTCCAGTGGTACAGCATGGGAGGTTTGGAGCGGATATGAAGGTATCCCTGGTGAATGACGGTCCATTTACCCTGACCCTTGACAGCAGACAGCTGTTTTCCTAAAGGAGTCAGACAGGCCTTAATCAATAAAGAGAAATATCCTGGAAAATCAGGAAAAGGAACGGAGGATAAGGATGGCAAAGAAGTCAAAGGGCCAGGAGTTAGCAGAAAAGCTTACCTGGAGTGCGCCGAATATTGCAAAGGAGGCGCCGAAGCAGGAGGGCAAGGCCCAGAAATTCTGTGAAGGCTATAAAAAATTTCTGGATGAAGGGAAGACGGAGAGGGAGTGCGTCGCTTATGCAGTAAAGCTTTTGGAAAAGCACGGGTATCGTCCCTTTCAGGAAAAGACAGTGTATGAGCCCGGGGATAAGGTTTATTATGTAAATCGAAAGAAGGCTCTGATTGCAACAACCTTTGGCAGAGAGCCATTGGAGAAGGGACTGCGGATAAATGGAGCCCATATTGATTCGCCCAGGCTGGATCTGAAGGTAAATCCCTTATATGAAAAGAATGACATGGCATTTTTTAAAACCCATTATTATGGGGGGATCCGCAAATACCAGTGGGGAGCCATCCCTCTGGCTATGCATGGCGTGGTATATAAAAAGGACGGGACAGCAGCTGAGATCTGCATTGGCGAAAAGCCGGGGGACCCGGTATTTTCCATCACGGACCTGCTTCCCCACCTGTCCGGAAAGCAGAATGAACGTCCCTTGAAGGACGGACTGAAGGGAGAAGAGCTGAATATCGTGGTAGGCTCCCTTCCCTTCCAGGATGAGGAGGTAAAGGAGCCGGTGAAGCTTCTGGCGCTCCAGCTTCTGAATGAACAGTACGGGATCACGGAAGCAGATTTTTACCGGGCGGAGATCGAGATGGTTCCTGCGTTTTTGGCCTCAGATGTAGGTCTGGACCGGAGCATGATCGGAGCCTATGGGCAGGATGATCGGATCTGCGCTTACACCGCGCTGATGGCGGAGATTGACAGCAAGTCGCCTTCCTATACCACGGTGACGATTCTGACCGATAAAGAGGAGATCGGATCTGTGGGGAATACCGGGTTAAACTCCGATTATGTCCTTCATTATATCGAGGATCTGGCCGATCTGGCAGGGGTTCCTGTGCGGAGGATCCTGAGGAATTCTATCTGCCTTTCCTCTGATGTGAACGCGGCCTATGATCCCACCTTTTCTGATGTTTTTGAGAGTCAGAACTCCTGCTATATTAACCGGGGCTGTGTGCTGACGAAGTACACCGGCGCCAGGGGAAAGTCCTCCTCCAATGATGCCAGTGCAGAGCTTCTGGCAAAGGTGATTGGGATTCTGGAAAGGGACGGGGTTTACTGGCAGGCCGGAGAGCTTGGAAAGGTGGATGAAGGCGGCGGCGGAACCATTGCCCAGTATGTCGCTCATATGGATGTGGATACCGTGGATCTGGGCGTGCCGATCTTATCAATGCATGCTCCCTTTGAGCTTTCTTCTAAGCTGGATGTATGGAATACCTACCGTGCATTTAAAGCATTTTATAAATAATCTGGCTTACCGGTATGCTCAGGCATTCACTTAAATTTTTATGAATTTCATGGAAATGCTTTTTTTTCTCGGATTCCTGTGATATAACATTAGAATAACATTTTAGCAAAGGAACAGGATTAAGAGATGATGAAAAATTTAATGAAATTCAGCTTATGTGCAGCTGCAGCACTCATTCTCCTCGCAGGCTGCGGAAAAAAGGATGACAAGGAGACCAGCACAGCTCTGGCAGAGACTACAGAAGCAGAGACTACAGAGGCCCAGGGTCAGATGCCGGAGGAGGGCTCGGTTACCTTAGGAGAATATAAGGGCTTATCCGTCACTTCACCGGATACTACGATAACGGACGAGCAGGTGGAGCAGCAGATCGGATATGTGCTGAGCGCGAATCCGGATATGGTGGCGATCACAGACCGTCCGGCTCAGAACGGGGATGTGGTGAACATTGATTATGTGGGTATGAAGGACGGAGAAGCTTTTGACGGGGGAACTGCGGACGGATATGATCTGGAGCTGGGTTCCCACAGCTTTATCGATGGATTTGAAGATGGCCTGGTAGGGTCGAATGTAGGGGATGAGCTGAGCCTGAATTTAACATTTCCTGAGAGCTATGGGAATAAGGAGCTGGCAGGACAGGCAGTTGTGTTTGACGTCACTGTGAATGCGATTAAGGAAAAGAAAGAGGCGGAGCTGACCGACGAGTTTGTCAAAAAGGTATCTAACACAGCAAAGACCGTGGAGGAGTATCAGGCAGAGGTAAGAAAAAACCTGGAGGACAGCGCCAAGGAAAATGCAGAGATTCAGATACAGAACGAAGTGATGGAGCTGGCCCTCGCCTCCTGTACCTTTGAGGGGCTGGATGAGCGGGTGGACGCTGAATACCAGATTCAGATGGAACAGATGGAGGCAGCGCTGAAGCAGAGCGATATGAGCCTTTCGGATTATGTTTCTATGTTTGGCATGAGCGAGGATGATTTTAAGGACTACATGCGGGAGGATATAGAGAAGAGCATCCAGGTTTCGCTGATGACCGCAGCCATTGCCCAGGAGGAGAAGCTTCAGGTAGATGACAGCGCCAGGCAGAAGGTGGCAGAGGCCTATGGGCTGGAGAGCCCGGATGAGCTGGTGCAGAATTATGGCCAGGAGGCTGTGGATGATGCGGCCAGGAATGTGATGATCATCGATTTTCTGATTGAAAATGCGAATATTTCTCAGCAGTCGTAGTCTGCTGTGCATCGCAAGGCGTATTGCCGGGCACAGCCTGGCGGGGGTGTGAGCAATAACAAATTTCCAAAAGAGAAGAGTCAGGGAGGGAACCTATGAAAGAGCTGAAGGACAGGATCCGGAGGGATGGCATCATACGGGCGGGGAATGTGCTAAAGGTGGACAGCTTTTTAAATCACCAGATGGACATTCAGCTGTTTGAGGCCATAGGACAGGAGTTTAAGCGCCGTTTCTCCTATGCGGAAATTAATAAGATTTTGACCATCGAAGCCTCTGGTATCGGGATCGCATGCGTGGTAGCCCAGAGCTTCCATGTACCGGTGGTATTTGCCAAGAAGACACAGACGAAGAATATTTCCGGTGAGGTATACACAACAAAGGTGGAATCATACACACATGGCAGGATCTACGATGTGATTGTCTCCAGAGAGTTTTTAGGTAAGGGTGATAAGGTTCTTTTGATCGATGATTTTCTGGCAAATGGCAAGGCGCTGGAGGGCTTAACTAAGCTGGTGAAGGATTCCGGAGCAGAGCTGGTGGGAGCTGGAATTGTGATTGAGAAGGGCTTCCAGATCGGCGGGCGGATGCTGCGGGAGCAGGGGATCCGCGTGGAGTCTCTGGCCATTGTAGACAGCATGGATGAGGCCACAGGAGAGATTGTATTCCGGGAATAGCAAGCCGGCAGAAGAAAAGATAAAAAATGTGGACGCAGCAGAATCAGGTGATTTTGTTGCGTTCATTCTTTGCACCAAAGGGTTCTCTGTGACTTTCACCCACAGGCATCGGGTTCTGTGGGTCGAACACCTCGCGGGATACTGCCTGTGAATAGTAATGTATAAATACATAATTGAAAAAGAGGGACATCATTGAAGAAACAGCAGTATTGGATTTTAACCGGGCTTATGTGGATATGCTTTCTGGCCGGGATAGCAGGAGTGCTGACCTTTATACATTCTCATCGGGAACCGGCATTTTCGCCAGAGGAATGTACCTCGGTTCCTGGAGAGGATGGGGGCCGGATGGTAGAATGGAGAAGGAAAAGAGCAGCATGGCCCGGAACCATTCAGGTAAAATATCGGGGGGACAAAAAGGATGGGGCGACATCAAAAGAGACAGGGGCGGCAGAAGCAATGCAGGGGGAGTCTGAGATTTTGCGGGAGCCCCCCGCTTCTTGCAGCGGAAAGGAAGAGCCGGTTCTCTATATTGCCTCAGATCTCCACTATCAGTCTGCCTCAGCGACCGATTACGGGCCAGCATACGAGGCGTTTGTAGCAGTAAGTGACGGAAAGGTAATCACCTATCTGCCACAGCTTTTGGATGCGTTTATTGATGAGGTTCTGCAGAGCCGGCCGGATGCTCTTTTACTTACCGGGGATATCACAATGAATGGGGAAAGGATAAATCATCAGGAGCTGGCAGAGAAGCTTAAGCGGCTTACGGAAGAGGGGATACCTGTTTTAATTATTCCAGGAAATCATGATATTAACAATCACTGGGGAAGGGTGTACTTTGGAGATCAGGCAGAGATGACACCACAGGTCTCTTTTCAGGAATTTATAGAGCTCTACCAGGATTTTGGATGGAATCAGGCCATCAGCCGCGATGCTGCCTCCTTTAGTTATATCTATCCACTGAGTGAGAAAATTTGGTTAATGCTGCTGGATACGGCTCAGTATGAACCAGTAAACCAGATAGAGGGGGCGGTGCGGCCAGAGACACTGGTGTGGATGGAGGAAAATCTGAAAAAGGCCAGGGATGCAGGGGCGGAAGTGATCGTATCCGGACATCACAATTTGCTTCCGGAGAGCCGGCTTTTTACCACGATGTGTGTGCTGGAGAACCATGAAACAGTTACCAGACTGCTGGAGGACTATCAGCTGACCCTGTATATCAGCGGTCATTTGCATCTGCAGAGAATACAAAAGCATAAAACAGAGCCAGGAGAAGAGGGATATGGAATTTATGAGATTGTGAGCGATGCCATCAGCATCCCTCCCTGTCAGTATGGTGTTTTGTCTTGGGAGGAAACGGGGAAGCTCTCTTATGAAACCAGACAGGTGGATGTAAGCAGATGGGCAGAGAGAACGGGGCAGACCGATGAGAATTTACTGGATTTTGAAGGATTTAAGGAGAATTATATCCAGAAATTAATAAAAGTCCAGATATTAAAAAAGAAGGCCTCCCTGCCGGATACAGTGAGGGATGAAATGGCACAGCTGTATGCATTTATTTATGCAGAATACTGTGCAGGGCGAAGGATTGATTCAAGGGCGGTGAGGGAAACCGCAGCGTATCAAAACTGGATCCGGTACTTACCAGACAGCACAGAATGGAGGGAGATGAACCAGATGCTGAAGGACAGCACAGAGGACTACAATTCTCTTCAGCTTTGGGCAGAGCCTTAAACGATAGAAGAAAAGCGCGCCAGGGAAGAAAAGATAGTTTCCTGACGCGTGCTCATTTTTATACTACAGCGCTTTCACTGCTGCGGCGATATCCTTTGGAGTCAGCCCATATTCTTCCAGCAGATCAAAGGGCTTTCCAGACTGACCAAACCGGTCCTGAACTCCAAGCTTTTTAAACTTAAAATCTCCGTGGCCAAGGAGGGCAGAGGCAACTGCGTCCCCTAAGCCGCCGATAATGGAATGCTCTTCCACAGTAACCACCTTTTTGCACTTTTGTGCATAGGTTAAAAGGGTTTCTTCATCTAAAGGCTTGATGGTGTGGACATTCACTACAGCTACGTGGATGCCCTCAGCTTCCAGAGCCGCCGCCGCGGTGAGAGCAGAATCTACCATGATTCCGCAGGCAAAGATCACTGCATCCCTTCCATCGCGGAGCACATTAGCCCTCCCAATTTCAAAGGGCATATCCATATCCAAAACCGGGGATGGCATCCGGGCCATACGCAGATACATAGGTCCCTGGACATCCGTCATCGCCTTTACCGCCCGTTTTGCCTCATTGGCATCACAGGGGACGATCACGGTCATGCCGGGGATAACCCGCATCAGGGCGATATCCTCGATAGCCTGATGGGTGCCGCCGTCCTCGCCTAAGGTGACGCCGGCGTGGGACATGGCAAACTTTACATTCAGCCCGCTGTAGGCACATCCGTTCCGAACCTGGTCATAGGCACGGCCAGTACCAAAGATGGCAAAGGTGCTGACAAAGGGAATATATCCCATGGATGCCAGGCCGGCAGCCATATCTACCATATTTGCTTCTGCGATTCCAGCATTAAAAAAACGGTCCGGAAATTTATCTGCAAACTTATGGGTCATGGTGGAATGAGACAGATCTGCGTCCAGGGCTACAATTTTATTATTTACTGCCCCAAGCTCAGCTAATGCTTCGCCGTAGGCAACTCGAATCGCTTTTTTCTCGCTCATGCTCAGTCCTCCAATTCCTTTAACGCCATTTGCCGCTCTTCCTCATTCGGGCCCTTCCCGTGCCAGCCCACCTGATTTTCCATATAGGAAACACCCTTTCCCTTTAAGGTGTGGGCCAGGATGCATTTGGGCTTACCGGAAACAGGGATCTCCAGAGCATGGTGGATCTGCTGCAAATCATTTCCATCGGAAACTTCAATCACTTCAAAACCAAATGCGGTAAATTTATCCTTAATACTTCCCAGGCTCATCACCTGGTCATTGGAGCCGTCAATCTGAAGGCCGTTGTGATCGATGATAACCGTAAGATTATCCAGCTTATAGTGAGCTGCAGCCATAGCAGCCTCCCACACCTGGCCTTCCTGAAGCTCACCGTCGCCAAGGAGCGTATAGACATGTACGCCCTTCCCGTCCAGCCGGGCGCCCAGAGCCATTCCCACTGCGATGGAAATTCCCTGACCTAAGGAACCAGTAGAAGCGTCAACACCAGGACATTTTCTGGAATCCGGGTGTCCCTGCAGAATTCCATTAATCTGCCGGAAGCTCTGAAACTCCTTTTTATCAAAAAATCCTCGCTCCGCCAGAACACCGTATAAGCCTGGTGCAGCATGCCCTTTTGATAATACGAAGCGATCTCTGTCTTCCATCTGGGGATTGGCAGGATCAATCTTCATCTTGTCGAAGAATAGTGAAACCATAATCTCGACAGAGGATAAAGAGCCGCCTGGATGGCCGGAAGCGGCATCAGCCGTTAAATTAATGATATCACGGCGGACAGCCCGGCAGGTCTTCTCTAAGCTTTCCATATTCATGGTAATAACCTCCATTTCAATCAAAGGAAAATGTTGCGGAAAAGTAAACCGACCGCGTCGAAATTTGTTGAAAAAAATGCGCAATCACCATCAGAATATCAAAAAAGCGATGAATTGTCAATGTATGATTCGTGGTATTTAAAATATTGGAAATATCTGAACTTACACCTTGAACCGGTAGCCTACGCCCCAGATGGTTTCGATATACTGAGGCTTTGCTGTATTGAACTCGATTTTTTCCCGGATTTTTTTAATATGTACGGTGACTGTGGCAATGTCGCCGATGGACTCCATGTCCCAGATTTTCTGGAACAGCTCCTCCTTGGTGTAGACATGGTTCGGGTTCTGGGCAAGGAAGGTCAGGAGGTCAAATTCTTTCGTAGTAAAATTCTTCTCTTCCCCATTAATCCAAACCCGGCGGGCAGTCTTATCGATCTTCAGGCCGCGGATTTCGATCACATCATTGGCTGGCATGCCGCTGCCGATGAGCCGCTCATACCGGGCCAGGTGGGCCTTTACCCGGGCAACCAGCTCGCTGGGACTGAAGGGCTTGGTGATGTAGTCATCTGCGCCTAAGCCTAAACCACGGATCTTATCAATGTCCTCTTTTTTGGCAGATACCATTAAAATAGGGGTGTTTTTTACCTCACGGATACGACGGCAGATCTCGAAGCCGTCCATCCCCGGAAGCATCAGGTCCAGAATAAAAAGGTCAAAATCCTCCTTTAAGGAACGCTCCAGCCCCGCAGCTCCATCATTCTCGATTTCCACTTCAAAGCCGCTTAACTCGAGATAATCCTTCTCCAGCTCGGCGATGGTCTCCTCGTCTTCGATAATGAATATTCTGCTCATTCTTGTATAACCTCCTGATATTTTCTAAGGACAAAGTGGATTTCCGTGCCGATATGCTCTTTACTGGTGGCCCAGATTCTTCCTCCGTGGTCCTCAATAATTTTTCTTACGATGGAAAGACCGATGCCGCTGCCTCCCTTGGAGGAATTCCGCGATGAGTCGGCCCGGTAGAAGCGGTCAAAGATATTTGGAAGATCCTTGGGGGCAATCCCCTTTCCATTGTCCTCGATCTCCACTTCAATAAAGTCCCCCACATCCTTAATCCGGATATTTATAATTCCTTTCTTTTTGTCCAGGTATTTTATGGAGTTGCCGATGATGTTATTGATTACCCGCTTCATCTGCTCGGCATCTGCAATCACCACCACATCCTCATCCACATAGTTAAAATATCCCAGCTCGATTCCCTTGGCATCCATATCCAGCCCTACCTCATCGATGCAATCCTTAAAATACTGGGAGACATTAATCTTGCTGTAGGTGTAGGGAATCTTATTGGTATCGATTTTGGAGTAGAAGGTAAGCTCATCGATGAGCCGGTCCATGTCATTGGCCTTATTGTAGATCGTGCGGATGTACTTATCCAGCCGCTCCGGAGAGGAGGCGACGCCATCCATGATGCCTTCTGCATAGCCCTTGATGGCAGTGATAGGAGTCTTTAAATCGTGGGCGATATTGCTGATCAGCTCCTTATTTTCACGGTCATACTGTACCTTTTCCTCCTGGGATTCCTTCAGGCGGATACGCATCTCCTCAAAATCCTGGCACAGGTGTCCGATCTCATCCTCATTTTCCACCTCGAGGGTAAACTCCAGATTTCCGTCCCGGATATTTTTCGTGGCCTGCTGCAGCTTTTCCAGGGGCTTTAGGATAGAACGGTAGATCCACATGGTCAGAAGCATGCCTGCGGCAACCAGGATGGAGATGCCGGCGACAAACATTTCCGTGACCATAGACTTTACTTCCGGAACAAAATTATCTACACGGGATACAATAAATACAGAGCCTTCACTCTGATCAGGGAATAAGAAATCCATCTGTTTAATCAGGTGCTGGCTGTCTCCGTCTAAATAAATACCTCCGGCCAGGCTGGAATCCAATATAGCGTATTCCGGCAGCATCTTATAGAATTCTTCATCCGTCTCTGGCAGATCCGCGTCTCCTATATAAATCAGCTCGGTTCCCTTGCGGACAATCAGGTAAGAATAGTGGGTCTTAAGCTGTGCATTCAGCTCAGACAGATATTCCGGGTTCTCAAAATTTTCCGGGTGGGAGGCCAGGCTCTGGCGGATGCTCTCCTGAGCCTTTTGAGTCAGACGGTTAAAAATCTGTAATGAGTTGTTATTTAACAGCTCTACCTGTTCATTCAGGCCGTATGCCTTGGAAAAGGAATGGGACTGATAGTTGGAAAGTGCAAGGATACACATGAATATCAGAAATAGCGGTACGATGGTAATGGCCAGAAAAGCGGTTGCCAGCCGTGTTTTTAATTTCATAATCCGGGTCTCCTGCAAAATAAAGATACTATGTCTGGGGGCAATCAGGTCAGTATATATTTAAAAAATTATACCACAAAACCCAGGCGCTGTTTCTAAAAGTATTCTAAATTTTGGAGAGGATTCTATAGGGAAAATGATGTATAATGGAGATCATGACATATGAGGAGGAAAAGAGATGAGCCAGACACAATGGATGGTGCAGACAAAGAAAGCGGATTTTCATGCCATCGGATCCACATATCATATCAGTCCGGTCACAGCCAGAATCATCCGGAACCGGGATGTGGTGGGGATGGATGGGGTGTATCAATACCTTTATGGGACAATTAAGGATTTATATGATCCTATGCTGCTTCCGGATATGGGGCCCGCCTTAGCCCTTCTCCGGCAAAAAATCCAGGAGGGAAGGAGGATTCGCATTGTAGGTGATTATGACATAGATGGAATCTGCTCTACCTATCTCCTTTACCGTGCTCTGGAACGGGTGGGGGCAAAGGCAGATTATGAGATCCCGGATCGGATTCGGGACGGGTATGGAATCAACGAATCCATCATTCAGGCAGCAGCCAGGGCTGGGATAGATACGATTCTCACCTGTGATAATGGTATTGCCGCCATAGAACAGGCAGCGCTGGCAAGGGAGCTTGGGATGACCATGATAATCACCGATCATCACGACATCCGCCAGGATGAGCAGGGGGAGGATCTCCTCCCGGCTGCTGCGGCAGTGGTAAATCCAAAGAGGAAGGGCAATACCTACCCTTACCCGGACATCTGCGGCGGTATGGTGGCTTATAAGCTGGTGAAAGCATTGTATGACAGCTTTGGCGTGCCAGAGGAGGAGTGGCTGGATATGATGGAATTTGCCGCGATGGCCACGGTTGGAGATGTGATGAAGCTTCAGGATGAGAACCGGATAGTGGTAAAGGAGGGGTTAAAGCGGATCAGCAGGACGAAAAATCGTGGACTGATGAAGCTGATTGAAAAAAATAATCTGGACCCGGAGCGGATAACCGCGTACCATATCGGCTTTGTCATCGGGCCCTGCCTGAATGCCAGCGGCCGCTTAGAGACAGCCAAGGTCGCCTTATCCCTGCTGCTTTCTGAGGATGAGCAGGAGGCGGATGAGCTGGCTGGAAGGCTGAAGGAGCTGAACGATACCCGGAAGGATATGACTGCGAAGGGGGTGGAGGCGGCAGCGCTTTTGGCTGGGGAGCGGTACGCTGAGGACTGGGTACTGGTGATCTACCTTCCAGATTGCCATGAATCCCTGGCCGGGATCGTGGCCGGCCGGATACGGGAGCGGTATCACAAGCCGACGATCATCCTGACACCTGGGGAGGAGGCAGTAAAGGGATCCGGTCGCTCGATAGAGGGTTACCATATGTTTGAGGCTCTGGTCAAGGTTCAGGATCTGCTGCTGAAGTTCGGCGGACATCCTATGGCAGCCGGGATGTCCCTGGAGGAAAGGGATATTGACGAATTCCGCAGGCGGCTGAACCAGGATGCCCATGAAGCTTTGACAGAGGAAGACTTTATCGAAAAGGTCTGGATCGATGTGGCCATGCCCTTTGAGTACATAAATAAAGCCTTTATTCAGGAGCTAAGCCTTCTAGAGCCCTTTGGACAGGGGAATGAAAAGCCCCAGTTTGCCCAGCGTCAGCTGCGGATCCGCCGGGCCAGAGTGGCTGGGAAGAACCGGAATGTGGTGATGCTTACGTTAGCTACAGAATCCGGGTATACCGTCGAGGCCCGCTGGTTTGGGGATGGTGACCAGTTTATGAAGGAGAAGGGGGAAAGCCAGTATATGGATATGGTGTATTACCCGGAAATTAACGAGTATAATGGGAATCGGAGTATACAGGCGGTGGTGAGGCAGTACCGGTTCCGGTAGCTTTTTTAACATAGCATATGGCAGCCTTTGGCTGAAATCAAACGAAAAGAAATTGGAAGGCGCAGCGTGACAGCTGTGCCTTTTTCGTTATTCACTACACAAAGTTTTGAAGCGATTTTCGGAGGAGGAGGGAGTAAAATCGATCCACCAGGAAAGAATATTGGTGAGGTTGTCCCGGTATGCGTGGGAGGAATGGATTAGAAGCCGGTACTGGTCAGTTCTAAGGTTGTGTACAACCAGACTGTTTGAATATTCACCATAGCCAGCCTCCCGCAGGCATAGATAGCGCCCATTATCCCAGTGAAAACCATCGCTTGAATAGTATAGGACAAAATTTCCAGGAGAGTTTCCGCCATTTCCGCTTCGCCCATGAAGGAAGAAGCCATCTCCAAAGGATATCATCTGAGGGTTTCGTATTCTTTTTTCAAGATAAGCGCCATAAATACCGGACCAGGTATAACCGTTATCATCACTGTAAATGGTATCTAAAACGGTTTCATCATTAATATTATAGACACTTACAATCAATCTTCCATTTTTTGTGAATTCCATGGTTCCATATCCACGTCCGTATGTATAAAAAGGGATGACACTTCTCAGGGAAAAAGTATTTCCATTATCTGTACTTACAAATAATTGATAAATATGCTCCGGACGGCAGCCAGTCCAGTCTTCTTCTGCACTGTTGGCAAATTTCAAAACATAAATGCAATGATTATGGTATACCGCATCATAGATTCTCCCGCGATCTTCTCCAAAAGGCTTTGGGGAGGTCCAGGTATAACCATGGTCAAAGCTTTTCAGATATTGAGGGACCAGATAGGGCTCCCACAATGGATTCTGCGACAGATCACAGGTCAATGCAAAGAGAATAATGGAACCATCGCTGCAGGTGACTGCCTTCTCGCACATCATAGATACCTTACCATTTTGCTCATAAAGCTGTTTTGACCAGATGAAATCTTCAGCGGTTGACCAGGTCTGCCCGAAATCCGTAGATCTGCGGAAACACATCCACCCTTTTGCAGAATGCCCTCCATTATCATTTGAGCAGATAGGGAAAAACGCGGTAATCTCTCCTGTATGGCTTTGAAACAGTGCATGTCCCAGGTGGCCACTTTGACCGTGAAGAGAATGATCAAAAAAAAGATAGCCGTGGTTGGGGAGATTGGACGGATTAATTACGTAATTTTTATCGAAATCCGCCCCAAAATGTGATTTCATAACTAGAACACCTCCTTATATTTGCGTAAATAATAGCATAACGACGAATAAAATGCAAGAGAATTATCGAAAATTAGAAAAAACGAGAAAGAAACCTTGACAATAGTAGAAGAATATGTTAATTTATACGTATAGAACCTGAGCGCAAGGGTAAAAACATAAAATCTAATACAAATTATATTAAAATTACGTAAAATGGAGGACATATGGATAAAAAAAATCCGGTGGCGTTAATAACAGGTGCTAATCGAGGAGTTGGGCGTGGGATTGCAATCGTATTTGCAGAAAAGGGATATGATATTTTTCTGGCACATTGCGGAGAGCAGGATAAGGCTGATGAGGTGGCTGAGATTATCCGAAAGAAATATGATAAAAGATGCATTACTTGTGACTGCGATCTTTCAAAAATCGAAGAAGCGGAGCGCATTGTGAAGGAAGCGGAAGCAGCATTCGGAAAAATTGATGTATTGATGAGTAATGCGGGAGTCGGATATGAGCGTTATATTGGCTATGCAAAGGTGGAAGAAATTGACCATGTGTATCAGGTAAATTACCGGGCTGGAATTCTGCTGGCAAAGTTTATAGCAGAGCATATGATTAAATATGGCATTCATGGAAATATTATATTTACTGCATCCGTCAAATCGATTCAACCAACTGCTATTGACTGTATTTATGGTGGCTTGAAAGCAGGCTTGAAGCGTTCTGCTCAATCTTTAGCCCTGGAGCTTGCTCCTTATGGAATACGGGTGAATACGGTTTCTCCCGGCTGTATTGCAATTAATCCGGTGGGATATGAAGACAGGGACTATTCGGAAGCGAAAAAAGTAATTCCTGTCGGACGCACCGGGATAGGAGAGGATATCGGTTACGCCGCTGCATTTTTGGCTTCAAAGGAGGCTTCATTTATCACAGGAATAGATATTTTGGTTGACGGAGGCTCTGTCTGTGGAGTCTGCAAGGGAAGTGAAGAAGAGGCATTCGATGGCATTCATGGGAGGGGAACATATATTTTACCATGAGTTTTAGGTGAAAGAAGGAGAAGAAAATGGGCAGCTATTTGTTTTACGTAGGCTACCAGAAGAATGGAGGAGGGATAGCGGAGTGTGCCTTTGATGAAAGGAAGAAAGCTCTGACCGTAGGTAAGACGATTTGTCAAAATATTGTTCCATCATATTTAACCATTAATTCTAAAGGAAACCTGGCGGCCGCAGCAGTTGGTACCATGTCAGGAGCATCTATTTATCTTTTCAGCAGAAAAGAAGAACTTCCATTTTTTGTGGAAATAATTTGTCAAACCATGGGAAATGGGTTCAGCCATATTTGCTTTGGGCCGGATGATCATTTCCTGTTTACAACGGATTATCAGGCGGGGACGATACAGTGCTATGAGGTAAACTACGTAGAAAAACGGATGGGGCTTTTTCAGGAAATTCATCAATATGGCTCGGGACCGAATCAGGAGAGACAGGGTACAAGCCATCCCCACAGTGTATTTCCATCGGCATTTCACGGATATATTGCAGTTAGTGACTTGGGCGCGGATACACTTTCCATTTATCAGAAAAAATCAGGAGCCTCCATGGAGCTGGTCAGCCAGTGGAAAAGTCCGCCGGGCTCAGGCCCGCGGCATGTAGCCTTTACGAGACAGGGAAGGCGGGGATATCTTTTGACAGAGCTGAGTTCGGAGATCATCTTTTTTGTGCTGGATGAATGGGGGAGCATCCATGTGAGGCAAAGGGTATCTGCACTAAAATCTGATTTTAGCGGGGAAAATCTGGCGTCGGAGATTCATTTATCTCTGGATGAACGATTTTTATACGTATCGAATCGTGGGGCAAATCAGATCGCAAAATTTACCATTGCACCAGACGGAAGCTTGGCAGATCCTTGCTATATCAGTACGAGAGGATGGCCAAGAGAATTTTGCTTCACAGAGGATGGAAAATATATGCTGGTGCTAAATGAAGAATTTGCAGATTCAAAAGGGGAAATCGAAGTATTTTCGGTAAATCAGGAGAATGGCGCACTGAATCAACTGGGGATTTGGATGGCATTGCCAGGGGCTTATACCATGATTTATGCAGGAATGAAAGGATAACAGAAGGAGAAGAGAAACGGGATGAAGAAATCTATTATATTAGTGTGCGGGATCGGAATGATTATGGCAGCAGCAGGCTGTACAGCTGGCCAGAGGGGACAGGAAACTGCCGGACAAGTAAATAGTGAACAACAGACATCTGTTGAAAAAAGCGAAGAACAGGGGGCATCGGACAAGGAAGGGAGTTCTAGGAAGCTGACCTTAGGGCGCTGGGGGAATGAAAGCCAGCTGGCTGGGTTTGAGCAGAGTATTCAGGGCTGGGTGGATGAAAAGTATCCCGGGACAAAGATGGAATATTCTTATTGTGACGGGAATGAATATCCGACAAAGCTTCAGGTGTGGTTTTCATCTGGAACCTCGCCGGATGTTATCCGGAATACAACAGACATTATGTACCCGTTTAAAAATAAAGGAATGTTTTACGATATAACAGAATTTGTAGAAAACGATCCGGAAGTTTCTCTGGATATGTGGCCGGAAGGAATTATTAATTTATGGAAAACGGAAGAAGGGCTGATTGGCCTTCCAGTCTGCCAGGTAAGCTATTGTATTGTGTACAATAAAGACATTTTTGACAAGGCAGGGCTTCCCTATCCGGAGGACGACTGGACAGAAGCAGAGTTCCTGGAATTATGTGAAAAGCTGACTTCTGGTGAAGGTGTGGATAAAACATATGGCGTATGGCTTGGGGGATGGGTAACGGAGTATATGCGTTCTCTGTATGGAGAACCATTACTTTATGATACCGATAATTTAAAAATGCAGGCGGAGGGAAATGAAAAATTCCGTGATGCCATGGAAATGTTCGCTTCTCTTTACAAAAATGGATATACAAGCAATGAAATTAATCAGACACAAACCTCTGGCGGATTTGTAACCGGGCAGTATGCGATGGCAGTGATGCAGGTGACAGGGACAATGAATGATCTTCAAACATCAATTGGAGACCGCTTTGATTGGGATATAGTACAGCTGCCTTATAGTGAAACATATCAGACAACCTGGAATTCCAATGTCAGGATTAATGGGTACAGCATTTCTTCTCAATGTAAGAATCCGGAGATGGCATATGAACTGGTGAAATATCTCGCTACCAATGAAAGCGCTTTGGGTGCTGAAGCATCTGCAGGGGTTCCGGTCTTGAATTCATTCGTTGAATCAGAGGGATATCTGAATGATTACTATGGATATGATGCCAATGGAGTACAGTTTAATAAGATGGCGCCGCTGGTTATGGAGCAGTTTGTGCAGCCGTATGAATTTGCCGGCTTCTGGTCAGAAATTAATGATAACATTAAAGTGGTATTCGATTCCTATGTAAATGGGGTATATTCCCTAGATCAGGCGATTGAGGAGCTGCAGAATACGGGAGAAAATGCGATTAATAATTATAAAGTAGAGAATGGACTTTAAGTAGTGTACAAGGCATGAAAGGGAAGGGATGAGATGGTGAAAAATCAGGAGAAAAAAGTTAAGCATGGAGGGATTTATAAGGAAAGCGACTTTTTTAAATTTGTCAGTCTGTGGATTGCGGGATTTTTCCTGTTTACCATGATTCCTATGGGATACTCCCTGTATACCTCTTTTACGAGCTGGGATGGGCTGAGACGTCCGGTATGGACCGGATTGGTGAATTATGAAAAGGCCTTTTTGAAAGACCCAATGTTTATAAAAAGTATTCTGATCACGCTGAAGTATACGATTTATGCAGTACCAGTGAATATGGTGATTGCATTACTCCTGGCAGTTTTGCTGAACCGCAGAATGCCGGGCCGGGATGTATTTCGGGCGATTTTCTACCTTCCTGCCGTGATCAGCGGTGTGGCGATGTATATCGCTTGGCAGTTCATCTTTGATCGTGCATCATTTATGAATTATTCGATTGCAAAGCTGTTTAGAAGTGCACCGGGATGGATTACGGATCCGAAATGGAGTATGACGTCATTAGTTTTAATTAATGCATTCACCAGCGGCTCCAGCATGCTGATTATTCTGGCGGCTCTGCAGGGAGTATCCACAGATTATTATGAGGTGGCCGAGCTGGATGGCGCCAGGCCATGGCAACGGTTTTTGTATATCACGCTGCCATTGATTACTCCAACCCTATTTTATGTTTTAATTATGCAGCTGATTGCGGCGCTGCAGATTTTTACACAGCCGTATATTTTGACGAAAGGAGGCCCGATGAATTCTATTTATACCTATGGATTGCATTTGTACAATCAGGCATTTCGGTATAAATATTTTGGATATGCATCTTGTCTGTCCTGGATATTATTCCTGCTGATGATGGGGATCACCATCTTCTTGTTTAAAACATCAAAATTGTGGGTGTTCTACTGTGAGGAGGTGGATTGATATGGCAAGGAAGCTATCTGGGAAAAAGCAAAATGAACGGATACGCAGGATAGAAGCATATGTTGTGTTAACGGTCATTTCCATGGCGTTCCTGTTTCCGGTACTGTGGATGATATTTAATTCTTTCTATGATTCGACACAGACGACAGCTTACCCGCCTAAGCTGATTCCGCATCCATGGACGCTTAGAAGCTACCGGAGTATTTTAAAAGTATCTGGCGATGCCAATGTTTTAAATTACTTTAAAAATTCTTTGATTGTCACAGTGTTAGCCACGGCTGGAACGCTAATCAGCTGCAGCCTTACTGCCTTTGGATTTGCAAAGCTAAAGTCAAAGTATAAAAATATTCTGTTTATGGTCGTTCTCAGCACCATGATGATTCCGACGACTGTGACGCTCATTCCTCTTTATAACATATATAGTAAGGTTGGATTTATCGATACCTTGTGGCCTCTGATCTTACCATTCTTTTTTGGGGGAAGCGCTTTTTCTATCTTTCTGCTCCGTCAGTTCTTCTCGGCGATTCCAAGAGAATTGACGGAGGCGGCGATTATTGATGGCTGCGGCTGGTTTGATGTATTTTTGAGAATTATTCTTCCCAATGCAAAGCCGGCGCTGGTTGTGGTACTCTTAAATTCCGTGGTCCAGCATTGGAATGACTATTTTATCCCTATGATTATGCTGTCTAGCCGGAAGAAATACACAATTGCTATTGGACTTTCTTTTTCAAAAGATATGTATGGGAACATTATTGATACAGGCCCTATGATGGCTATGGCTGTCTTGGCGATTTTACCCATATTAATTCTTTATTTATTCGGTCAAAAATCTTTAATCGAGGGGGTTGTTACAACCGGGATTAAAGGCTGAAGCAAAACAAATAAAACAAATGCCCTATCCATTTTTTATGGATGGGGCATAAGCTGGAAGAAATATCCCGCGAGGTGTTCACTGTGAGTGAAAGTCACAGTGAACCCGAGGGTTTCGGCGCCAAAATGGACAGAATGGCCATTTTGTGTGCATTTTGTTGCTGTGAACGGCAAGG
>CATOJE010000044.1 GCA_951800145.1 uncultured Lachnospiraceae bacterium | reverse complement strand
GGCGTTTGACCCACAGGGCCCGATGCCTGTGAGTGAAAGTCACAGGTAGCAGGCCCCCTTGGGTCAAACCCGAGGGTTTCAGCGCCAAAATGGACAGAACGGCCATTTTGTGTGCATTCTGTTGCTGGGCACGGCAGGGCCGTGAACAGTATCTGGGCCGGCCTTGGCCGCAAGCAGGTTTGCCGCAGGAAGACTTGACATTTCCTGAAAAAGCATGGAAAATAGAATTTACAGATAAATGGCAGATAGCAGGCGAAAGGAAAGGAGCACACCGCAGTGAAGAGGGTAGTGGGGATAGGGAATCAGGATTTCGAAGTCATACGGAGAGAAAACTATTTTTATATTGATAAAACCCGGTTTATTAAGATGTGGTGGGAGAGCGGGGATACGGTTACATTGATTGCCCGGCCCAGGCTTTTTGGAAAGACGCTGACTATGAGCATGGCGGAGACATTTTTTTCAGCCCGATTTGCAAACAGAGGGGATTTGTTTGAGGGGCTGGAAATATGGAATAGTGAGAAAATGCGTCATTTCCAGGGAGATTTTCCTGTAATCAGTCTTTCCTTTGCGAATATTAAAGAGCCGGATTATGAAACAGCAAGGAGAAAGATTTGCCAGACACTGTCGAATCTATATGCACAGCACAGCTTTCTATTCGATGGGGCGGTTCTGGACGAGAGAGGAGAGCGGTTTTTCCGGTCTGTGTCAGTGGACATGGATGATACGGCGGCGACGATGGCGATTCACCAATTATCTATGTATTTGTCGCAGTACTATGGCAAAAGGGTGATAATCCTTTTAGACGAATATGACACGCCGATGCAGGAGGCTTATGTAAATGGATACTGGGAAAGGCTGGTTTCCTTTGTTCGAAGCATATTGAATGCTGCGTTCAAAACCAATCCATTTCTGGAGCGGGCAATTATGACAGGTACTACCCGTGTAAGTAAGGAGTCTGTTTTTTCGGATTTAAATAATCTGGAGGTGATCACTACAACCTCAGAGAAATATGCCGATTGCTTTGGATTTACGGAGCAGGAGGTGTTTGACGCGCTGGACGAATATAATATGTCTGACAGAAGGGAGGAGGTTAAGAAGTGGTACGATGGATTTACCTTTGGAGGGCAGAGAGACATCTATAATCCCTGGTCCATTTTAAACTATTTGGATAAGGGGAGGGCGGAGCCGTACTGGGCAAAGTCCAGCTCTAACCGGCTGGTGGGAAAGCTGATTCGGGAGGGGAGCAAAGGGCTGAAGGATTCTTTCCAGTGTTTGCTTCAGGGAGAAACGATTATAGCAGAGATGGATGAACAGATTGTCTATGATCAGCTGGACGAGGATGAGCAGGCTGTATGGAGCCTTCTGCTGGCTGGCGGATACCTCCAGGTAAAGCAGCTGAAGATAGTTATGTCAGCCACAGATGAATGGAAAAAGGAATATGAGCTGGCATTGACAAACTTTGAGATCAAGGTTATGTTTCGGCATCTGGTGCGGAAATGGTTTGCCGGGGCGGCATCGGGCTATAATGATTTTATTAAGGCATTGCTGATGGGGGATGTCAGGGCTATGAATGTTTATATGAATCGTGTCGCTTTGGCTACCTTCAGCTATTTTGACACAGGGAAAAATCCCTCTGGCGAGGAACCGGAGCGCTTCTACCATGGATTTGTATTAGGACTGATGGTGGAACTTGCGGATCAGTATATTCTTACATCAAATCGGGAAAGCGGCTTTGGAAGATATGATGTGATGCTGGAACCGAGGATGCCGGGAAATGACGGGATGATCCTGGAATTTAAGGTGCAGGATACGAATTCAGAGAAGGAACTGGCGGATACCGTGCAGGAGGCGCTGAACCAGATCGAAAAGAAGCAGTATGAGAGGATGCTCATAGAGAAGGGCATTCCCGAAGATGAGATACGCAGGTACGGCTTTGCCTTCCGGGGGAAAACTGTGTTGATCGGAGAAGGATAAGACCGTAATATGCAAGCAATATAATAAGCAATATAATTAAGCAGTATAACAGAAGCCCTTCTGGAAGCCAGGGCATGTCTGCAGCCCTTGGCTTCCGGCCAGGATTTTTGCTCCGGGACAGTCCGGGGCTATCCTTGGGCTTCCAGGGACAGCCTGCAGACCTCCAGGCTGATATCTTCGGGCACATTCTGCAGGCCATTTACAAGGGTTTCCGGTGCTTTGATTATGCGTTCTGCGCAGCCGGCCTGAAGCGCAAGCCCTAAGTCCATAATCTCGATGGGATTTCCGTCCGCTGCCGCCAGATTCAGGGCGTGGGTATTGGCCAGGACATAGACTGCTTTTTCGCCATATGTGTATTTATCTACGCCGGGGCGCAAGGGGGTTTTGCGGTCAGCCTTTTCCTCCAGCCCCTTTAAGTCGATTTCAAACCCGAGGCAGCCGGCGTTGGCCAGGATGACCTTATTTTTGAGCAGTGGGATATGTTCGGCAGAGATAACGCCGAAGCTGCCGGTAACTGTTATAATGACATCTGCGCGGGAGATGAGCTCTTCTTTTTCCCCTACTATGTGCCCGTCTACCTTAGCCTTCAGCTGGTAGAGAGGACTGGTATCATAGACCATGGTATTGGCTCCCAGGCCTTTGAACTTATTTGCAACTCCGGAGCCGCAGTATCCGTAGCCGAATATAAGGATATTTTTCCCTCCCACAAGGAGGCTGGTGGCGCGCATAAATCCATCTACAACCGACTGTCCCACACCGGTGTAGTTTTCCAGCAGGCGCTTTAGGGAGGAATCATCGATAACTGCGATGGGATAGGGCGCTTCATAGGCTTCCTGCTCTATATAAAGCCGTCCGGATCGGGTTTCCTCGTTAGCGCCATCTGGCTGCCAGCCCGGATGGTTGCGTCTGTGCGCCAGGATGAAGGCGGCGCCATTGTCCAGAAAGAGGTTGATCTTCCTGCCATTTTGGATGACTGCGTCTAAATTGGCCAGGTGCTCCTGGTATGTATCATCTGATTTACCCAGGACAGTCATACGGGGGAGGGAGGCCAGATAAGCGGCTGTGTCATCCTTCGTGGTGCCCAGGTAGCCCACAAAGTAGATGTGCTGCGCCCCTCCGGCCAGCAGGCCTTCGATCCAGTAGGCAGATTTGGGCTCTATATGCATGGTTGTGGCGATAACCTTTCCGCGGAAGGTCTGCTCCCGCTTGAACCGCTCATTATAGGCGGTAATGATAGGCATTCTCTCCCGGAACCATTTCATACGCTCTGCGCCTGAGGCCGCCAGGTCTGGATTTTTAACAATAGATTTCATATAGTGCTGTCTCCTTTCCACAGTTGAGATTTGATTGCTGCTGTTTTCTGCGATGCTTGATGAGGCCAGTATATATGGATTTTTCAGTGGGATGGCATGACATTTGTCTACATTCTGGAGAAAAAATGAAAAAGAACGATTCAAAAAAATATATTTTACAATCTTTAAAAAGGTATGATTTGGAACACATCTTTGATCCCTGTGATTTGGAGCATGTGTTTATTTCGGAATTTGAACGGGGGGAATATGTGACCCGTGCTGGCGTACAGCTGGCATATCTGTTTATTCTTCTCACAGGCTGCGCCCAGGTTCTGCCTGTCTCAAAGGATGGGAAGCAGGCTTTGCTTGATTATTTGAAGCCAGGCGATGTCTGCGGCGATCTGGAACTGCTGCTGGATCTGGCAGTGATAAAAAAGTCTTACTACGATGTGAAAATGGTCAAGGCGGGCAGGGCCATAGCAATCCCAAGCAGGTATGTGCAGCAGGCCTTAACCTCCAGGGCGCAGTTTCTGCTATATATCTGTACTAAAACCATGGAGAAGCTGGATGTGAGCTCGCGGGGGCTGTCCAGAAGCCTGGTCTATGATGCAAAGTCCCGGGCCCTTGGATATATAGATGAGTGCCGGGAGGTGAGCGGTGATGTGATTGCCTTTAAGCCTACAGAGGTGGCTCTGAAGCTGGGAATCACCTACCGGCACATGTGCAGGATTTTAGATGAGCTTGTTTTGGAAGGGGTGATCCAGAAGGTGCCCGGGGGACTGAAGGTATTGAAGCCGCTGGATGCGTTTATTAATTTTAAAATTGAATAAATTTTTCCGGATGCGTAATGCCGAAGCTTAAAAGCGGCATTGCGCATTATTTTTGCGGGTCTGCCTCTGCGACTGTCAAGCTGTCCCTGTGGCTGTCAAGCTGTGCCTGTGCCCGCGTTACAGTCAACAACGCCGCTGCAAGCAACGGGGTATCAAGTTTGCAGCGCTGCAGAGCAGCGGGACATCAAGCTTGCAGCGCTGCAGAGCAGCGGGGCATCAAGCTTGCAGCGCTGCAGAACAACGGGGTATTCGATCCTCGCGGCAGTGCCCGATAAAACGGGGCAGACCCTCGCCAAATGTGCATGCAAGCATGCCCGCTTGGCTCGTTGCTCGCGGAAATAAAAAGTGAAAATGCTGACAAATGTCATAATTCGGATTTTCCTGCCATGATATAATAAGGAACATATCACGTATCTCCAGCCTGATGGCTGTGGATATGGTATCGTGAATGTGATTGGGAAGTTCATTGTAACATGTTGGGACGGGCTCGCAAAAAGGACAAGGGGGAAGGAAAGAATGAAAATTACGAAAAGGGCGCAGAGAACCATGCTGCTTATGACGGTGATCCTGGCAGGTGTAAGCGGCTGCGGCTCAGGGGAAGGCGGCCCGGCGCCGGATCAGACGAGGGTGGCGCTGGTGCATACGATTTCAGGGCTTGGGGACAAATCCATCAATGACAGCGGGTTATACGCGCTGGAACGTGCAGAGGAAGAATTAGGGATCCGCTATACGAATGTAGAGCCCAAGGAATACAGCGATTATGACGCTTATTTTATGGAGCTGGCAAGCTCAGGAGAGTTCGATCTTATTATCGCGTTAGGTGCGGAGCAGAAGGAAGCGCTGGCAAATGCCGCCGAGAGCTTTCCGGAGCAAAAGTTTTCTGCCAACAGCTTTGAGATCCGCATGGATAATATCTCATGTCAATCGGCTTTGTGGGAGGAGTTCCTGTTTATGTCCGGCTATCTGAATAGTAAGCTGACAACCATGGACGCATTACCTAATGCGAATGAACAGGCGGTGATTGGGATTATCAGTGCGATGGAAATACCGCCCCAAACCAGGCCGGTAGTAGGCTATATTTGCGGGGCAAAGTATGCTGACAGCCAGGTTGAGGTTCTTACCAGCGTAGTGGGGGATTTTGTTGATACCAACCGGGCGCAGGAGCTGGCCATTGCCCAGTACAGCAAGGGGGCGGATATTATCCAGGATTTTTGCGGCAAGGCGGGCTTTGGCCTTTTGAATGCGGCAAAGCTAAAGAATGGCTATGTCACTGGTGCGGCGACAAACTTAAATGCCAAGGAGCCGGATCTTGTGCCTCATTCCACCCTGAATCCCATAGAGAACCAAATCTTTGACGATATCAAGGCTGTGCAGGACGGCACCTGGAATTCACAGACGAAGTATGGGGGGATTGAGAACGGTTTGTTTGTTATGTGCTTTGAGGAGTCTAATTTGTCTGTGCCGCAGGAAATCATAGATGAGGCCTACGCCGCGGCAGATAAGATAGTAAAGGGCCAGCTGAAATTACCATCCACGATGGAAGAGATCGATGGGTGGGTTAGAGAAAACTGCAGGTAGGCAGCGGAGGGCATAGTTATGAATATGGTGGAGCTTCGACACATCAGTAAGCGCTTTGGCCCGGTGCAGGCCCTGGCGGATGTGAGCATTCTGCTTGAAGGCGGGCAGACACATGTGCTTTTAGGTGAAAACGGCGCTGGAAAGACGACGCTGATGCGCATTCTGTATGGGATGATGCGGCCGGACCGCGGCACGATATGGATCGATAACAAGGAAGTGCAGTTCAAGCATAACCGGGATGCCATTGCCTGCGGTATTGGTATGGTCCATCAGCATTTTATGCTGGTGGAGAACATGACCGTATATGAAAATATTGCAGTGGGATTTGAGGATGAGAAGGGGCTGGCCTTAGATAAGCATAAAATGCTCCATAAAATAACCTGCCTGGCGGAGAAATTACGGTTCAGCATCGATCCGCTGGCCATGGTCCGTGACCTGACAGTGGGAGAAAAGCAGCGCATAGAGATCCTGAAAACCATTTACCGCCATTCGAAAATCATCATTCTGGATGAGCCCACTGCGGTGCTGACCCCTCAGGAGGCGGAGGTCCTCTTTGATATGATCCAAATCCTGAAGGAGCAGGGGACCAGCATTGTGATGATCACTCATAAGCTGAAGGAGTGTCTGAAGATTGCTGACCGGATTTCGGTTATGCGCGACGGAAGAATGGTTGCCGCTAATATGGAAAATAAGGATTTGACCCCCCAGGAGCTTGCCCGTCAGATGGTAGGACGTAATATCCCGCTGAATGATACCCGCCGCAGCCAGGTTATTTCTGAGGAGATTGCAGTTAAGGTTGAGAATTTGAATTATACAGTTGGCGGAAAAAAGGTATTGGATAACATCCATTTCCACATCGCAAAGGGTGAGATCCTGGGGGTGGTTGGGGTTGAGGGTAACGGCCAGCGGGAATTACAGGAAGTACTTAGCGGTAATCTGCAGCCGGATACGATGGAGCTGCAGCTGTATGGGGAACGGGTGAGGGGAGATACAAGAGCGATGATAGACAGGGGCATCGCTCTGGTTCCGGAGGACCGTCTGTCCGCGGGGCTGGTGCCTTCTCTTGACATCTGTGAAAATGTGGTGCTGGGCTATCACAGGGCAGGGAAATTTGCCACCGGATTCGGCCTTTTGCGCTTGAAGCAGTGGAAGCAGTTTGCAAGGGAGGCCATGGAGCAATTCGCTGTGAAGGCCTCTTCGATCCATGTGCCCATTGGCAGCTTGTCCGGTGGGAACCAGCAGAAGGTAATCCTTGCACGTGTGTTAAGCAGAAAACCTCGCTTTGCTATTTTTGCCCAGCCCACCCGGGGGGTGGATATAGGAGCCATTCATAACATCCACAGCCGGATTTTCGAGTACCGCGATATGGGAAGTGCAGCCCTTGTCATTTCGGCGGATTTAGATGAAGTGCGGGCGCTGGCGGATCATTTGATCGTTATGTATGAGGGGAAGATCGTAGCAGACGGGAAGAGTGACGACTTTACAGAGCTGGAGCTGGGGATGCTGATGCTGAGTGGCAGGCGGGAGAAGGAGGGCTTTTAAGTATGGATAGGCAAAGACTTGTATCGGCTGGAAGGAAGGTGATTCATCCCTTGGCCGCCCTTTTGGCCGCATTTGGCGTGACCTCAATGATTATCCTGGCTATAGGCGATTCGCCCCTGGATATCTACGGCGCCATTCTTAAGGGGGCCTTTGGAAATACAAATGCATTCCTCAGCACCTTGTTTCGCATGACCCCCATTCTGATGACCGGCCTGGCCTTTACGGTAGCCCTTCGGGCGGGGCTGATTAATATCGGCATAGAGGGCCAGCTCTGTGCCGGCGCGTTTATAGCAACATTGGCGGGACTGTATATACAAGGCCTTCCGCCGCTGGCGCATATGCTGCTGACCATAGGGGCGGCAGTTCTTGGCGGCGGCTTGTGCGGCATGCTTCCGTATGGTGTGACCATGCTTGCCCTTATGTTTGTCAGAGGAAACCGGGGGGCGGCGGTCTTTGAAGGGAAGCATTTTGAGGAGATAAAATAGACAGGGCCCTTTATTTCGTCCCGAAGATCCGATCTCCCGCATCTCCCAGGCCGGGGCAGATGTAGGCGTTTTCATTCAGACAGCGGTCTAAGTGGCCCACGTAGATCTGGATGTCTGGGTGGGCCTTATGGAGCCGTTCCAAGCCTTCCGGTGCAGCGATAATAGCCATGAATTTAATATGCCTGCCTCCGTGCTCCTTGATAAAGTTTACCGCCGATACAGCGGAGCCTCCGGTGGCCAGCATGGGGTCGGTGACCACGATGGTCCGAAGCTCGATGGGGGAGGGAAGCTTGCAGTAATACTCGTGAGGCTCGTGGGTTACTTCATCCCGGTACAGTCCGATATGGCCTACCTTCGCGCTGGGAACCAGGGCCAGGATGCCATTTACCATCCCCAGCCCCGCCCGGAGGATGGGCACCACAGCCAGCTTTTTCCCGGCCAGCATGGGGGTCATGCAGGTTTCGATGGGGGTTTCCACTTCCACGTCCTCCAGGGGAAGATCCCTGAGGGCTTCATAGCCCATAAGCATGGCGATCTCTTCGATGAGGGAGCGGAATTCGCTGGTTCCTGTGGCTTTATTCCGAAGGATTGAGATCTTGTGCTGGATCAAAGGGTGATTGAGGATGGTAACATTTTCCATAGTATTTATTCTCCTTGTGTAAGTAGGTTTTTATGAGGTTACTTCGAGATTCTTCGTAGATTTTACCAAAACAGCGGGGAAAATACAAGGGATATTTTGGATTAACGCACAATTTGTCTAAGAATGTAGGATTTTGTCTAATTTCGTTGACTTTTGTACTGTGGTCTCCTATAATAAGTTTGAAAGTGGTTTTTGAAACTGCGTGATATGGCTATTTAAAACATAAAGGAGATGCGATGGTACAGATTATTACAGATTCCTCCAGTCTTTTTACGAGGGAGGAGGGGAAGGAGCTGGGGATTCTCTCGATTCCTCTGTGCGTGAATATCGGGGAGAGGGATTTTAGAGATTTAGAGATTCCGGTGGAGGAATTTATTGAAGAGATCCGGAAGGGGCAGATTCCAAGCTCTTCCCAGCCGCCCATTGGGGATGTGCTGGAGGCGTATGAGAGCTGCCGTGGGAAGGAGATGATTAATCTGTCCATGGCGGACGGGCTTTCCGGCACCTATCAGACTGCCTGCGGGGCCAGGGAGATGGCAAAGAACCGGGAGGATATTACGGTGATTAATACCAGGACCTTATGCGGACCCCACCGCTACCTGGTGGAGTGTGCATTAGCCATGGCAAAGGAGGGCCGGAGCAGGGAGGAGATAGCCTCTATGGTGGAGGAGAAGATGGCGCACACCAAATCTTACCTCATCCCCCAGGATTTTGAGTATTTAAAGCGGGGAGGAAGACTGTCACCCACCGTGGCCTTTGTGGGCTCTCTTTTGAATTTAAAGCCGGTGGTGGTATTGACAAAAACGGGAACCAGCCTGGATAAGTTCGGGGCGGGCCGGATGCTTCGCGGCGCGGTGAAGCTGGTTTTTAAGCAGATGAAGCGGGATCAGGTGGGGGAGAAGGATATCCTTTACATTGCCCATGGGAATGCGCCGGAGGATGCCTTAGAGATAAAGGAGATGGCCAGAAGGGAATTTCCCGGCCTGGAGATCCGGATCCACCTTTTAAGCCACGTATTTATCACCCAGGGCGGGCCGGGGTGTGTGGCCATACAGCATATCCGCAGATAAGGGTGTTATTTACGCAATATAGTACTAGGCACAGGTGAACTCTATGGTTGCAAATTTTTTTTCCAGCGGTTATAATAGTCCGGACGGGCAGGGAACTGCCTTGGGCAATCAGGAAAACCGGCAGGCAGCTGGGATAGTGATTTGCGAAACCATGGATGAGGCTGCAGATAGATGATGGGGATTGTAATATTTCGAATGAGTGCATTGACCCTCGGGCTGCTTCTGGACTGGATGTTTGGAGAGCCGGAGGGTCTTGTTCATCCGGTGGTTCTTATGGGGCGGCTGATCTCCCGGACGGAGAAGGGGCTTTCCAGACTGCGCCCGGGGAAAGAGATGAGCAATGGCATAGCACTGGTTTTTATTGTGATTTTTTTGACGATGGCAGTTCCGGCTGCCATTTTTGCCGTGATTTTCTGTGTGGAGGGCGGAAGGGGGCCGGTTTCCTGGTGTCTGACTGCCTTCTGGAGCTTTCAGCTTGTGGCTGCCAAGGGATTGTGGCAGGAGAGCAGAGGGGTGAGGCAGGCCCTGGAAGCCGGGAAGGGCGATGTGGAGGAGGCCAGAAGGCAGGTGTCCAGGATTGTCGGAAGGGATACAGAGAGGCTGGACGGCGCCGGGATCACGCGGGCAGCGGTGGAGACCGTGGCGGAAAATACCTCGGACGGGGTGATCGCCCCCCTGCTTTTTATGGCAGTCTTTGGTGTTCTGGGGGGATTTTTCTATAAAGCGGTGAATACCATGGATTCTATGGTGGGGTATAAGAATGAGCGCTATCTTTTCTTTGGCCGGGCGGCTGCCAGGCTGGATGATCTCTGTAATTATCTGCCATCCAGGCTTACCGGCTGCCTGATGGTGGTATCAGCCTGGATCCTGGGCTGCTTTTCCAGGGCCTTTGACGGGAGGAATGCCTGGAGGATTTACTGGCGGGATAAGAGGAATCACGCCAGCCCCAACTCAGCCCAGGGGGAGGCTGCCTGCGCCGGCGCCCTTCACCTGCGTCTGGCCGGGCCGGCCTGGTACTTTGGCCAGCGCTATGAGAAGCCATATATCGGGGAGGATGACCGGCAGATTGAACCGGCGGATATCAGCCGGGCAGGCTGTCTGATGGCTGTGACGGAGCTTCTTGCGCTTTTGGGGTGCTGGGCGGCCTGCCTGGCAGGCGCTTGGCGGCTTATACTTTAAATAACTTTACGTTTCGTTGGTCTGCTTTCCCGATAGCACAAAGGAAAAAGCATCCTCATCGAAACAGCTTCGCCGGATAATTTTTCATCGGCAAGGTAAAGGAGAATTTTTTTATAGGAGAGAAAGGGCAGGTGCGTGAAGGATGAATCTGTGGTATAGCTTTTGGATTGCATTATCGATGTATTCGAAGCTCCCGGCGCCTTCCCTGGAGTGGACGAAGCCCCGGATGAGATATGTGATGTGTTTTTTCCCGGTAGTTGGGAGCCTGTGCGGCATTTTTTTGATGCTTTGGTTCCGTTTTTCTCTGTGGCGGGGGATCGGGGCGGTTCCGGCGGGACTTGTGGGAGCCTGTATCCCGATACTGGTAACTGGCGGGATTCATATGGATGGATTTTTAGATACGGTGGATGCCAGATGCTCCTATGGGGACCGGGATAAGAAATTGGAAATTTTAAAGGATCCCCACACCGGCGCCTTCGCCATCATCGGGGCTTGTGTGTATATGCTTCTCTATGCTGGCTGTATGGTACAGCTGTTTACAGAGGGAAGAGGTGAGGGGGGCAGGCTGATAAAAGCCTTTTGCCTGATCTTTCCTTTAGAGCGGGCCTTCAGCGGGCTCTCGGTGGTCTGGTTTCCCTGCGCTAAGGACAGCGGTCTGGCCCGCACCTTTGCTGACAGTGCGGCAAGGCGGGTAACACTTGCAGTGCTTCTCTTCTGGATCGGAGGGGCAGGGGGGTTGCTGCTAGCTGTAAGCCTCCCTCTGGGACTTCTGACGCTGGGGGCGGGGACCGGGGTCTTTCTATATTACTGGTGGATGTCGAAAAGAGAATTTGGCGGGATTACCGGGGATTTGGCCGGGTGGTTCCTCCAGAGCTTTGAGCTGGCGGCGCTGGCAGTGCTGGCCCTGGGCGGCAGTGCTGGCCTGCAGGGGATCTTTTGAGTGCGCTCTTTTGGATTGGAGGATGGAAATGATTTTAATTATCGGGGGAAAAAGCCAGGGGAAGCGGCAGTTTGCCCGGAGGCTTCTGGGAATCCAGGAGGCGTCCTTTGTGGATGGCGGCCAGGCCTCCTGGGAGGAATTCCGGGATGGAAAGCTTGTGTGTAATCTTCATCAGATGATCTGTCGGAGATTGTCAGAGGGAGCAGAGCCAGGGGAGCTTGAAGCGCGGATGGCCAGGGAGCTGATGGAGCAGGATCCGGATCGGGTGATCCTCACCGACGAGATCGGGAGCGGGATCGTGCCCTTGGACTGGCGGGAGCGGGAGTACCGGGAGATAGCGGGCCGGATCAGCTGTCAGCTGGCAGCAGGGGCAAGCCAGGTGTGGAGAGTGGTTGCAGGGCTTGGGATGCAGATCAAGCCCCAGGACAGGAGGGAGGAGAAAGAGATGGAGCTGAAAAATACAGGGACAGGCGTCTGCACAGAGCAGGTGGAGGCAGGAAGCCTGAGGGAAATTGAGAACCAGACCAGACAGGCGGTTCTGGAATTACTGGAGAAGGCGAAACTGAAGGAGGGACAGATCCTGGCAGTGGGCTGCTCCTCCAGCGAGATCGGCGGATGCCGGATCGGATCCTTTTCCAGCGAGGAGATCGGGCGGGCCGTGTATCAGGTGCTGAGCCAGGAATGCGGCAAGCGCGGCATTTACCTGGCGGCCCAGTGCTGTGAGCATTTAAATCGTGCCTTGATTCTGGAGGAGGAGGCCGCCTTGGGGTATGGGTATGAGATCGTGAATGTAGTGCCAAGGCTTAAGGCCGGGGGCTCCTTTGCCACGGCGGCTTATGCCGGGATGAAGCGCCCTGTGGCTGTGGAGCGGATACAGGCTCATGCCGGGATGGACATCGGCGATACTCTGATCGGGATGCATTTAAAGGCTGTGGCAGTGCCGGTGCGGATCTCCACAGGATCCATCGGGGAGGCCCATGTGGTCTGCGCCAGGGTCCGCCCTAAATTTATCGGGGGTATAAGGGCAAGCTATGATGAGGAAAAGCTGTGAGTGCAGGGAAGGACAAGGGCGAAGGACATGTTTGTAGAATTACTAGAGATATTTGGAAAAATATTTTTGATGATTGGTTATGGATACCTTCTTTATAAAAAGAAGGTGATTCAAGAGCCGATGAAGGCTTGTCTCACCACGCTGCTGATGAAGGTGGTGGTGCCGATCAGCATCCTTTCTGCGGCAAACCATGAGTTTTCCCGCCAGAAGGCAGAGGGGATGCTGTTCTCTGCTGTGGCCATTACCTTATATTATGTGATTTCTCTGGTGCTTGTATCCGCGCTGTCCGGGAGGCTGGGGCTGGAGGAAAGGAAGCGAAAGGCCCTGATTAACCTGGCTGTGTTTGCTAATGTGGGCTTTATCGGATTCCCTCTGGCAGAGGAGCTGTTCGGGGCGGACGGCACCATGGGAACGGTGATCTACAACATGATATACCAGCTGTTTTTCTTCTCCTACGGCGTGTATCTCTACAGCGGCAGAAAGGAATTCCATCTTTCAGATATGCTGAAAAATGTGGTTACCCTTGCATGCCTTGGAACTGTGATTTTATTTCTTTCGCCCTTCCGCTTTCCGGCCTTTGTCCAGTCGGCTATGTCCAGCGTAGGGGGGATGATGGTGCCGGTTTCTATGATTTTAATCGGATGCGAGATCGCAAAGGCAGATTTCAGGAAGGTGATAACGGACCGGTGGGGCTATCTGGTGTCCTTTTTCCGCCTGGTGGCCGCGCCCCTTGTGATTTTCCTGATCCTTAAGGCAGTGGGGGCGAAGGGCCCCTACGCGGCTAATTTCCTGGTGATATCCGGACTTCCCTCGGCTTCCCTGAATGTGATCATGGCTCAGGAGCATCGCTGTGAGCCGGAATTTGCGGCCAGCGCGGTGACCCAGTCTATGGTGTGGATGGTGGCCACGGCGCCGGTGGTGGTGATGCTGGCTCAGAGGCTGTGATGCTGCCAGAGGTGCCCTGTGGTGTATCAAGGCTGCCCTCTGGATTCCCAGGAGGGACAAAAACCCCAGCCTGCTGCAGAGAATCTTTGCAGCAGGCTGGGGTTTTGGCGTTACAGCTTTTTATGATCCAAGACGATCAGCTCATATTCCCGGCTTCCCAGCCCGATCTTTTCCGCGTGCTCCAGGCAGGTCTTCCACTCGGATTCCGGGGTGGAGTTGCGGAAATGGTCATGGTGATCCACAAAATCCGGCGCCGCGATATGATCCGACAGCTGGCTGTTTGGCATCGGCTTTGCCGCCAGGCAGGCATCTACACAGGCCTGGTCTAAGGCCAGAGGATCAAAGGACGCGAACATGCCGATATTTGGCAGGATGGGAGCGTCATTTTCACCGTGACAGTCACAGTTGGGGGACACATCCACCACCAGGGAAATGTGGAAATGGGGGCGTCCGTCCACCACAGCCTTGGTGTACTCCGCCATCTTGCGGTTTAAGATCTCCGTGGCATTGCTGTCCTTAAAGGCGATGGCGTCGAAATTACAGGCGCCCAGGCAGCGGCCGCAGCCTACGCAGTTGTGGAGATTCACAGTCATCTTCCTTGTGGCATCGTCGAAAACCAGACCACCATTGGCACATTCCTTCTGACAGCGCCTGCAACCCCGGCATAAGGAGGTGCGGATGTGAGGGGTGCCATTGCTGTGCTGCTCTGTCTTTCCGGCTCTGGAGCCGCAGCCCATGCCGATGTTTTTAATGGCGCCGCCGAAGCCGGTCATCTCATGGCCCTTGAAATGGGTAAGGCTGATGAATACGTCCGCATCCATCACCGCCCGGCCGATCTTGGCCTCCTTCACGTACTCGCCGCCTTCCACCGGGACAGTCACGTCATCGGTGCCCTTTAAGCCGTCGCCGATGAGGATGGGACATCCCACGGTCAGCGGTGTAAAGCCGTTCTCCCAGGCGCATTCTAAGTGCTCTAGTGCATTCTTGCGGCTGCCTGGATACATGGTGTTGCAGTCGGTCAGGAAGGGCTTTCCGCCTAACTCCTTTACCAGATCCGCCACAGCTCTGGCATAGTTTGGACGGAGATAGCTGATATTTCCCAGCTCGCCGAAGTGGAGCTTGATGGCGACGAATTTCCCCTCCATGTCGATCTGATCGATACCGGCCTTTCGGATTAGCTTCTTTAACTTAGTGGGAAGGCCGTCTCCAAAGGCAATGGTGCGGAAATCAGTAAAGTAAACTTTGGATTTTTCCATGTTGCAGTCACTCCTTATGTAGGTTTTTTTAGATACAAAAAAACCTTTTCTCTACAAGGGTTAAGACTTGTAAAGCAAAGGCTTTCCTGACGTGCAGAAGATGGGAGTCGAACCCACAAGGTATTACTACCACACGGACCTGAACCGTGCGCGTCTGCCAATTCCGCCACTTCTGCATCTTCGCTGCTAACAAAGAAGCTTCTCTGTCTGAGCCAATGCAGAAGATGGGAGTCGAACCCACAAGGTATTACTACCACACGGACCTGAACCGTGCGCGTCTGCCAATTCCGCCACTTCTGCACGTCTTACTTTTGTAAGCAACGTAGTTCATTATAAAGGTTTATGGAACGTTTGTCAATAGTTTTTTGTCAAAAAAATGTATCCGTGAAAATGTATGGGATTTACTTGACATTGGACGAGAAATCATGGAAAATAAGAGAGAAGAGTGATTTTAAAGAAAAATTTTCAAATTCCTATTGCAATTTAGAAAATCCTGTGTTATACTACTTATCGGTTTGCGGGGTTGCCGGAATTGGCAGACGGGCTAGACTAAGGATCTAGTGGTCGAATGACTGTGTGGGTTCAAGTCCCATACCCCGCACGCGACACGCGGAGTTGAGTGGAAGACACTTGATTCCGCTTTTTTTGTGTCATTTTATATTTATGATATGATGCCAGGGGCAAAAGGTCATGTATGATAAGGGCCAAGGGGCCGAATATTAATATTAGAAGGGGGACAGGATTATGTTTAATGTTTTTACGGATCAGAAGGACTTTGACTTGGGAATCGAGGATTACGGATTACCTGGGGGGCAGGACATTAATATTTACATTCTGGAGGAGAACATGAGCGCCCTGTCGCTGATGGAGGCCTTCCGGGCCTGCCGGTATAATCCTCTGCGGACCTACTACTATATTCCTAAGACAAAAAGCAATTTTTCCAAGTATGCCACGGAATCCATTTCCCGTGGTACGGTGAATGTGTTTGACGACCTGGAGGAGATGAAGGAAGCCCTTCAGGGAGAGGCGGAGGCATGGCGGTCTTACTCCATTCCCGAATGTATCAAGAAGTCTGCCGGGAATTTTAAGGTGCTGCTGAGCCGGGATACAGCCACCGCCCTCAGCGTCCGGGTGACCTCGGCCATCAGCCATCACAGCTGCTATACCGTGGCCAGGGCTCTCATGGAACTGTTCCTGTCCGGAAAGCATCTTCTGCCAGGGGAGTTTGACGCATGTCTGGAGCAGGTGCTTAAGACCGATGAAAAGGCGGCGGATGCAGAAAAGGCCTGGAAGGACTATGAATCCCATTTCCTGTCTGTGCTGGCAGCAGGGAAAAAGCCGGTAGACCCTGACCACCGCACAGAGGAGTATGACGGCTTAGCGCTTCATGTAATGCTTCAGCCCTTTGCACCAGGGCCTACCTCCCTGGACAGCCGGGTCAAGATCGTGGCCCAGCTGCTGAAGGAGAAAAAGAAGGGTTAAGATGCTGCCCTCGGGTTTCATGTGACGTTCACTCACATGAAATGCTCGCGGGATACTGGCTGTTAATAGGAATGAGATTTTTGCTCCTTGATCCAGAGATTCAGCCGCTCCCGGATCACCGGGAAGGGGGCCGGCCCGATATCCAGGAGAAACTGATGAAAGTCCTTTAAGGAGAAGCGGTCCTTTAAGATATGCTCAGCCTGGCGCCGCATATCGGAAAACTCCAGATACCCGGTATAGTATTCCAGGTAGTTGGAGGGATTATCCACCATGGCTTCATAGAGAGCAGTGGAAAATTCCGGATCCGGACTGTAGAAGAATTTCTCCAGGAATTTCGCGATCTCCTCAGCCTTCCACCCTTTATCATTGACCATGATGTCTACATAAGCATGGATTCCCAGATTCACAGAGGAATTTTTTGCCAGGAGTGTGGCCAGGTCATCACTGGCATCAGGCGCCATGTGGTAGGACTCATATTCCACATAGGTGGCCCACCCTTCGGAGTAGGAGCTGAAGGAGAGGGCGTGGCGGAAGGGAGCGGGGTTTTGAGCCACAAAGTAGGCGGACTGGTATAAATGCCCCGGATAGCCCTCGTGGGCCAGGACCGAGAGGAGATCCCCGGCATCCCCCAGGCTTCCCCGGTTGATGTAAATGGGATTCAGGCCGGCCCGGTCTATAGGCGGCGTCAGGAAGAAGGCGGGGCTTAAGGATTCCTCCAGGGCCTTTGGCACATAGTGGATGGTATAGTCCTGGCAGATGGGCTCCGGGTAGTCCTCTTTGATGGTATCCCGGAGATAGGAAAGGATCTGGGCGGGATCCGTCATAGAGGGAGAAGCCTCATCCAGCTGCTCCAAAAGCTCTGGCTGCTCCTCCAGAATTTGGGACATCTCCTGCAGCTCCTCCTGGATCCGGCCAAGGATCGTCTTTGCCAGTGTGTCCACGCTTTTGCAGGAGGTGGCAGTGGAGGAGTAGACCAGATAACGGTAGTATTCCCTCCCCTTAGGATAATAATATAATCCGCCTTCTATGGTGCCGCTTCCCTTCAGCTGCTCCAGCCCTTGGATTAAATGCTGGTAGGCAGGGATGAAGGCCTGGGCGATAAGCTCCTCATGGCGTTTTTTATAGCTTTCCCTGGCCTCCTGGGTCAGGGTGCCAAGCCCCTCCAGCTTTTCAGAAAAGGTGGAGGACAGGATATTATCCTCCCCGGCTTCCAGATAGGGGCGGCAGGAGTCCAGGATCCGGTCCAGGGCGTCGTCGCTGACCATCAGTCCCTGCCGGGCCCGCTCCTTCTCAAAGGCAAGGATCTGCCCGTAATAATCGTCCAGCCCCTCTAAAAGCTGGAAATAGTCTTCGATATCTCCCTCGTCATAGAAGGCATACTCTGCCAGGAGAATCGGAAGCTGGGCCTGTATGCCGATGGTGGGCATCAGGAGCCGGCTGTAGTATTCCAGTCCTTCGGATTCCGCCTCGGTTTTCAGATAATAGCTCAGGATGTCATAGTCCAGCTGGCTTTGGGCAGACAGACTGTCTCTGGAAATCTTCTGTAATTCTTCTAACATTTCCCTGACAAAATCCCCATCCTTCTGAAATGCCTCCATGGAAACCTCACCAAAGGGAGCTTCCGGCTGCGGCAGCCCCATCTCCTCCGGCCGGGTAACGGTGTAATGCAGATTGATCCTGGAAGAGGTGACTACCTCCTGAAATACCCGGCTGGTCAGGGCCTCAAACCTTGCCTGGGCCTCAGGATCCATGGAAGAGCCTGGATCTGTATTTGTGCTCCCCCCTGTGCTTCCCCCGGCCTTCTCTATCCCTGCGCCCGGCTCCATCCCGCCAGGCCCTGTGCTGCATCCTGTAAGAAGCAGGAGAGTCAGCAGGAAAAGAAAGAAAAAGGAAGCCACAGACAGCTTCTTGTGAATCATTGGTTTCATAATCATGTCCTCCGAAGTTGCTTCAAGTTTCGTGCTATTAGTATAAAGCATATTCCAGAAGAACACAAGTTAGTCGAGTTCTTTTAAGTCTCTCGATTTTTGTTTATAATCGTGGTATAATCAAGGAAACGTATCACTTATCCGCAGCCTGACGGCTGTGGACAAGGTATAATAAGGAAAAATCAAAAGGAGGAGTGCGCAATGCTGAAAATTATATTTGGGGAAGTAGAAAATGCAGTGTATCATCCGCCCACATATTTTGATAACCGGTATGAAGACCAGTGGATTACAGATCCCTTGTCTGTTGCCATGATTAAAGATATTGACAAGTCTGATGTAGTAAGCACACACCTGATCCAAAGTCCGGTGCTTGGCCCGATTTCCACAAAAGAGATATCCGGCGGCGTTAAAACATTGATCTTGATGGCATTTGATAAGAGCGGCAGGATTTTTAATGCCTCCTCCTGCGGAGATAATTGTGCAAAATGGATTATTGAAATTGGTAAGAAGAAGGATTTGACGATTAATTTGCATCATGTAATGGACTTTCATTCCGTTCCAATATTTGATGCGGTTATGCTAAATTCAGATGTGACGATTCACAGCTATGGAGAATATCTGGAGGAGGCACTTAAAATAAAGGAGCGTTAAGGCATGAAAGGAAAATACCGCATTGTTGTACAGAACAATAAGCTTCGCTATGAATTGGATATTCGGCGAAACATTACAATCATCCGCGGAGACAGCGCTACAGGTAAGACGAAGCTTATCCAGCTTCTGGAGCAGGCGGCATCGCTTGGGGAAGGCTCAGGGGTGGAGGTTTTCTGTGAGCGGCCATGCAGGACACTTGGGGGAAATGACTGGGATCTTATATTACCAAACATCCATGGACAGATCATCTTTCTGGATGAAGAAAATCGATTTGTGAAATCACAGGAGTTTGCTGATGCAGCGAAGAATTCTGATAATTATTTTGTGATTATTACAAGAGAGGATTTACCAAATCTGCCATATTCAGCAGATGAGATTTATGGTATTCATACCTCTGGAAAATACCATGACCTAAAGCGAACGTATAATGAATTATATCACATTTACAGTTCAAATGAAGTTTCAGGTAACGAAAAACCAGAGATAGTGGTGGTGGAGGATTCGAATTCTGGCTATGAGTTTTTTCAGGCAGTTTGTGGGGAGTGTGGAATAACCTGTATAAGCGCGGGAGGTAAATCCAATTTGAAAGCGATTGCGGAAAAACAAAGCAAGGATTCAGTACTTTTAATTGCGGATGGGGCAGCGATCGGATCCGAGATGAACGAATTGTATCAGCTGATGTACTATAAGCCGACGGTGAAATGCTATTTGCCGGAGTCATTTGAATGGCTGATATTGAAATCCGGGATCATTGATGGGAGAAGCATTCAGGATATACTACACCATCCGGAAGACTTTATTGAAAGTCAAAAGTATTTTAGCTGGGAGCGATTTTTTACAGCGCTTCTGGTTCAATATACTCAGGGATTATTCCTTAAATACAGCAAGAAAAGACTGAATGAGGCCTATTTGCATGGAAAAATAAAGTCGGCGATTCTCAGTGTAATGGAAGGTGTAAATTTAGTGTGAGGAATATATTTGATAAAGAAAAGAGCCTGGCAAGCCAGGCTCTTTTCTTATGGATCCGATTTGCACTATGAACGGCTTTTAATGATAATGCTCACCCGCTTGTAAATCAAAACAGTAATTACAGCAACCAGCGTCCCCTTAAGGAGATTAAAAGGCGCCACTGCCAGCAGCACGAAGGTCATCAGACTGTTGATGCTTGGATTCACCGCGGTCCCCATCTCCACCAGGGCTTCAATGGGCATGTGGAAGGCCTTAGCATATGCCGGCAGCATAATGTAGGTATTGGTAAAGCAGGCTACGATCACCATAACCAATACTCCCAGGGCCATCCCGGCCATGGCTGAGCTGCGGCTTTTCTTGTGCTGATATACAAGCGCAGCGGGAATACAAAGGGAGCAGGCCTGAACCCAGTTGGAAAATTCACCCACCCCGGCGGTCTGAGTGCCCCGAAGCATCAGAGAGATGAGTATCTTTAAGGCGGCAATCACGCCGCCGGCCCAGGGGCCCATGGCGAAGGCGCCGATTAGTACAGGGACATCGCAGAAGTCCAGCTTATAAAAGGGCGGGGCAAAGGGCACCGGCACCTGGATATACATAAGTACCCCGGATAAAGCGCCGAACATAGCCATCAGCACCATATTTTTCGTAGTCATCAGCTTTCTCTCTTGTCTTGCAGCAAGTTCCATCGTAAATCCTCCTTCAATCTTCCATAAAATCGTCAGCGCAAGAGGGCTTTTGATGCAGCAAAATCGGTAAATATAAAAAGCCCTGGAAGCAATATCCAGGGCTAGTATGATATCAACCGAACAAAACCACAATCTTCTCTCATCCAGACTATACTGTCGGTTCCGGAATCCCACCGGATCAGCTGCCAGAGTGTGCTCTGCGCAGGTCGCGGACTATACCGCCGGTAGGGAATTACACCCTGCCCTGAAGAACTGTATTTCTTTTTTATTATAGAATTCTTTCTTTCATCTGTCAAGAAGAAAAAATGTAACCGTTCAGACGGCGGGGAATTCGAGATGAACTGCGAAAAAACTTGACACTGTGTCAAAATACATATTGACACGGTGTCAGAAAAGCGTTATATTATAGTTGCTGACACGAAGTCAGAATAAAAGCAAAGGAGTGTACGAGGAGTGAGATTATGCCAAAGGGATCACCGGAACTTACACAGGTAAGACATGACGAGATTGTGAACGCTTGTGCAAAGCTGTATGAAACAATGAGTTTTAAAGAAATTACGATCAAGGAGATTGCAAATTTTACATCTTTTACCCGCCCCTCCATCTATAACTATTTCCAGACAAAGGAAGAAATATTCCTTGCTCTTTTCAAACAGGAATATGAGATGTGGACGAAAGATGTGGATGAGTTGAATCCATCCGGGCAAGGAGATGCAAGGCTGGAATTTTCCGATCAGATCGCCCATACGCTGGAACGCAGGGAACGGCTTTTGAAGCTTCTCTCCACAAATTTGAATGAAATGGAACTGAACAGCAGGCCGGAAAATCTTGTGGTTTTCAAAATAGCGTATGGCGCATCGGTGGATGCGGTTGGAAACTGCCTGAAACGGTTCTGTCCGGATTTGTCAGAACAGGACAGGGAAGATTTTATATTTTCCTTTTTCCCGCTGGTCTATGGGATCTATCCCTATGCAGTGGTATCCGACGCGCAGAGGGAAGCGATGGAAAAGGCCGGTGTGCATTTCCGTTATATGTCAATTTATGAGATTGCCTGCCTTGGGGCAAGGAAACTTTTGGGGGTATAGATATGAAAATTATAGTGCTGGAAGGCAGCCCGCATAAAAAGGGTTCGTCTAATATGCTGGCAGAGAAATTCATCAAAGGGGCCGAGGAAGCAGGTCATACTGTGGAGGTTTTGGATGTAGCGCACATGGATAGAAGATAAATTGTGTATGGCGTTGAAATAAATAGATAGTAGGGAGCAGAGAAGATGAATAATTTAAGAAAGAGAGTATTTTCATTGATCCTGGCGGGAGCTTTGACAGCAGGACTGTTAGCGGGCTGCGGTTTAAATTCGAAGGAGTCAGAAAACGATACGGTGGTCCAGCCTGAACAGACAACAAGTAAAAAGGAGTCAAAGGAAGAGACGGATATGTCGGAAAAAACAGATATCAAAGATACAAATATGGAAGAGGCTGAAAGCAGTGAAGTGGATGGGAAGACCATAGTAGTATATTTTTCAGCAACAAGTAATACAGAGAGGGTCGCTAAAGCGATAGCGGAAGCTACAGGGGGGAAAGTTGTTTGAACTGGAACCAGTGGAGCCGTATACCGATGTGGATTTGGACTGGACAGATGAAAACAGTCGTGTGGGAAGAGAGCATAATGATTTGGAGCAGAGAGATATCGAACTGGTCTCCACTATGGTAGATGGCTGGGAGTCTGCATCCGTAGTATATATAGGTTACCCCATATGGTGGGGGATCGCCGCATGGCCAGTGAACGGTTTTGTTGAATCAAATGACTTTACAGGAAAAACGGTGATTCCATTCTGTACATCTGCATCGTCAGGATTAGGTGAAAGCGGAGAACTACTGGAAGAACTGGCAGGAAGCGGGGAATGGGAAGAGGGCGCACGGTTCCCCTCTAATGTTTCAAACGAAGATATCCAGGCATGGTTAGAAGATCTGGGGTATTCCCCAAAAAGATAAAGTTTGCATATAACATCATCATAATATAAAAAGTGGAAAGGCTGAGAGGTAAACTCTTGGGTCTGCTTCTATGACTGCAGCAACTATTATGTGTTACATGTCAACGTACAATAATTCACAGGTCTGTACGGCTCTGAATGCTGTCTTCGGCCTGGGACTGGATAAAAAATACTACCAGCCCAAAGAACTGAATAAAAAAATTAGAAAAATTTCAAAGTAGGCTTTCCATACAACATCTATAATCAGAACAAAAATGGCGCAACCCTAGTAAAATCAAGGGGTTCCGCCATTTTGCATTTCTACAAGTGTTAAAAACAGGATTATAGAATTCTTTCTTTCGACTGTCAAGAAGAAAAAATGCCAAAAGTTGAAGACATATATTGACAAAAATCAGCTCGGGGGGGGTAATATAAAGTAAGACAAAATTAAAAAGGATCTGCGGTGATCCATACAAGGGGGGACGGCTAGGATGAATAAAACGCGAAAAGTGGAATTGCTGTATAAAAAGGCAAAGGGGCAGAGCATAGATGCAACGCCGGGCGAATTAGCGGAGCTGAAAAAGTATAAGATTTCCAAGGGAGACGGGGATTTTCATACTACAAAGGCGAATGTCCGCGCTTACGTAGATGCGGTGGATCAGGAAGGATGCAGGATTTCTTTTTATGACTGGTGCATGAATCATCACAGGGCGGACAAGAGACGGAAGGGCTCCAGCAGCAGGGAAATTGCCGCCGTTAACCGGCAGCAGGGACTGGGTGCAATGTTTCTTGGATGGCTCACCTGGGGGATAGCTGTTTACTGGATTTTTAATGCCAGGATGACAGTAGGCTCTTCTGCAATTATTGGTGCGGTGATTGCCTTTACGCTTGTCCGGGTTGCCAGGCGGTGGATGTTTTTTAATTTATTCATTCTTCCGGCGATTGTGGCGGCTTTTGTAAATACTTATTTACTTTGAAAGTCCGCCAGGCTTTTTTGTGTGGTGAGCGTCTACTGCCAGGCGTATGAGGGTTTGGGAAAAAGAGGAAAGATAAAGGAGAGGAAAAATGGCAATTCAGGAAGTGATTAAATATGAGGGAGAGAACAATGTCCTCATTTACAAGTATCCCGCGGAGGATTTTAATACCTTATCTACGCTGATTGTGCATGAATCCCAGGAGGCTGTATTTTTCAGCGACGGACAGGCGCTGGACAGCTTTAAGGCGGGACGGTACACGCTGGAGACGAAAAATATCCCGCTGATCTCGAAATTAAGAAATCTGGTCACTGGCGGCGTTTCCCCATTTCATGTGGAGGTATATTTTATTAATTTGGCTACCCTGATGGATATTCCCTGGGGGACGCCCAGCCAGGTTACGGTGAAGGATCCAATGTATGGCTACAGCTATAGTGCAGGGGCCAGCGGCTCCTTCGGCATCCGGATTACCGACGGGCGGAAGCTTCTGATTAATATGGTGGGAACGGAAAAGCTGATGTCCATTAATGAGGTACAGCGGTATTTCCGGGATTTGATCGTTACCAGGGTGAAGAACTGCATCGCGGTGGAGCTGAGCAAATACAGCTTTAATGTATTTAACCAGCATTTAAATGAGATATCGGATCATGTGGCGGGACAGATAGGAGGCGGGATCGCCGACTATGGGATCCAGGTGATTAATTTTTTCCTGTCCGCGGTAAATATCAAGACAGAGGATCTGGAGGAATTAAAGCGGCTGGATAACACCATGGCTCAGAAGCGGTTTGAAGCTATGGGCAACCGGGAGGCCGCGGTGATCGAGGCGGAGGGAATGGCAAAGGCGCGGGAGATTCAGGGCTACACCTGGCAGCAGGAGCAGCAGTTTGATGTGAGCCGGACCTTCGCCGGGAATGAAGGCTTTGCCGCCAATCCTGCGAATATGATGGCCCAGGTGCCCCTGGCCTTTTCTATGGGAAATGTGCTGAGGGATCAGGTAGTGGACGCGGCGGCATCGGCCAGGCCTCAGACAGAAGGCGGCAAGGGGCAGCTTCAAGGCGCAGGCTGGCAGCAATCCGCCTCCCAGCCCATGGCTCAGCCTCAGCCGGCCATCCAGCCCCAGCCCATGGTTCAGCCTCAGCCTGCAGCCCAGCCTCAAAGCCCGAAGCTTACCTGTACAAAATGCGGGACGGTCATGCCTGGCCATGCGAAATTTTGCTTCAACTGCGGAGAGAAGCTTGCCATAGGACCGGTGCACTGTACCCAGTGCGGTTTTGAGATTCCTCCGGAGGCGAAATTCTGCATGAACTGCGGGGCGAGGAGGGAATCATGATGAAATACATATTTTGCCTGTTGGCGTTACTGATACAGCCTGCGGTTTCCTGGTATGTCTATCACCAGCAGGATAAACGTCAGGCTGCCTTAAAGGTGCCCATGGTATTTTACAGCGGGGTTTATCTGGCGGTACAGTTTTACGTGTTTATCAAATACTGTATCCGATTCCCGGAGCGTTATCAGATATGGGCATATCTGATCCAGGCAGTGATCCTGATTGCATTTTTAGGACTGGAGATGGCGCTTTGGGGAAGCAACCGGCATATCCAGCGGATTGACAAGCAGGAGCAGGATTCTATCCGCGGGTTTAAGAACCTGCTCCAGGAGCTGGAGCTGTGCCGGATGGAGGTAACGGATCGGGAGAATCAGCGGTGCGTGGATGCTCTGCTGGAAAAGATGCGGTACGCGGATCCGGTCAGCTCCCCTGGGGCGAAGCTGGTGGAGGATCGGATCCATGATTTGATTGCCGAATTGCCCGGCATCACAGAGCAGGAAGCATTTAAGAGAACATGTGATGAGATCGCCAAGCAGCTGGAGATCCGGAAAATAAAAAATGCAAAGGAGCGTGGGTGAGTGTGGAAGTGATTAAATGTAAATGTTGCGGAAGCGAAAAGGTGCAGGCATTAACAGAGGATAAGTACCAATGCCTGGCCTGTGACACTATATTTTCAGTGTACGATCGGTCAAAGGAGTTCCGCCAGACCGACGAGCATATCACCAGCATGCATCAGGATTTGAAAGAAGATATCAGCAAGATTTCTACTCAGAATTATCAAAATCTGCGGGAAGATCTGGGCCGGATGTCGGACCGGAATTATTTGGACGAGCAGGCGACGTTAAATAAGGCGGAAGGCCATATGAGGAACGGGAACTTTACCCAGGCTTATGACTTCTTTTACCAGGTGGCGACGGATTATCCCCAAAGTTCAGCTGGATGGTATGGTATGTACCGGGCATTGACTGGTGAGTTTACCCAGGTTGACCGGTATGCCAGGTTTGTGTGCGGAGGAAATTATATTGATTTGCAGGAAGGGGAAGATGAAGTTTACTTCGAAGGGAATGTATATATAAAAAATGCTTTGGCCTGTGAGGATGCAGACGGGGCGAAGATGAAAAGGGAGGTTACTCAGTTTATTAAAAGGTGCGCGGAATATGGCAAGAAAGATATTGAGGAATGCATTCTTGCATTAAAAGACATCTTCAAGAAATCAATGTCAGAAAAAAGCAGTCAAAAGGAATTGATTGCAAAAGGAAAAAGGAAAGCTCAGGGAAAAATACTGGCACCGTTGTTATTAATTGTTGTCCTCATTTTTTTGGCAGTCATGTATTTCTTTGCAGCAGGCGACTTGCTAGGAAAGCTGCTGGGTGTTGGGGCTGTTATACTGATTCTAAAATTCGGAGGCAAAACCATAATCAATCGAATAAGAATCGCAAATGCAACCGGGAAGCAATGGGATAATTCATGGGTACAGACTGCTACGGATTTAATTGATCAGATGGATAATCAGGTGCTCACGCTTAGAATGTATTGCACGGATTTGGACAACTATAATCAAGTTTTAAACGATGTGGAAGATGAAGATAGATCCATCCAAAAATACATAAATAATCCATTGGAAGGACTGTATTCTTATCCGTGCAGTAAGGAAGATTCCGAAGATTTTGTATTTCATTTTCTTAGAGGCCAGATTGAGCGGTATCGGTATTTGGTAATTGATGACTTGAATAATCCGGATATTTCGGAACCCGGCCGATCATATCCGATGCAAGCGCTCGGTGTCCTGGGTGCTGCCGCTGGCCTGCTAGGAGTAGGGGCGAAATCAATTATGGAAAAAACCGACAATGGGGCAAAGATTGCGGAAGGGGCAAAGAGTCTTACCGGAAAGCTGAAAAATCTTGCGGCAGGAGAGAGCTTTACTAATGGGCTGACGAATCTTCCAGGGGACTTACCAGGCAGCCAGGGAGGCGGCAAAGGGGAACAAGTTCGCTCCGGCACCCGCTTCTGCACCGCATGTGGAAGCCCTGTGGAGGAGGATGCGGTGTTCTGTACCATATGCGGAACAAAAATAGAATAAAGGGAGCAGGAAATGTTTTGTAAAAAGTGTGGAAAACAGGTAAAGGATGGAGCGCAGTTCTGCCAATACTGCGGGGAAAGGATATCGGCGGCCGGCGCCCCAGGGCCTAAGTTTAAGCCGGAGCCTGACTCATCCAAAGGAAAACAACCTCAAAAGCAGCCATCCGAGGAACATCCGCCCAAGGGAAGCCAGCTGGAGGCCCAAATGCCGGAGGCAGCGGCCGGCCCTTCTGGGTATTCCAGTGCTCCAGGGCCGTCAAAGAGGGGTGGGATTCCCCGGAACGTGATAATAGCCGCCGTGGCGGCGGTTATAGTGATTGGCGGGTTTTTTATCTGGTTGTCACGTGGGGATAAACCGGAAGGGGAGCCGGGGCGGGAGGAGACCAGCGCTGCTCTGGCAGAAAAGCCGCCGGAGGAGTCACCAAGGCCATCTGACGAAACAGAAGAGGAGAAGCTTCCGGAAACAGAGGAGACAGTAGGGCAAAAGGAGCCAGACGGGCCCTCCGGCAGAGCAGCCGGGAAGCAGGAGGAAGAGCCGGAGGCCTCCGGGACAGGGCTGCAGGAAGAGGAACCGGCGGAATCCGCTCAGGTGCCGGAGGAGGAAGGATCGGAGGAATCTGCCCAGATGCCGGAGGAGGAAGAAGCAGCTGCTGTAGATCACGGTTCCTATATCCTGCCGGACAGCGATTCCAGATATCTGACTATGGCGGATCTGGAGGGGCTTTCTCAGTATGAGTGCAGGCTGGCGAGGAATGAGCTGTATGCCCGCCATGGGCGGAAGTTTAACGCGGCGGATCTCCAGGACTATTTTAACCGCTGCGAGTGGTATCATGGCAGGATTGAGCCGGAAAATTTTCATGATGAGTCGATGTTAAATCAGTATGAGATCGCGAACCGCGATCTGATTGTCCAGTATGAGAAGGACATGGGGTATCAGTAAAATAATGACAGCATGCTTGGCAAAAGCGCGATTTGCCGGGCACAGCTCGCAGCTATGACTGAAAGAATCACTGTAAATTCAACATTTACTGCAGCTTAAAAGGAGGCAGTGTGGCAGAGATGCTCTATCCGATGATCGGCGTTCCGAAGCTGGGAGACAGCTTGTTGCGTCAGTATTTTCAGTATCAATATACCCGCTGTCTGAAAAAGGCGGGAGCCCAGGTCCAGATCCTTACACCCAGCGCCGGGGCGGGGTCCGTGGAGCATGCCCTGAAAACCTGCTCCGGGTTCTTGTTTCCCGGCGGGCCGGATATCCAGCCGCAGCTGTATGGACAGCTGGCAGAGTCACGGTGCGGGGAACCAAACCGGGTGCGGGATGCCTTTGAGCTGGCGCTGATCCAGGGGGCATTGGCCGCGGGGAAGCCGCTGTTTTGCATCTGCCGGGGAATGCAGCTTTTAAATGTTGCCCTGGGAGGCACGCTGACCCAGGATATCCGCGCCCGGCAGGAGTACAACCATCAGGATATCTGGAACTGTATGTCTGCCACCCATCCGGTGGAGATCGATCCGGACAGTCTTCTGTATCGGATTTTCGACGCGGATGTGGCTACGGTGAACAGCATGCACCACCAGGCGGTGGACAAGGTTGGAGAGGGGCTGTGGATCGTGGCGGACAGCCCGGAAGGATTTCCGGAAGCGCTGGAGGTGGAGGGATATCCCTTCTGCCTTGCGGTGCAGTGGCATCCGGAGTTTATGGCAGCCCAGGTGCCGGCGGAGCAGAAGCTGTTCCGGGCGTTTGTGGATGAGTGCAGGAAAATTTGATATGGTTTGAAATAAGTAGTTGTAATTAATCATGTTTGGTGTATTTATCGGATACAGCCATATTTGCTGATGTTTTTAATTACTATATCCATGCTGAAGAACAGATTATAAGCCCAGGCCTGGCGGAGTGGGAACCTACAGAGATTGCCATTCCTTATGGGGCAGATGGGGCGGCAGTGCCAATGCAGAAATTCCGTGACACATTCGAAGGACAGAGAAAAAATTTACATTTCCAGGGCAAAAAATAAGGCCCGGGAACCTATGTTTTGATTCCCCGGCCTACGGTTTTACTATGCTGTCCGTTCTGCTTTCAGTTTTTTCACTTCGTCAAGTGGAAGTCCTGCGTATTCCGCAATTTTTTCAAGTGTCAAAATCCCATCTGCCAACATTCTCTTTGCGGAATTGATTGCTCCCTCTTTCAATGTCTGATTCCTCATATCTTCCATAGCACGGCACATAATCTCGATTCCCTCCTTGCTCTCTTTGAAAAATCTCACCC
>CATOJE010000043.1 GCA_951800145.1 uncultured Lachnospiraceae bacterium | reverse complement strand
GGTTCTTTCCAGGATTTATCAGACTTGCAGAAATTTGAGAAAATATACCTACATTTATGCCCTACATGAAAATCTCTATTTCCATCTTGATATGTTTCAGTTCGGCCCGGCGGTACAGCTTTGCAGGCAGATGGATTCTGAAAGCATCCAGTATCAGCCTCAGGTCAGGGTCATCTGCATCCATAAACCGGTACAGGTCCCCGGGAAGGAGGTCTACCTTCCATTTGTTGAGGGCAGCCTGGATCCTATGGGCATTCAGTCCGCTGCTCCAGTAGGCATCCGGGTCTATGGCCACACTGCCGCTGTCCCGGATTCGCTTCTGTATGATCCGCATCATGATAAGGGCGACCATACAGACCAGAAGGTGGGCTGTGACATGCTCCGGGGTGTTCACATAGATAGGCCTGGTTTCCAGGTCGCTCTTCATGACCCGGAACTGGTCTTCGATCTGTGTGAGGCCATGGTACTTGTCGATCACTTCCTGTGCGTCCATGGTTAGCTCCGAAGTGACGATCTGGTAATACCCCAGCCCCTTTCTGTATTCGGCGACCTTGTCGAAGTCCACAAATGCCCGGATTTTCCCGGAGTCCAGGATCTCGCCGGTCTTCTCATTGACACATTCTTTCTTGAAGAACTTCCGGAGGCTTTTGGACTGGACGGCTGTGATCCGGAAGTTTTCCGGATGTTCTTCCAGTTTTTTTAGGAAATCCAGGAATTTCTTGTTTTCCTGTTCTGCCCGTGCCTGGAACTTGCGGCTCCAGTAGACCACTACCTTTTCTTCAATGGTGCGCTTGTTCCCATTTTCATCCTTGACCGTCTTCTTGACGATTCTGGATTTATATTTAAAGTCTTCACTGACAGCGGTATAACCATCGTCACTGTAGGTCCATTCCTGTTCTTTCTTTGTGCTCTTAAGGAGGCTCTTTGAAACAATGTACCCGTTTCCGGCATCCGATACGTGGAGAAGGTTCGGATAATTGCAGATCCCCCGATCCGCGATGAGGATGAAGCGGGAGAAGTCCATGCCGTCAATGCTGTTCTCCAGGGACCTCCTCAAAGTCAGGTGGTCCAGGGTGTTGCCGGGGAAGGTCTCGATGGCGATGGGGATGCCCTCATCGTCCATGAACAGTCCCATCTGGACAATGGGGAGCTTGCGCTCCTCCTTGCAGACGCCATTCTTGCGCTGCCCCTTCTCCAGGACGTTCCCTTCTTCATCCAGGACGTCCTCGTCCGGCTCCCCGATCTCGAAATAAAAGTTGGTCACATCATAATAAATAATGTCAGGGGAACGGCGGGCCTTTTTTACAAGGTTTGTGTTAATGCAGCGGATTATCTTATCTTGATTGGCAAAAAGGAAGTCCAGGGTATCGAATACATTGTCCGGATTATGGGGGCCGAGGACAGGCTCATAGTAGTCTTCATTCTGCCGCACCGTGGCGGACTTGGAAGCGGGGCTTAAAAGTCTGCCGAAGAAGAGCAGCTTTGCAAAGCCGTAGACATCGTACTGCAGCTTTGTGAAGCCCTTATAAGAAGAGAAGAAAGTATTGAGCCCCAGTTCTTCAAGGATGCGCTCCAGGAGCACATGGGAGAAGAGCCTGGGATGTCCAAAGCAGTCAGGGCTTCCCTCCCTTATGGAGAAACGGTAGTCCTCTGCCTGCTTCCCAGCATGGCAATAAGGCTCAAGGGCCGGGACCAAGGGGGCGCCTGCCTGAAAGGATTTCTTGAGGCGCTCCACATAGCCAGGCTGTCCATCATCAAAGCGGTCCAAAGGACCGACATTAAAAACGACCTGCTTTTGAGGAACCTTTTTGCCTGCCTTGTTCGTGACCCGGACGGACTGGACCAGGCGGAGATACGGTTTTCCATTATTCGTAAAACACTCAACGTACATAATGCCCTCCTAAAAATAGACCTATAGACCTACTTTAGTAGTATAACATAAACCAATAAAAAAAGCAAGAGAAATCTTGCAAAATAAGAAAATTTTTTATGAAGCTTTTTTATTCAAGTGGCAAACTCGGGACGGTTCAGGTTTGTCTTGGTATGCTCCTGCACTAATTTATAGAAAAAACAAAACTCTTGAATTCTTTTAAATAATATGCTATATTATAAACATAGGGAAAGCAACCGCCCACAAAGTGGTTAGCCTTGTTAGTAAGTTATAAGCCTACCTCGACGGCCAAGTACAAGGTAGGCTTATTTTTTCGCTTGTTGTTCCTATCGATATAGGCAAGCAGTGCGACTAAGAAGGTTCCGCCCAAAAATAGCAGGCTTAATACCTCATATGTAGTCATATGCACCACCTCCCCTCTTTTACAAGTTTAGGGAGGCTTATCACCTTGTAACACGGTTGTTTCTTGAAAAATAGTATAGCATGAAGGAGGGCTTTGCACAAGCATAAATAAAAATCGTAAATGTGCTCTGAAAAGCTATAAAATGAGCTGTAGACAGTCTGTAGACACACGGTAGATAGTGTGCATTCTCCTTTGATTTTATTAGGTTTTTCGACCTTGCTAAAGTTCGAATTCCGTCCCGCGCTTTTGTTTATATGGCGCCAGGCCTTGATTTTACAAGGTTCCTGGCATTTTTCCATATCTGCGTATATGATTACCTTTTTATTCTGCAATTCAGCCGCATAGGGCACTTTCTAAAGCCTGTTCCTTCTGTACATCATCCATTCGGTTATAGCAGTAGTTGCGGTATGTTGTACGCTCGTCCGCATGTCCGGCCTGTTTCCTTACTTCATTAATGTTGATATTTTTATCAATTAAAATAGAAATGTAAGTACGCCGGATATCGTGACAGCTCTTTACATAGTTCATACCGAGACAACGGCAGTATTTTCGGAGACGTGTGTCAACTGCTCTTCCATGGATACGCCCCTTCTTATCCAGAAAAATATAATCCCCCTCCCTGAAGCCCTGGGTCTTATTATTATCAAGAATCTTCTTAACTATCTGGCGCGCTTTACTGCTTAAATATACCATTCTGTTACCAGCTTCTGATTTTGTATAATCTACAATGATTCTTCTTGCCGGAAGCCATCCACCATCTTCTCTCTGGCGTTCTTCCTTAACTTCCTGACGCTGGATGTGGATATAGTTCCCTTCTATATCGCTTACTCTTAAAGCAACCAATTCCCCAAGCCGCAAACCTGTTTGAAATAAAAATGGGATAGCTAACGGGGCAGAAGTACAATAACCGTTTTCTTCAAAATCCTTATAGGCTTCTGCTTCTACTAAAGGCTGTTCATTTATTAAAAAAACCTGCTTTTCATCATCTGGTTTTTTTGTGGAACGAAAAAGCTTGCCGTCAATATGTACTTTTTTAAACGGATTGCTTGGTATGATATTCTTTTCTTCTGCATAGACCAGGGATTGACGCATAATAATAGACATGTTGTAATACTGCTTCTTTGTCATACCATACTGCTTTATCATCTTATGGGCCCATTCATCTAAAATTAAATAAGTCATTTTTATAAGAGGAATTTGAATAATAGGAGAGTTTTTATAATAGCGGTTCCAATCATCACTTATCCGTCGAATAGAGGCTGTACTATTCGTATGAAGCTGTTTGTATTCCAGCCATTCAGGAAAAAGGACATCCAGAGAGATTTTATTCAGGGAACCGGCATCTTCTAAGGATTGGTAATAATCGACGATTGCATCATTTAGTTTTTCTTCGGTAACCTTTTTTACTAATCTCCTTCCATCTTTTTTGGATTCATCCGGCAGGCAGGTACGCCATTTTCCGTCTGCCCCCTGCCAGGTTTTATAGTTCTGTTTATGCAGATTCAAATAGTTTTCTCTTTCTGTCATTTCTACTTTTTCCTGCACATCTGATATATTTATTATACCTTGTTTTACTGCTTCATTCAATAAAGAAGGAAGGTCGATTTCATTGATGTTTCCTTTCTTATTATAGCTTGGTCCTTGCATTTTGATGTTCTCCTTTTATTAAGAGATGTACCTAATATTTATGGGTTTTTGTTCTGAATTTTACTGTACTTCTGACTTGTAACTGCCTGCTTTTCGTTAACTTCTGATTTTTTTGACTTCTGATTAATAATGGACTTCTTATAACTTCCGACTTCTTTAATAATTTAATTTCCTTGGAATTTATTGGTGAGGATATCTTACATTTTAAGCATAGTATAATAAGGGAGGGAAGGGGTGCAAATACGGTGTATAGGCATTTTTTCATGGAATAATAATTGGGGAGATGTATCATTTCCTGAAAAATGGTATAGCATGAAGGAGGGCTTTGTACAAGCACAAATAAAAATCGTAAATGTATTCTGAAAAGATATAAAATCTTCGCCATCCATGATAGCATCGTCATGTTCTCACATCTCATCAGAGGCTTCTATGTCCATCGTTCTCGGGCGGTGTTGCCCAGATATTTTGCCGGGGCTTCTCTGCGTTGCCCACAACCTCAGCTTTTGAGGCGGCTGTAAATTCATTTGTGCGCTGCATTTAAAAATGTTTCCTTGATGGTCACGTCTGTATAGAATTTGTAAATAATGCTGAAAAAAGACGAAAAAAATCGAAACCATGTTGACATATAAACAAAAATCTGATATATTAAAAAACATCAAATATATTAAATGTGACGAAACACATTAGAGGGAGGGCGCATGAAGAAACTATTAAGTTGTATGGTGAGTTTAGGTTTAGTTGTTTCCTTAGCTGGATGCGGGGGCGGAGGAGGAAGTACTGCGGATACTACCCCGGCTCCGATGACAGCTGCACAGACGACAGCTGCAGAAAGTAAGGCGGAGGAATCCAAGGAAGATACCTCGGGGGGGGGGTAGCAGAGACCATCGCTGCTGCCGTGGATATGAGCCAGGTGCTGGACTCGATTGCGGATGATTTTGGCGCAGGACGGAAGGTAGGACTGGCTCAGATGCACTACACGAATGCATTCCGTATCGCAGAGACAGACAGCGTGCTGAAGGCGTTTGAGAGTGTAGGCTTTGAGGTAGTCTGGAATGAGGCGAAGAATGATACCGCAACTCAGATTTCAAATGTAAATGATCTCCTGGCACAGGATATCGATTATTTGCTGCTGCCTCCCAAGGAGGAGGAGGGGCTGGTGCCTGCCCTGGAAGCAGCAAAGGCCGCAGGTGTTCCGGTAATTCTATTGGATCGCTCGGCTAACGGAACTCCAGGAGAAGACTATGTGACAGCGATCCGCTCCAATGCAGAGGCGGAAGGTCAGTGGTGTGCAGATTGGGTAATTGACAAATATGGTTCGGATCCATGTAATGTGGTTGAGATTTTTGGCGCCCCCGGATCCACCACAGCGATGGACCGTTCCAAGGGCTTTATGGCTACCATCAAAGGACATGACAATATTGTCCTTCTGGAATCTCAGGTAGGGAATAACATGCGTTCCGAGGCTCAGGTGTGTATGGAGAACCTGATTCAGGCGTATGGAGATGAGATTGATGTGGTAGTAACCCATTCGGATGAGATGACCTTCGGCGCGCTTCAGGCCATTGATGGTATGGGATTAGTGCCTGGCGAGGATATTCAGGTGCTTTCCATTGGCGACGGAAGCTCTGCCATGCTTCAGGAAATTATCGATGGAAGAGTTGCCGCCTGCTCCGAGTGTTCACCCCTCCTTGGGCCCCAGGCTCTGGAGGTGGTAGCAGCCTTAGAGCAGGATATGGAGGTAGATGGCTTAATCTGGGCCAATGACCGGTTCTTTACCATTGATAATGCAGCGACCGAGCTGGAGAATGCTGGCTGGTAAAGGAAAGCAGCAGGCTATGGCTGCCATTTGATGCCAGCCATAGCAGCTGCCGGATTCAAACGAAGGCTTAGTTACTGTTCACAGGTAGTATCCCGCGAGGCGTTCACTGTGAGTGAAAGTCACAGTGAACCCGAGGGTTTCGGCACCAAAATGGACAGAATGGCCATTTTGTGTGCATTTTGTTGCTGTGAACGGCAAGGCCGTGAACAGTAACAAGGCTTACAGCGCATAAGCGGGCACCGGCTTATACAGCTGTACTGTGTGAATAACTGCTCGCAGATCCTGCGAGAGCGATGATAAACACGATTATAGTAGATAGGATAAGTGTGCGTTTTGCGAAATATGCAGATGCACACTTTTTTTACTATGAAAGTTTACAGGAAACTGCAAAGCAGGATTCTTTTTTCCCAGAGTTAGGAGGGGGATGCATTTGGAAAATCAGGTATTGCTGGAAATGAAACAGATTTCAAAAACCTTCCCCGGCGTGAAGGCTTTAAAGAATGTTCATTTTAAGGTACATAAGGGTGAGGTTATGGCCTTTATGGGGGAAAACGGCGCAGGGAAATCAACCTTGATTAAGATTATTACCGGCTATTATCGGCGGGATCCGGGAGAGGGACAATTTCTGTTTGATGGAAAAGAGGTTAATCCGAGAAATACAGATGAGGCCCAGAAGCTGGGGATCAGTACGATATTTCAGGAGCTGAACTTAAGCCCGTATCTCAGTGTGGCTGAAAATATTTACATAGGAAATACGCCGAAGAAAAAAGGCATGATCGACTGGGACACCATGAACCAGAATGCAAAAAAGGCCTTATTGGATCTGGGGGTGGATATCGATGTGACGGCACAGCTTAGCCTGCAGAGCACAGCGATCCAGCAGATGGTTTCCATCGCCAGGGCGTTAGCCAGAAATACAAAGCTTTTGATCATGGATGAAGCTACCTCATCCCTGGATACCGGGGAGGTGAAGGTGCTTTTCGATGTGGTAAGGGCGCTGAAATCCAGAGGGATTGCCACTATATTTGTCACCCACAAGATGGATGAGATCTATCAGGTCTGCGACTCGGCTACCATCTTTAAGGATGGGGAATATGTGGACTGCCTTCCATTAGATCAGCTCCCTAAGCTGAAGCTGATTTCCCTGATGATCGGACGGGACGCCAGTGAATTAGTGAATAAGCGGAAGATCTACGATCCGGAGAAGGTAAAGGGAGAGGTGATCTGCCGGGTGGAAGGGGTGCAGAAGGCGAATCACCGGCTAAATGGAATTAATCTGGAGATTCACAAGGGGGAGGTGCTGGGATTATCCGGACTGCTGGGATCCGGAAGGACCGAAACCGCTAAGGTTATATTCGGGGATGATGTTCACTATGACGGTGAGGTGTACATGGGTCAGACCGCGATCCGGTTTAAGTGTCCGGCGGATGCTATGAAAAAGGGTCTTGCATTTTGCTCGGAGGACCGGAAGGCCGAGGGGATCTTTCCCTATATGTCAGTTCAGGATAATCTGACCATGACCATACTTTCAAAAATCAGCCGGTTTGGGATCCTGAACAAGCGGGAGCAGCAGAAGCGGACACTGGAATATATTCAGAAGATCGCCATCAAGACGCCTGGACCATCTACAAAGATAAAGGATTTAAGCGGCGGAAATCAGCAAAAGGTTATTCTGTCCCGATGGCTGGCCACACATCCGGATTTGATTATCCTGGATGAGCCTACCCGGGGAATCGACGTGGGGGCAAAGGGGGAGATCGAGGACCTGATCAAGCAGATCTCTGACAGCGGCATCAGCGTGCTTTATATTTCCTCCGAGCTGGATGAGCTGGTGCGGGAGTGCGACCGGATCGTGATCCTCCACAATGGGAAAAATGTGGGTGAGCTGCTGAATGAGGAAATCAGTTCGGATGCAATAATGGATGTGATTGCTCATGGAAGAATCGATACATAGACGGGAGGGAGGCCGAATTAATGGCAGAACATGTACAAAAGGAACCTTTGAGCTTCCGGGAAATTTTTATCAGCTATGGGGCAGTCATCGCACTGGCAGGCCTGATCCTGTTTAATGCTCTGCTCACAAAAAATTTTCTGTCCTTAAATACCCTTTGGCTGGTGATAAAACAGGCAACTCCGATTTTATTTATGACCGTGGGAATGACCTTTGTGATCAGCTCCGGCGGGATCGATATTTCAACCGGATCCATGATGGCATTCTGTGGGATTATCGTATCCCTGGGAATCACCAATGGAGGAAATTTTATTTTTTGGTGCGTTGTAGGGCTGATTGCCTGCGGACTGATCGGCGTGTTTAATGGGTGGCTGATCGCCAGTGTGGGGGTACAGCCGGTGATTCTGACTCTGGTTATGCAGATTGTTATGCGCGGAATCACAGTGCTGATGGCGAAATCCTCGGTTTTTGTCTTAGGAGGCTTTCCAGAGGTAAAAACCCTGGGATTATACCGCTTTCCGGGAAGAGTGCCGATTCAGATTATCTTTTTTGTGCTCATTATTTTAGCAGGCGTGTTTGTGCTCTGGAAGACGCTTTTGGGAAAATATGTAGAGGCAGTAGGAAGTAATCCCAAGGCAGCCAGGCTGACAGGCGTGCGCACGGTGGCAGTGGTGATCGCCGTGTATGTGATTTCCGCGGTGCTGGCTGGATCCTGTGGAATCCTGGAGATGTGCCGGAATGCAGCCTTAGACCCCAATGAGCTGGGGAAGCTCTATGAGCTGGACGCCATCGCAGGCGTAGCAGTGGGGGGAACCAGCATGAAGGGCGGAAAGGCGAATGTGGTGGGCTCCATTGCAGGATGCCTAATCATGGTTTTAATTGGAACCACCGTAAATATGAATGGGATTCCCTTTGCTGCGTCCAATATCATCAAAGCAGGAATCATCATCTTCGCCCTGGCCATCCAGCGTGAGCGAAGCGTATAAAGGAGGGCGGATATGAGTAGGGAACGAGGAATTACAGGAAAGAGTGTTGGTCAGAGGATCAATGAGCATTCCTCCGTGATTGCCGTGCTGCTGCTTTTAGCGCTGGGGACAGCGGCTTACGGAATGACATTTTTAAACTATAAGAAAAATTTGATTAATGTGCTTCACACCGCCTCTATGATGGGGATTATGGGGCTGGGAGTGAATCTCTGCTTTTTGATCGGGGCAAGGGACTTATCGGTAGGCGCCCTGGCGGCCCTGGTGAGCATGGTGACTGCCTGGCTGGCCCCCAGGGGATATCTCCCTGCGATTCTGGGAGGACTGGCAGTGGGCGCGCTGTTTGGCGCGTGCAATGGGGTGATCGTGGGAATGTTTAAGGTGCAGCCCTTTATCGCAACCCTGGGAACCCAGCTGGCGGCAAGAGGATTTGCCCTGCTGATTAATAAGGAGCTGTCTATCTCTCTGGGCAGCAGTGCGCCGCAGCTAAAGTATATAGGAAATGGGAATCTCTTCGGGCTGATCCCCATCCCGGCCTTTATCTTTATTACCCTGATTATCCTTCTCAGCTGGATATTAAAGTACCGGGACTTCGGGCGGGGGGTCTATGCAGTAGGGGGAGATGAAAACTCGGCGGAGATGATGGGGATCCATGTGGTGCGGACGAAGATCATCGTTTTTACCATCAGCGGCCTTATGGCAGCCGCCAGCGGAATCGTCCTCTGCGGACGGCTGAGCGCAGGCCAGCCCACGGCCTGTGAGGGCTGGGAGATGACCATTATGGCGGCAGTGGTCCTAGGAGGAACCTCAGTGCGGGGCGGAATCGGCAGAATCCACGGAATCTTTTTAGGCTGCCTTTTTGTAACCTTTATCACCAACCTGATTAACTTAAATGGACATATCAGCGCCTATTGGAAGGACATTATCACCGGGATTGTTCTGCTGATCGCCGTGTTAGCCCAGGTGTACGGGGACCGGCAGAAAGAGAAGATCAAACACGGCTGATATAGCTGGGAAAGGTCTCGCGGATCCATTCAAAATCCTCAAAGGTGTGCTCCATATGCCGGTCTGAGATGGACATAGCCAGCTGGGCATTGCCCGCCTCCAGGGCATCCACATACTGCTCATGCTCAGAGATCTTCAGGATAAATTCTTTCTTTGTTATGCTTAAGTAGCGGATACGGTTAAAGTGGATGGACAGGTTGGAGATGACGTCATTTACAAAATCTTTTTTGCAGATGCTGTAAATCAGGGCGTGAAATTTAATGTCGCATTCCAACAGCTTGGCTGGCTTATGAGCCTGATAATAGTACTTTTGAATGGCGATGTTTTCACGGAGCTGGTCGATGTCATCCGGTGTGACGCACCGGCAGGCCAGCCGGGAAAGATCCCGCTCCATCACAGAACGGAGGTAGAGAAACTGGGATACGATCTCCATGTCAATATAGGCGATAAAGGTGCCGCTCCGGGGCTGGATGCTGACGATTTTCTTCTCAGAAAGATCCAGAAGCGCCTCGCGGATAGGGGTTCTGGAGATCTTTAACTGCTCGCTGATTTCCGATTCATTCACCCGCTCGCCGGGCTTTAGATTCAGGCGGACGATATTATAGGTCAGGACAGAGAGTACATATTGCTTCAGAGACTGATTGCTTTCACGGGGAAGGATTTCTAACATATTTTAAGCCTTTCATTTGGTAAATACGCAGTTAATATATTACACGCCAGATTATATCTTATAGTAAGTTGGCGGGAAAGTCTATAAAAAAGTAACAAGAAGTGAAAATTCGTTGCTGCCACGGTTTGGATCCAGCTGCCTTAGGGCACTGGAGCGATGACTGAGGCGGCGGCTATAAAGAGGAGGGACAGGATCATGAAGGTAGGATTGGCGGCAGATTTTTCTGCGATCCGGTTAAAGGATTTGGTAAAGGCCTATCTGCTGGAGCAGGGCCATGAGATCACGGATCTGGGGCAGATGGAGGGAGAGGCGGATCTGGTTTATCCGGAGGCGGCAAAGCGCCTGGCCCTGAAAATCCAGGCAGGAGCCGTGGAAAAGGGGTTTCTCTTCTGCGGCACCGGAGGCGGGGTGAGCATTATGGCCAATAAGTTTCAGGGGGTGTACTGTGTGGCCTCTGAGGGCATTTTTACCGCCTATAAGATGTCCCAGCTTAATGGGGCGAATGTATTAGCCATGGGGAAAAATGTAGTAGGGGAGATGGAGGCCTGCGAGATGGCAGAGCGCTTTTTAAACACAGAATTCTGTCAGGATTTTACACCGGAGCGGAAGGAATTTGTGTCCGGCCTGCGGCAGAGAATGCTGGAGATTGAAGCAGAAAATTTTATGGGAAATATCAAATAGAAAGCCAAGAGGCATAGGAACAGGAGAAGAGAATATGATCAATACAGCATCGTTAATTAATATCCCTTTTTTGAAGCTGAAGGAGCAGTTAGATGAGCTGGTGGAGGGAGGAACCAGGTTCTTCCACATCGATTTAATGGATGGACATTATGTGCCGAATTTATGCATGCCAGTTGAATTTGTGAAGCAATTAAAGGAGGCCTATCCCCAGGTGACCATGGACGTACATATTATGGTGACGAATCCAAATGATTACATAGACCGGCTAAGGGATGCGGGGGCAGGCTATGTGTCCTTCCACACGGATCAGACGCCATTTGTCCGCAGGACCATCGACCAGATTCACCGGGCAGGGATGAAGGCAGGGGTGGTGGTTAACCCGTCTCAGCGGATCGACCATATGGCGCCCTTTATCCGGTATGTGGATATGGTTACGCTGATGGCAGTGGAGCCGGGATTTAGCGGACAGTCTCTGCTGGAAGGAAGCATGGAGCGGCTGAAGGAGATCGCGGATATGCGGGCAGAATACGGATGTGATTTCCTGCTGTCTGTGGATGGGGGGATTGACCACGACCGGAGCGTGATCTGCAAGGAGATCGGCGTGGACGTGATCGTGGGCACCGTTCACAATATCTTTAAACAGCCAGACGGGATTAAGAATGCCTGCCTGCGGTTTGAAAAGGAATTCGGAGGGGAAAATGCATGAGTACAGTGAGCAAATTGCTTCAGGATGTGGAGCTTCCCAGAATGATACGGATGGAGCAGCGCTTTCCAAGGCCCTGCATTGACGATGTGGAGGCGGCGGTGAGGGAGGAGCTTCACAAGCCGGAGATTTGGAGCCGGATTCAGCCGGGAATGGAGATCGCAGTAGGGGTAGGAAGCCGGGGAATCACAAACTATGGCCGGATTATCCGGACACTGACAGATGAGATAAAGGCAGCCGGAGCCCATCCCTTTATCGTAGCTTCCATGGGAAGCCATGGCGGCGCCTCAGAGGAGGGGCAGAGGGAGATTTTAAAGGGCTATGGGATCACAGAGGAGGCGATGGGCTGTCCGCTGAAAATCGGAACCGCCACAAAGGTGATCGGCGAGACCGAGGAAGGGCTTCCGGTTCAGATCGACGCCTATGCGGCAGAGGCGGATGGGATTATAGTGGTGAACCGGTTTAAGGCCCACACCGCATTTACCGGCCCCTATGAGTCCGGCCTTATGAAGATGCTGGCCATCGGCTTAGCAAAGCAGCCGGGAGCAGATTACTGCCACGATCGGGGCTTTGGCCATATGGCGGAGATGGTGCCCTTATTTGGAAAGGCGATTATCCGATTCTCCCGTCTGCTCTTTGGAGTGGGGATTGTAGAAAATGCTTATGATGAGACCTGCATCCTCCAGGCTATCCCGGCAGAGAAGATCCAGGAGGAGGAGCCAAAGCTTCTTCTCCTGGCCAAAGAAAACATGAGCCGGATCTTAATTCCTGCCGCAGATGTGCTGGTTGTCCACGAGATCGGAAAAAATATATCCGGCGATGGGATGGATCCCAATGTCAGCGGAACCTTTGCCACGCCCTATGCCAAGGGCGGCATAAAAGCGCAGCGGGTGGCAGTGCTGAATATCGCCCGGGAGTCCCATGGAAATACCATCGGCTGGGGGATGGCGGATGTGTCCACGAAGAAGGCATTTAAGGAGTTTGACCCGGAGAAAACCTATCCAAACAGCCTAACCTGCCGCGTGACCCAGGTAAGCAAGATCCCCATGATTTTTGCCAATGACAGGGAATGTATCCAGGCAGCCATAAAAACCTGCTCGGATATTGACCGGAAGCAGGTTAAGCTAGTCTATATTAAGAACACCCTTCACATGAAGGAAATATGGATTTCGGAAGCCTTGATTAAGGAGGCTAAGGGGCTGGAGCAGGCTTCGCTGGCAGGAGAGCCAGAGGAGCTGCGCTTTGATGAAGAGGGGAACCTGAGGGCAGAGGCATATTTTCACTGAAACGCCATGGGTCAGCTGGATTTCCGATATTTTCCGGGAGTCTTCCCCTTCAGCTCCCGGAAGGTTTTTACAAAGTAGCTGGTATCCTGAAAGCCGCAGCAGGCGCTGATCTCGGCGATTTTCCAATCGGTGGAGAGAAGGAGCTGGGCGGCTTTTTGGATGCGGTACCATTTTACATACTGAACCGGCGGCATGCCGATGGTGCAGCGAAAGCAGCGGAGGCATTCACTTTCGCTGATGGAGGCGTGCTCTGCGATTTTCTTTGCAGTAATATCGGTATCGTAGTCAGAGTGGATATACTGGAGCATAAGCTTAATCCGGGCCTCATCCCGAAGGGCCTTTTTCCTTGGGGGCTCGGCCGGGAGCTGGGACAGATGGCTGGTGAGCTGGATGATCAGCTGTGACAGAGCCGAGCGAATGCGGAATTCGTAGCCCTCTGTGGGATGCATGTAGCTGTGCCAGGCAGATTCCATGGCGTAGAGCCCATCCAGATGCCAGGGGGCGGAGCGATCCAGCAGGATATACCGGGGAGCTGCTTCTCTGGTAAGAGGAAAAAGATAATTCTGCCAGAAGATGCTGTCGGTATTTCCGCCTACAAGCCTGGGGTGAAAAACAATGGAATGGAGCCAGCACTCATTCTCATTTGTCTCTGCCCTCCAGGCAGCGTGGAGGACGCCTGAATTGATGATGGCGCCTTCTCCCTCCCGGATTCGATGCTGCCTGGTGCCGATGGTTACGTCTGCGGCTCCGTCTGTGACAAGGAGGGCCTCCATTTCATCATGCCAGTGCCATGGTATGGCTTCCTGCGTCAGATTATAAGGGCAGCATGCCACGGGAAATAAAGGGCTGTCCTGTTGGGTTATCATTTGGAAAACTCCTTTCGCTTACAGCTGGTTCATGATCAGTCCAAGGCAATGGGTGAAAGCTCCGCGGCTACCTTGAAGATGGAGGCCGCGGAGCTTGTTCTGTTTAAATCAGTACGTATTTTGCGATAAAGAATAAAGCCAGAACATACATGAGAGTGCTGATTTTCTTCCCCTTGGCATGTCCGGAGATCAGATTAATAATGACGTAGGAGATGATTCCCATGGCAATACCCTCTGAGATGCTGTACATAAATGGCATGGCAATCAGGCATATGTAGCAGGGAATGGCTTCGGTATAGTCATTAAAATCTACCTTCAGGATGGAGGTCACCATCAGAAAGCCTACCACGATAAGCGCTGGCGCTGTGGCAAAGGAAGGGATCGCCAGGAAAATCGGCGACAGGAACAAGGATAAGCCGAAGAGAGCCGCAGCCACTACGGCGGTCAGTCCGGTCCGTCCTCCCTCTGCTACGCCGGAGGCGCTCTCCACAAAGGTTGTGGTGGTGGATGTACCAAATACCGCGCCCAGGGAAGTGCCGATAGCGTCAGCTAACAGGGCGCCGCGGATCTTGGGAAGCTTGCCCTCCTTGTCCAGCATGTCTGCCTTGGAGGCAACGCCGATCAAGGTTCCCAGAGTGTCAAACATGTCTACGAATAAGAAGGCAAACATGATGGTGAGGAAGTTCAAGGACAAAATGCCGCTGAAATCCATCTTAAATAAGGTGGAGGACATGCTGGGAACCCCCAGCCCGGAAGAAAAATCCGGAAGGACGCTGAACATCCCCAGCTCTGGGTTAGGCTGATATAAACCAGTGAACTCGCAGATAATTCCCAGGGCCCAGGTAATTAAGATGCCCCAGAGGATATTCCCTTTAATATTCTTCACCAGCAGGACAGCTGTCACCAGGATGCCGATCAGCGCCAGGAGAACGGTGATTCCCTCGGAGGTGAAGGTGCCAGCCTTCAGGGAGCCTTTAAAGGAATATACAGAGACCAGAGTCGCGCTGTCTACTACGATCTTTGCATTCTGCAGGCCGATGAAGGCGATGAACAGGCCGATTCCTGCAGACACGGCGTGCTTTAAATTCATGGGGATCGCGTTAAAGATGGCCTCCCGCACATTGGTTAAGGATAACACGATAAAGATGAGGCCTTCCACAAACACAGCCGCTAATGCCATCTCCCAGCTGTAGCCCATCTGAAGGACCACCGTGTAGGCGAAGTAGGCATTCAGCCCCATACCAGGCGCCAGCACGAAGGGATAGTTGGCAAAGGCTGCCATGAGAAGGGTGGCAACAAGGGATGCTAAGGCAGTGGCGGTAAATACTGCGCCTCGGTCCATCCCGGTGGCGCTTAAGATGTTAGGGTTCACCGCCAGAATATAGGCCATGGTCATAAATGTAGTGATTCCGGCAATCAACTCTGTCTTCACATCCGTGTGATGCTCTGACAAATGAAAGGTTTTTTCCAGGAAACCCTGGTTTGTGCTTTTTTCCATACAGTACCTCCTTGGTTGTATGCAGGCTGCCATTCCCCACAGCCTGTTTGCTGGTTCATGTTAACAATTTTATTATAGCTTATCTGGGAGAGAAAGGAAAGAAAAAGCTATTTAAAAAGTGAAAAAAAAATAGGACTTGGAGCTTATAGATAATGATACTTGACAAAAGAAGGGATCCTGTGTAATCTAGTCCGTAGCATTATATTTAAAGAAGACAGAGAGTTACTGGCACAGCCCGGCATAGGATATGGGACAGTGACAACCGAAGACAGTGCGAGAGGAGAATGAAAGATGACAGAGGGAAAGATTACGGAAGGGATCCGCTATGTGGGAGTGGATGATACAACGCTTGATTTATTTGAAAGCCAGTATGTGATACCGGACGGGGTTTCTTACAATTCCTATATTATTCTGGATGAGAAAATTGCTGTGATGGATACGGTGGACAGCCGGGCAGCCCAGGAGTGGCTGGAGAAGGTGGAGGATGTTCTTGGGGAAAGAACGCCGGATTACCTGATCGTTTCCCACATGGAGCCGGATCACTCAGGCTCCATCCGGACTTTGGCAGAGAAGTACCCTGGGATGAAGCTGGTGGGAAATGCAAAGACCTTTGGGATGATGGCCCAGTTTTTCGAGATGGATTTAGAAGGAAGAACGATCCTGGTAAAGGAAGGGGAGGAATTAAGCCTGGGAAGCCACAGGCTTCAATTCTTTATGGCTCCTATGGTTCACTGGCCGGAGGTAATGGTGACCTATGAGTCTTCTGAGAAGGTGCTCTTTTCTGCAGACGGCTTTGGAAAGTTCGGAGCCCTGGGAAAAGAGGATAAGGATGGATGGGCCTGTGAGGCCAGACGCTACTATTTTAATATTGTAGGAAAATACGGCTCCCAGGTGCAGGCCTTGTTAAAGAAGGCTGCCGGGCTGGATATCCAGGTGATCTGCCCGCTGCATGGCCCGGTATTGACTGAAAATCTGGAATACTATATCAACCTTTATGACACCTGGAGCAGCTACCGGCCGGAGGAAAAGGGCGTGACTGTGGCCTATGCCTCCATCCATGGAAATACAGCCAAGGCAGCCCGGACCATGGCCAGGATCCTGGAGGAGAAGGGGGCTGGAAGGGTTGAACTATTTGATCTGTCCAGATCGGATATGGCGGAGGCAGTGGAATCCGCATTTCAGTATGATAAGCTGGTTCTGGCGGCTGCCACCTATGACGGCGGTGTATTCCCGCCCATGGAGGATTTTCTCCACCATTTGAAGTCCAAGGCGTATCAGAACCGGAAGGTGGCGCTGGTAGAGAATGGCAGCTGGGGCCCCCTGGCAGCTAAGGCCATGAGGTCTGTGCTGGAGGGAATGAAGAATCTGACCATCTGTGAAAAGACAGTTACCATTAAATCCGCCATGAAGGAGGAGGATATCCTGGGCATGGAACAGCTGGCAGAGGAACTTTTGGCATAGACGCGATCCGGATTGTATAGAAAGGCGCACCGATGAGGCCTGAATGGCCATCGGTGCGTCTTCGATTATAAGAAGGCGCCAGGGTTAAAATGCCGAGCATCCGATGCAGGCTTGTTTGCAGGAGGATTTACTTTACGGTGTATACTGAATAATATCGGTTGGTTCGCATTCCAGAAGTTCGCAAAGATAATCCAGGGTGCTGATATTAATATTCCGTCCCTGCTTCAAGCGATCCAGAGTACCTTTGGAAAAGCCATATTGGTTAATCAGATAGTAAGTAGTGATATTTTTTGCTTTTAAAGTATTGAAAAATGGCTCGTAAGATATCATGGGTGAAAATGGGATTCCCCTTTCTGCTTGCAAAAAATTCGGCAATGCGAATATGTAAAGGATATCAGGTGATACAGACGGTTCACAATCCCTATATCTAGGGTATAGTGAGATAGAGATTTAAAATCGCTGCTTTTGAACAGTAATGAATTTCCAAGAGCAGTCTTGTATTCTCAGGGGGTTTGTACTATAATGGGAAAGATAAACCAAAAATCCAGGTTTATGGAGGAAGAAAAGGACTTATGAAAAAGAGAAAATCCATAGTTGGAGATATCGATACAGGTCAAATTAGCTTTTGGCTGCTGGTGATCTGGATTTTATTTATGTTTGGGCACTCCATGACACCTGGGGATCTGTCCTCTCAGGAGAGCAGCAAGGCTCTGACACTGCTTTTATGGGCTTTTCATAAGCTGGGGATGGAAGCAGAGTGGCTGACAGAGCATATAGTAAGAAAAACAGCACATTTTTGCGAATATGGAGTGTTTGGGATATTACTTTCGTTGTATAAGAATAGCAGGCCGAAGCGCAGATATGGCCAGCGAGCCTGGCCGCCGGAGGAGATATACTCTATTATGCTGGCGGTGATTCTGGTTCCCTTGCTGGACGAAACCATTCAGCTTTTTGTCAGCGGGCGTTCCGGACAGATTCCGGATGTGTGGCTTGACATGGCGGGAAGCGCGGCGGGAGTTTTGTTTAGTCAGATGATCCTGCTGCTTTTGCAAAGGCAGAAGGAGCTCCGACAGCGCAGCCAGAAAAGGATCCGGCTGTGACAGGAGTAAAAAGTTTAATTTTAGGGAAACTAACCAGGAGGCCGAAAGGATAGGAGGCTGAGATGACCGATTTTTTAGTCAGACGGTTTATTCCGGATTATTTGAATACAGAGGATGAGACGGTGCGGATGCGGTATGGAATGCTGTCCGGCGGGGTGGGGATTTTCTGCAATCTGCTTTTGTTTGCATCGAAGCTGGCTGTGGGACTTCTGATCCACAGCATCTCGGTTATGGCAGATGGATTTAATAATTTATCCGATGCAGCATCCTCCATCATCGGCTTTGTAGGGATGAAGATGGCGGGAAAGCCGGCCGATGAGGATCATCCATTCGGTCACGGGAGGATCGAATATATTGCCGCGTTTGTGGTGGCCTTTTTGGTGATCGAGGTGGGATTTTCCCTTTTTAAAAGCTCAGTTGGGAAGATTTTTCATCCGGAGCAGATGAATTTCCAGGCAGTTTCTGTGGTGGTGCTGCTGCTGTCTGTGTGCGTAAAGCTGTGGATGGGACTCTTTAACCGGAAGCTGGGAAACCGGATCCACTCCTCAGTGATGCTGGCAACCTCGGCGGATTCCTTGGGAGATGTGGCGGCGACCTCAGCCACTATCGTTTCCCTGCTGGTGTTTGCCTTCGGCGGGTGGAATATCGACGGGGTGGTAGGCCTGTGCGTTTCAGCGGTGGTAATGCTGGCTGGGATCAATATCGCGAAGGATACCTTAGAGCCGCTGATCGGGGCGGCGATTGACCCTAAATTATATGAGAATATCACCAACTACGTTAAAAGCTTTGACGGGATTATCGGCGTCCATGATTTGATTATACATAATTATGGGCCCTCCAGAAGTATGGCTTCTATCCATGCAGAAGTGCCAAGTGAGGTGGATATCCGGGTTTCTCACGAGATTATCGATCGGATCGAGAGAGAGGCCTTTGAACGGTTCCACCTGTCTCTGGTGATTCATATGGATCCCATCGAGATGAATAATCAAAGGCTTTTTATTTATCAGGATATGCTCCGGTCTGTGCTGGAGGAGGTGGATTCCCGGCTGGAATTCCATGACCTCCGCATGGTAGATGGAAATGATCGGATTAATTTGATTTTCGATTTGGTAATTCCCAGGGATTACCAGCGCAGTCAGTATGAGCAGGTGAGAAATCAGGTGGAAGCCCGGGTTTTGGAGCGGGATGGGCGCTGCTGCTGCATTATTACCATGGAGAACAGTTATTGTGCAGAGCATTAATACGGATACAGGCAGCAATATTTTTTTGCTTTTGATGCAATAAGTTAAAATGATTCTGCATTAACTTAGTAGGAAAGGAATTCCATAGCATGTTACTTTTGGATACCTTCAGCTTCCCGGAACCTTCTGGCGGGGAACCGGCGGTGGATGACGCCCTTTTATTCCAGGTTGGTCAGGGAGATCAGGAAGCATTCAGACAATTATATCAAAATACAGACAGAACGATATACAGCTTTATCTTATCTATTCTTAAGAATCCCCAGGATGCAGAAGAAGTGATGCAGGAGACCTATATAAAGGTGTGGACTTCTGCCTCTGGTTATCATGCCCAGGGAAAGCCCCTGGCCTGGATGTTTACCATAGCCAGAAACCTTTGCTACATGAAGTTCCGGGAGCAGAAGCATCAGTCCGATTTAGGGCTGGACGACTTAGAGGGACAGGAGACAGGTGAATTCTGCCCACAGATCGAGAATGCTGCGGATAAGATGGTATTAAAGGCTGCGCTGGAGCTTCTAAAGGATGAAGAGCGTCAGATCGTACTGCTGAAGAATTCTTCCGGGTTAAAGCACCGGGAGATCGCCAGTGCCCTGGGGCTTCCCCTGGCCACTGTTTTGTCCAAATATAATCGTGCGATGAAGAAGTTAGAACAGTATTTAAGAGAGGAGTGAGGTACGTGGAGCAAGGGAAAAAAGCAAATGCCTTTACCCGGCAGGAGATCGAGCAGCACCTGCAGTCTGCTCTGACGGCCGCTGCTCCGGATATATGGTCGAAGCTGGAGCTGCAGATCCAGGCAGAGCAGGAAAAAGACCATAGAAATAGATCTGCGGAATCACAGAAACGGGGGAATGTCATAGCCCTTCACAAAAGTTTACGGCGAATCGGCGCGGCAGCTGCTGCCTGTGTCTGCCTGACTGCCTTTGGAGGAGGATATTATCATTATCAGTATCTCCAGGTGGCGTCGCAGGTGGAGATCGATGTGAATCCCAGCCTGAAGCTCTCCCTGAATCGAAAGGAAAAGGTAATCAGGGCAGAGGCCCTGAACGAGGATGGCAGGGCGCTGCTAGACAGCAGTGCCCTCACTGGACAGAATGTGACGACGGCGGTGGATCAGGTGGTGGATTCTTTGGTGAAGCAGGGATATCTGAACCAGGAGAGGGGAGAATGTGCGCTTTTAGTTTCTGTGTCAGGTAAGAATCCCCAAAAGGCGGAGCAGCTGAAGACAGCCATATCCCAGGATGTGGAGGCCGCCCTGTCGGAGAAAGAGGTTCACGCAGTTGTTTATGATCAGGTGATCCAGGTGACGGAGGAGCTGGAGGAGCTGGCGGATACGTACCAGGTTTCCCTTGGCAAGGCGGAATTCGTGGGGCAGCTGATCCAGGAGAATACCGCTCTGAGCCAGGAGCAGCAGGATGCCTACTCCCGGATGATGAGCCAGACCATGGAGGAGCTGACCCGGGAGATCGGTGAGAAGTCCTACTCCCTAAGCGCCAATGTCACAATTATAAAGACAGAACCTGTACCAACCCGCGACCGGGCAGATGCATCCAGAGGAACGCCCCCGGATGCTTCACAGCCGCTAAATGAGAAGACAGATATAACTTCTGCGTTCTCTCCGCCGGAGATTCCGGCCGAATCCGAAGAAGCCTTGGAAGAGGATGAGGAGCAGATGGAGCCTTTAAAGGATCCTGAGCCTTTGACAGAAGAGACAGAAGAGACAGAAAAGGCAAGAAAAGCTCCAGAGCCAGAGAGCCAGGCAGTGGATCCGCCTTTAGAGGGCGCCATAGAGACAGAGCCGGTGCTACCGAGCACGGAGGAGGGCCAAGGGTATCAGGAGCAGCCTGGGGAGACTTCTTCCATTATGGAAGCCCAGGTAGGGAAGGATGATTCGATGATGTCTGTGGAGGTAGAGGAAGGAAGCATTTATCCGCCTCAGGAGGAAGAGCTGCCGAAGCCTGTACAGGAGGAAACAGAAGAGGAGACGCCCCAGGAAAGCAAGGACAGGGCGGATGACGCGTCCCAGGAAACGATACAGCTGACACCGGGCACATCAGAAGAGCCGTTCCAGCCAGAACAAGGGACAGAGGAGGAGCCGTCTGGCTCAGAGCCGGAGATGGGCAAGGAGGAGCCATCCCAGCCGGGGCAGGAGCCGGAGGCCGGGGCTCCATCCCAGCCAGAGCAGAAGCCAGTGACCGGGGATCCATCCCAGCCGGGGCAGGAGCCAGGAGCAGGGGAATCTTCTCAGCCAGGGCAGGAGCCAGGAGCAGAGGAAGAGCCATCTCAATCAGGACATGAGCCGGGAGTGGAGTATTCTTCTCAGCCGCAGCCAGGGGAAGAGGGGCTGGCGGCTCCATCTCAGAATAAGGATGCAGAAGCTTCTTCGGAGCAGCAGGATGCAGCGGATACGCCGCCGCCAAAGGATCGTCAGATTATTCCGGCGAAGGCAGAGGAGGCAGACGACTTTGGGCCTGGCGATGTTTCCGATCCTCTGGAGGAGGGGATGACCATCACAGAAAGCGGAACCGTGATCATTGCAGGCGAAGCAGAGGAGAAGGAGTGGAGGGAGCCGGTATACGCCTCCCAGATGCTCTCCGGCTTTGAGCGGAGCCTCCTTCAGAAGGGACCGGGGATGTTTTTTGGCAGGATTGCAGAGGACGGGCAGGAGACACTTCTGCGGTATGGACCAGGATTTGCCTATATCTATGAGGGAGATCATTACCGCGGAAGCAACTATACCAGAATCCGCATTAAGCCCTCCAAGGGAAAGGTATACAGAGTGGAAAGTGCGGAATAACCCCTTGATAAAAAAAGAGAGAAAAAAACAAAAAAGTACTTGACGAACCGGAAAAATCCATGTATAATAAGCTTCGCAGTCGAAAATAATCAGTTAAGCGCGTACTGCGAAGCACATATTGGGCTATCGCCAAATGGTAAGGCAACGGACTCTGACTCCGTCATTTCAAGGTTCGAATCCTTGTAGCCCAGCTGAAAGAGAAGTAAAGGATATCGTAAATGCGGTATGTTTTACTTCTTTTTTATTTCAAGCGTAAAAGCAAATAGAACATAATACATGTGTGTAAAGAAAAATGAGAAATGGAAAAGAAAAGAGAGATCGTTCCATGTATGGAATGGTCTCTTTTTCTTTTCCATGTTTTCCATGATTTTTTTGGAAAACGTACAGATTGCTCAGATATTCCATGTCAATTCCATGATATTCCATATAAAAGTAACAAAAATGGGAAAAAGAAGGAAGAAAATCCATAAAAACTGTATACAAAAGCACCTAAATGTATGAGAAAAAATAGAAAAATAACAAATCCATCACATAATTCCATAATTCCATCACATAATTCCATGTACGGGACTGTGCAAATTATCTATAATATACCCATCAAAAACAGTCAGAGCGGTAATTTTTTACATTAAAAAATACATAGGAAGCAGCGCTGATTGTGAATTTTATGAGTGTTGAAATTTAAAAGGAGGTAAATTTATGAAAAAGAAAATTTTATCAGTTATCCTGGCAGGAGCCATGGCGATGTCCTTGGCAGCCTGCGGCGGCGGAAACTCCGGCGGTGATTCTGCTGGCGGCAATGGCGGGGGGGCATCTTCCGGAGGAGATAAAGGCGGAACCCTTGCGGTAGCTATCTGGGATAATGGCCAGAAGGCCGGCCTGGATCAGATCATAGCTGACTTTACTGCTGAGACGGGAGTTAAGGCTGAGATTCAGGTAATTACCTGGGATCAGTACTGGACGCTTCTGGAGGCAGGCGCATCCGGCGGCGACATGCCAGACGTGTTCTGGATGCATTCCAACGAGGCTCAGAAGTACATGGAGAATGATATCCTGATGGATTTAACGGATCGTATCGCAGCCAGCGAGAAGCTGGAGATGGACAAATTCCCGGAGGATATCAAGAATATGTACAGCTGGGACGGCAAGACCTACGCGGTTCCCAAGGATGTGGATACCATCGCGCTGTTCTACAATAAGACTATGTTTGATGAGGCAGGTATTTCTTATCCGGATGAGAGCTGGACATGGGACGACTTCTATGATGCAGCTGTAAAGCTGACCAAGGATGACGGAAGCCAGTTCGGTACAGCTATGAACCCCTCCAATGAGCAGGACGGCTGGATGAACATCATTTACTCCATGGGCGGACGGGTATTATCTGAGGATAAGAAGTCCTCCGGGTTTGACGATCCCAACACCATTAAGGCGATGGAATATGTTCAGAAGTTAATTGACAATGCAATGCCTCCGGCAACCACCATGGCTGAGACCGGCACCGACGTATTATTAGGATCCGGAAAGATTGCCATGTTAAGCCAGGGCTCCTGGATGGTTCCCCAGTTTAAGGAGCATGAGTATATTGCAGAAAACTGTGACGTGGCTGTACTTCCCAAGGATCCGGAGACCGGAAGAAGAGTTTCTCTGTACAATGGCTTAGGATGGGCAGTAAGCGCAAAGACAGCGAATCCGGATGCGGCCTGGCAGCTGGTAGAGTGGTTCGGAACCAAGGATATGCAGTTAAAGCAGGCTCAGCTTGGCGTAACCATGGCAGCCTATGATGGCGTATCCGATGACTGGAAGAACAATACAGACAAGTTTAATTTACAGCCATACCTGGATATGCGTGAGGATACTGTGTTCCGTCCTTCTACCAGAGCAACCTTAACCTGGTGGAATCCCATGTGTGAGATCTTAAAGGAAGCCTGGAATGGAAATAAGCCTATGGCAGACTGCTGTGCAGAGGTAGCGGCAGAGATGAATGAGGCGATTGCCAACGAATAAAGGCGGAAGGCTGACGGGAATGAGGTAGCGTGTGGGCCGGCTGTAAAGGCCGGCCCCACAAAAAGAGAGGTATGTGCCAAAGGACGCTGTAATTAAAACAGGAGGGGATCACATATGGCGAATGAATCGAAAAGTGTGACAAAGAAAAAATGGACCAGCCAGGAAAAGAATGAGTGTATCTGGGGATGGGCCTTTATCCTGCCGACTATGATTGGTTTGATTATCCTGAATATCTGGCCGATTTTCGATACGATTATTCAAAGCTTCTTTAAGACAGGAGATTTCGGAAAAGGAAATATCTTTATCGGGCTGCAGAACTATAAGACAATCCTGGGAGATCCGGAGATCTGGCAGGCACTCTTAAATACATTTAAGTACGCGATTGTAGAAGTTCCGTTTTCCATCGCAATCGCCCTTGTGCTGGCAGTACTGTTAAACCGCAAGATGGTGGGCCGTGCTGCGTACCGTACCATCTTTTTCCTGCCCATGGTAGCAGCTCCTGCTGCAATCGCTATGGTTTGGAGATGGTTATATAACTCTGAGTTCGGTTTATTAAATCATATTTTAGGAACCAAAACCAACTGGATTTCCAATCCAAGCATCGCCGTATTCGCAGTCGCGATTATCGGTATTTGGTCTATCGTAGGTTATAACATGGTATTGTTCCTGGCAGGCCTTCAGGATATTCCAAGAGATTATTATGAAGCCTCCAGTATCGACGGTGCCAATGGCATCAATCAGTTCTTTAACATTACCATTCCGCTGCTGTCCCCCACCATTTTCTTCGTGGCTATCACCAGAGTAATCGGCGGACTGCAGGTATTCGACTTAATCTTCATGGTTATGGATAAGAACAACCCGGCTCTTTATAAGACTCAGTCTCTGGTGTACTTATTCTATCAGGAGTCCTTTGTAAATAACAACAAAGGCATGGGTTCAGCCATCGTTGTATTCCTTCTGATAATCATCATGATCATCACAGTGCTCCAGATGCAGATGCAGAAGCATGTTTACTACAATTAGGAGGTATGAATATGGAAAGTATGGAGAAAAAACAAAAAATGACCGCAGCGGGCATCCATATCTTGCTGATTCTTGTGTCCATTACCATGTTAGTACCTTTTGTATGGATGGCATTGACCGCATTTAAGACCATAACAGAATCTACATCCGTAGATCCCTTCGTTATCTTCCCCAGCAGCTGGAAGGTGGAGAACTTCACCACAGTAATTAACAACATGAACTTCCCGGTACTGTATGTGAACACCCTGCTTCTGATTTTAGGCCGTGTTGTCTGTGCAGTGCTTACAGCAACCATGGCGGGATACGCCTTTGGCCGTCTGAACTTCCCGGGAAAGAACCTGATGTTCTCTCTGGTTATGTTCCAGATGATGGTTCCCGGCCAGATTTTCATCATCCCCCAGTATTTGATGGTCAGCAAGCTTGGAGTTTTGGATACGATTTTTGCACTGATTTTCCCAGGTATGGTAACCGCATTCGGTACCTTCCTTCTAAGACAGACCTATATGGGACTTCCGAAGGATTTGGAGGAGGCTGCCAGGCTGGATGGCTGTAACATCGGCCAGACCTTCCTGTTTATCATGGCTCCCTTGACACGGTCCGGTATGGTTTCCTTAGGTATCTTCACGGCAGTATTTGCATATAAAGACCTGATGTGGCCTTTGATTTGTAACCGGAACGTAATGCCGCTGTCTGCAGCACTTGCAAAGATGCAGGGACAGTATTCCAATAACTATCCGCAGTTGATGGCCGCTTCACTGTTAGCATGTATTCCCATGATCGTTCTGTATCTGATCTTCCAGAAACAGTTCATCGAAGGTATCGCTACTTCCGGCGGTAAGCTGTAAAATAAAAACCCCGCCGGGCTTCTCGGCGGGGTTTTTCGTGTCTTGGCTGAATATAATCCGGACAAGACACTAGATCGATACAAGTACATCAGGCGCGTTTTTTGCGGTAATTTTGCGGACTGCACCCATATTGTGCTTTAAATGATTTTGAGAAAGTCAGCGGGTTGTCATAACCTACGGTGGAAGCAATGGTTTTGATAGGCAGATTGCTTTCCTCCAGAAGCTTTGCACTTTCTTCCATCCGGAAGTTGAGTAGGTATTTCTGAGGGGAGATGCCTACCAACTTCTTGAAGATGGAAGTCAGGTATGAGCGGTCAATACCAACATAATTAGCCAGCTGGGCCACGCTGGTCTGGGCATAATTTTTGTGGATATAGTCCAGAGCCTGGGCAACATAGGTTTTTGGAGAATAATCATAGTGGGTTTTGGTAGAATAACACTGAGTGCTGTGGGATTCCACCAACAGTCCGATGGCTGTATAAAGCAGCCCGATCCGCTTTAGCTCATTGGCATAAGTTAATTCCGGGACACTTAGAATCTGGGCAATCAGAGAGGAAAAGGACTCCGGATTTAAGATAGAATTGCGGATGTATACTCCTTTGGGAAAGCCTGCCTTTTCCATGTAATCGGCGGCATTTAAGCCGTCAAAATGGATCCAGGAGTAAGACCAGGGAGAGTCCTTATCCGCCCAATACGTATACTCGATTCCCGGCTGAAGGAGGAAAATCTGACCTCGCGACAGCCGGGCTGTGACACCATCCGCAGTCAGGTATCCACAGCCTGAATTAATTACGTGAAGGTGCCATCCGCCCCGGGTACAAGGCCCGATAATTCTGGGGCTGTCAAAATGCTCTTCGCCGCAGCAGGTGATATAAAGATCATTGGTCTGGCGGAGCTCATAATCCAGCACCCGGTAATTTGCTGTTGTATAAAAGCCGATTTTTCTTTCGATTTCCATAATATGCCTCCTTTTCTCGCGGTTAAATTTTGGGAAATCGTATATGAATCATTATAGTTCTTTTATACAAAAAATACAATATTTTTTTCTGAAAATTAAGCTAAAAATAGCAAAAATTCCAAAATATTACTGGAAATATTTTCTGTAGAGGCGCAGTTTAACTAACTAAAAAAGCCGCGATTTTTAATCGCTATTACAGGAAATAATTTATCCGGCAGATTCAGGAGGACGGAAAATGGCAGTTTTATTTAATCAGGAAACACAGGTTTTCATGCTACAAACACAGCATTGTGCATACCAGATGAAGGTTGCAGAATATGGAGTGTTACTTCATCTTTACTATGGACAGCGAATCGATGACTGTGACCTGTCCTACCTAATCCAGCGCACAGACAGAGGATTTTGTGGAAACCCTTATGAAATGCAGCAGGACAGAACCTTTTCCCTGGATTATTTTCCACAAGAGTATTCCTGCTTTGGAATCGGGGATTACCGCACAGATTGTGTAAAGGTGATTAATTCGGATGGCAGCTGTGCGGTTGATTACCGCTATGATTCCTATGAGATAAAAAAAGGAAAGTACAGGCTGGAAGGCCTTCCATCTCTTTTTGCAGAGGAGGAAGAGGGAGAAACCCTGATTATCCGGATGAAGGATATCCACACCCATATGATGCTGGAGCTGTATTACGGGGTTCTGGAGAATGCAGATGTGATTACCCGGGCGGCGAGAATTATCAATGGGGGCAAGGCAGAGGTGGTTCTCAAGCGGGCCATGTCTATGTGCCTGGACTTTCCACATGATCACATGGACTGGATCCACTTTTATGGAAAGCACACTATGGAACGGGAGGTGGAACGGAGCCGTCTGATCCATGGCCGGCAGTCCATCTGTTCAGAGCGGGGAACCTCCAGCCATCAGCATAATCCATTTGTGATTCTCTGTGATCCCATGTGCAGTGAGGATGCAGGGGACTGCTATGGAGTAGGGCTGATCTACAGCGGCTCCTTCCTGGCAGAGGCTGAGGTGGATCAGTTCCATCAGACCAGGCTGGTGGTGGGGACATCTCCGGATCAGTTCAGCTGGATGCTGAAGCCGGGGGAGGGCTTTATGACCCCTGAGGCGGTAATGATTTATTCAGGCGAGGGATTTACCAGCCTTTCCCATCGGTTCCACTATATGGCCAGAAAGCATCTTATCCGGGGAGAATGGGCGAAAAAACGCCGCCCGATATTGATTAATAACTGGGAGGCTACCTACTTTAATTTTAACGGAGAAAAGCTGATCCGGATCGCGGAGGAGGCAAAGGAGCTTGGGATCGAGATGCTGGTGCTGGACGACGGATGGTTCGGAAAACGTGACAGCGACTACAGCGGCCTGGGAGACTGGACGGTGAACGAGAAGAAGCTGGGAGGCACCCTGAAGGCGCTGGCAGAAAAGATCAATTCTCTGGGAATGAAATTCGGCCTCTGGGTAGAGCCGGAGATGATCTCAGAGGATAGTAATCTTTACCGGAGCCATCCCGACTGGGCCATGCGAATCCCCGGGCGGCCGGGAAACGTGGCCAGAAGTCAGTTTGTCTTAGACTTTTCCCGCCCGGAGGTGGTGGATGGAATCCAGGATATGATCTTTAAGATTTTGGATGAGGTTCACATCGAATATATTAAATGGGATTTTAACCGAAGTATTTCCAATTATTTCTCTGCAACACTGCCCATCAACCGGCAGGGCGAGATTGGTTACCGGTATATGCTGGGACTCTACCGATTCCTGGAAAACCTGATCACACGTTATCCATATATTTTACTGGAGGGATGCAGCGGCGGCGGAGGCCGCTTCGATTTCGGCATGCTCCATTACAGTCCCCAGATCTGGTGCAGCGATGATACGGACGCAGTAGAACGGCTGAAGATCCACTATGGAACCACCTTTGGATATCCAGTCTCCTCCATCGGCGCCCACGTATCCGCGTCCCCCAATCACCAGACCGGACGCCATACCCCGCTGGAAACCCGGGGAACCGTGGCAATGACAGGAACCTTCGGATATGAGCTGGACTTAGGCACACTCAGTGCAGAGGAGAAGGAAATCGTTAAAAGGCAGATAGAGGAGTATAAGGCTCACTATGACCTGATCAACAATGGAAGCTTCTACCGCCTTTCCAGCCCCTACGGAGAATGCCGGGCCGTAGCCTGGGCCTTCGTCTCCCCGGATAAGGAGGAGTGTCTCTTCTGTGCAGTGATGACAAAGCTGCAGTCCAATCCGGACGGCGTGGTAATTAAACTTAAGGGGCTGGAGCCGAAGCGGAGATACCAGGTAGAGGATAAGGTTTATACGGGTGAGATGCTGATGTATGGAGGGATCCTGCTGCCGCTGCCTAAGGAGGAGTATCAGGCTTGGCGGTATTATATGCGGGCTATTTAGGGAGCGGAATTGCTATTTACTTTAGTCTCTGTGATCGCGAAAGTCTAGGGGATCGCTGGCTGAGTGGGTGTCGCAGCCCAGTAGGATTCGCTGGCCAAGTGGGTGTCGTTACCCGTTAAGTATTCCAAGGTTTCGGGGTATGGGTGCAGGCGCATATTCGCCGGGAAGCTACGCGCCCCAGCAGCCGTGTCCCAACGTCACCGCGCTCTCGCTCCGCCGAAA
>CATOJE010000042.1 GCA_951800145.1 uncultured Lachnospiraceae bacterium | reverse complement strand
GGAGGAGCCGATGACACAGCAATTTAAGTTCCGGGCGTTGGCCGGGATTTTGGGCCGGGTATTCATGGTGAGAAACTCCGTCCCGGTAAGAATGACATTGTTGAAAAACTGCGGATCGACAAAAGGGCGTATATCTTTTTCGTTTCCCCAACGGGCACTCCCGTACTCCTCATCCCGCCGAAATTTCTTTGCGTTCTTGCTTTTCATGTAGATCAGCAGGCGAAAGCCCGCCGCCCCCACAATGCCAACCAACCAGTCAAAGGGGTTGAGCCCCGGAGCGAAATCGGCAAAGGCCGGGCCGATAGTTAAGCCCAGCCCCATGAGCTTATGGGCGAAGTCCGCACCCGCCGCCAGACGATAGGCCGTCCCGATTTTCAGACAGGCCCACAGGATAAACAGGTAGGGGATGTTGGGTATCAAATATTTTTTTATGCTATCTGTCCTCACGGGCCGCCTCCTTTACTCGTTCTTTTGCCCGGGGCTTTTCCACCGCAAGCCGCTCCGCCGCCTGTTTCAGTTGTTCCCAGATAGGGATGCGCTTGGATTTTGACTGCGTGAGCAGTTTCCGGGAATAGCTTTCAAAGCAAGCGGTAACAGCGTCCGCCTGTCCCGCCTTAAAAAACAGCAGATACTTGTCCGGCCCGGTTTTATAAAAGGCATAGTCCACATTGAAACGGCGGGCCATGCGGTCAAAAAGTTTCGGGGCCTCCACCTCGATGCTGTTCACATTTTCGCCGTGGGCCATGAGTTTTTTCACGCTCTGCCTGCCGTGGGGCCTCTGGGCCGCCCGGTGCCGCTTGGCAATCTGGCCCCCAGCCGCCTGGAGCACATAGGCCAGCCCCCGGGCTGTCAGCTTGCCAGCCCGGACAGAGATCGCTATGGAGCTCCGGGAAATTTCTTCATCAATCAGTTACACCGCCTCCTTTCCCCGCTTTGGGACAAAATGTCTCGAAGTGCCTTGTCAGCGTTCCTCCCGGCCTTTTTCAGTCAGCCGCCGAAAGCCCTCTTTTGAGGAACCGTCAATCATCTCCTTGTAGGCGGCCATCTGCTCCCGGATAGAAAGCTGGGGATAGGAGAAAACCTTATGTTCGGCGGGGATGTCCTGGGGGCCGTGATAATATTCCCTAAAGTCTCCGCTGGTCTGAACCACATAGCCGCCTGGGGCCATGTGGCCGCCCTCGTTGATGGAAATGTCCCTGCCGTATGCCTTATAGTCGAAATAGTCTTTTAGTTCTTCCGGGATCGGCAAGTCCTCCGCCCAGTAACGGCCCAAGTCCTCCTCGTTTTCAATGTCCGGGTAAAATTCAAAGCAATCCAGATTTTGCGTCAGATTGATAATATCTGCCACGCTAGAGGTATGCGCCCCCGTATGGAGCACTGCCTCAAATTTTTCAAGCTCCCCTTGATCAAGCTCCGAGAGCAGGCAGGCCAGGTGGTTTAATTCGTCCAGATTTTCATATTCTCCCAGATAGTCATAGAGCCCCAGCACATCGCCGTCAAAGCTGGTAATAAAAAATTCCTCATACCGTATGCCGTCCACGCCGATGTGTTTCAGCAACGCCTGCACCTCCTGGGGGCTGGTGGGAAATTCCAGTGTTTCCCCCACCAGCTCCCCCTCGTTGTATTTGCCGAGGTTGGTAATGTAAGCCTCAAACAAGGATGCCATCAGCGTTTGCCCTGGCCCTTGACGGTCAAAATGCCCTCAAGGGTGGTGGCGGTAATCCCCAGCCGCTGGGCCACGGCAATATCGTTTTTCATGGCCTCGGTCATGCTGTGGCCGCATACCACCAGCACCCGGGAGCGGCGGAGCAGGTCACGGCCAATATCAATGCCGCTTTTATGCTCCTCGGGTACTGCGTCATTGAGGAACAGCGGCAGATAGAGGGCGGGGCAGATCGGGGCAAAGCCCGCCTCATATACAGCCCGGCAATACTGGGCCGCCAGTTCTGCGTTTTCACTGTCGCCGCCAAACCATGCGGCGGTAATGTATGCAAGGGGTCGTTTCATAAGTAAAAACCTCCGTTCTGTAATAAAATCGTTCAACCCTAACCCCCCGCCCTTTCCCAATCATGGGAAAGGGGGCGGCTCTGGAGGATATACCCCCGCCGCTTGGCCGGAGATAGCACAGCCGGGGCAGGCCGTAAAGGGCAAGCCGCCGCAAGCGGCGGGGCCGTTGGCCCCCTTGACGGCCCGCTCCCGACTGCGCTTTTTTATCCCCGGCGACGGGGGATATATACCACCAGAGCCATCGCAGAGGGGCAGAGCCCCTCGGGACAAAATGTCTCGAAGTGGTTACTTGTCTTTTTCCATTTTCTTCGGGGCCTTTGCCAGCTCGGGCGCTGTTTCTGTTTCCACTCGTCCAGCAGGCCGATGATCTGCTCTTTCATTTTGGCCGGAGTGACCTCCTTGCCGAAATACTTTTCCAGTTCAGCGGTTGAAATAATCACGCCTCGATCCTCCTTTTTCTTTTCTGATAAGATACCGTCAATCACATCGCCGTTGAGCTTGCCCTCCTGATCCAGCTCCCGGAGCTTTTTCGCCTGGGCCACCGAGGGGGACGCCTGCTCCCCGTCAATGGAAACGGCGATCAGCCTCTGGTTTTTGGGCTTGATATAGGAAAGCTCCACGGCAGGCATAAAGCCCATCTTTTTATCGTCCACCTTGTCCAGCAGTTCCGGCACAAGGGAATTGAGCCGCAGATAGCGCATGACTTTTTTATAGTTCATGTCGTGGGCCTCGCCCACGATCTCCACGGAACGCTTGCCAATGTCGCCCTCGGCCACATTTTTCAGCCGCCCGCCCTGGTGCTTGATGTCCTCCACTTCCAAATCCAGCAGGGCGGCCAGCTCGCTGGGGAGCGTCTGATCCCTCTGCTTGTTGCTGTCCTTCATGGCCTGGACAGCCTCGTGGTCGCTCATATCCCGGACGATAAAGGGCATTTCAGATAGCCCGGCCAGTTCACTGCCCCGGCAGCGGCGGTGGCCCGCCACAATCTCATAGCCGTTTCCGTCCTTTTCCGGGCGGGCAAGGCCCGGCACCATCACGCCGTTTGCCTTAATGGATGCCACTGTCTCCTGCATTTTGGCATCGTCCCGCACCTTGAACGGATGGGGCCGGAATGTATGGAACGGATGCATCTCGGAAAGTTTCAGATACATGAGCTTGCCTTCCTCCACCGGGCGGGGAGGGGTGGCTGGCCCGGGCGGAGCCTGCTCCGGGGCGGCGGCCTCCTTTTCGGGAGCCGTTTTCCCAGCCTTTGAGGGCGTTTGGGCGTCCGGGGCTTTCCCGTCACTTCGGGACACTTTGTCTCGCTTGGACGGCTGGGCCTCGCCGGGGGCCGCCTTGTCAGCCTTGGGCGGGCGGCCCTTGCGGGGCTTTGCCGCCTCCTTGCCAGCGGGCTCCGCTTTATCCTCCTTCGGGGAACGGCCACGGCGGGGCTTTTTCTGTTCGCCAGCGGTGGGCTGTTCCGCCTCACCGGGAGCCTGCTCCTTTGCGGGGGCATCCCCGGCTTTCTCTACCTCGGCCCGAGCCGCCTTTCGCTTTTCGCCCATGAGCTCATTGATCTGCTCAAAGGACACTACCACATCGCCGGGATCGGGCTTTGCGGGCCCGGCCTGTTCCTGCTGGGGTGTGGGAGCGGCGGCCTGTTCGGGAGCCGGGGCCTGGGGCTGGCCAGCCGTTACAGACTCGGGAGCCTCCGGGATTTTTTTCTCACCGGGGCCCGTGTTCAGTTTTTCATCTGCCATTCATTAACCTCCTTTTCGTTAAAGTTGCACAAATTTCAGACTTAAATTTCTGTAATTATTTTTTGCCTCCTTCCCGTCTACCCACGCAAAAAAGCCGCCCGGTTTTGATGGCCGGACGGCCTTTCAGCGTAATGTGATAGATCAAATATTATTTTTGTTGTTGGTAGGCTCCGAAAAGCCTTGTATTTGCGGTTTTCCTAATTTATATGGCCCTTAGTTTCCTATACCACATCCTTTTCTTTTTTCACCAAAAGCATGAGCAGCATCATAAATGACTTTTAAATTATACTTATCGGCAATTTTTTGGATTGCCTCTACATTACATATATTTCCATACACATGGACTGGAATAATGGCTACCGTTTTTTCCGTAATCAATCCCTCAATCCTGGTTTCGTCCATTGTTCCGTCCTCTGTCTTTACATCACAAAAAACGGGGTAAAGATGATTTCTGACAATAGCGTGTGTTGTAGATATAAAGGTAAATGGAGTAGTAATAACCTCTGCTCCTGCCGGAAAATTCATTGCCTGTATTGCCAATTCCAACGCCATATGCCCATTTACCATCAAAGAAAGATAAGGTACGTCAAGAAATCTTTTTAGCTCCAATTCCAACTTTTTATGATATACCCCCATATTAGTTAACCAATGACTTTGCCACAAAGGTTTTATTGCTTTTATATATTCTTCATAAGGAGGCATAGAAGACTGTGTTACAAATATTGGCTTGTCGTTCATGTCTATTCCTTCACAGAAGGGGCTGCCAGCCCCTTAATCTTTAATAATAGAGTTTGTGGCAGCGCCCTTACATAACTTTACACTAACACTTACAGATCTCATTATGAAATTGTTGTTGTAAAAGTCTTAACCGTTCCGTCACTTAAGGTAAGTTCCAGGATCACATCTCCGCCTTTCTCAATTAAGAAATTTTTCCATCCATCACTCAGCTGAATATTAGCATCTCCACCTGTTGTCGCATCATAGTTAGTCAGATCCCAAGTATATGGTGAATCGCCGATATCCCATTTTGTTCCTTCTCCATCAGTAACCGCCAAAGAGCTGTAATTCTGTGTGCTGGTAAAACCAGTCATGGTAATTAAACCATCGTTATTCATTCTAATCTGAGGTCCCTCTGAAAACTCAACCGCATCTGTACTTGGAGTTGAATGATCAGCTGCCTTCGTCCAGCTCCAAGTTACATCTACAGTAGGTGCAGTGGTATCACTTGAAATGTCAATTTTGCTGACTGTACCTGTCAAGCTAATATCCATTGCCTTCCAGCCGGACGTGCTGTCTTTTTCTTTATAGGTATACTCTTTTGTGTTGTCCTCTTTTGTATTAACAGTTATAACAAAATTGTTTGGGTTTCCGGCAAGAGTTTTGTTCACCGTTGCTTCCGTGGCAGAAACTGCCTGTTCCGTAGAACCTACCTTTAACCCAAGATAAAGCTCAGGAGCAGTGGTTGATACCCCATTATTTGCTGCAAGTGTAATATCCTTTCCCGTATTTTGGGTTGCTTTTACTTTAACCGTAAGATCTACGTCGCAGCTACTCTTATTGACTACCTGATAAGTATTGCTTGTATTGGAGTACGTATTGGCATCTGTAAGGAAATACACTCCTGTATCGGAATCTGCCGCTGGAAACACGGTTCCCTCCGCATATTTTGCAGCATCAGTTCCTTGGATGAGACGCTCTGGATCCATGGTATAAGCAAAAGCAGAACTTCCAGACGGAACTGTAGGCAAAATCACATTCAATACTTCTTTGTTTACGTGGCCCTCAACAGAACCTGCCCCTGAAACATTTCCAGAGCCCCCTGGGGTAGCATCTCCCTCAGCCGCAAATGCCATCATTGAGCTACCTAACACCATACTTGTTGCCAGTGCAAGAGCCATCATTTTTTTTGTCTTCCTCATAGTTTTTCTCCTTTTTAATTAATTTTTGTAAACTGTGCTATGCAGCACAGCAGTTACCATTAAAATGTTAGTTCTCAATTACTATTGTAAAAGCAACCCGCAGAGTGCTTACTGTTTCCTGATTCTCATTTATAAGATGATAAATCATAATGCAATCATGACTTCCTACGTCCAATGATTTATCAAGAATAACTTCATCAAGCTCACTTCCTCTTGGAATAACCGGGGACTGATAGATCGGTTCGTCTTCCTGTTCTGCCAAAAAAACATCAAAATAAATATCATTCGTATTCTCTGCAACATTAGCCACATAGGCATCACGGGAAGCCGCATCACCTGTTTCGAAATGCCACGTAGTTGTCATAGATGCACTATAATAACCAGGTTCTACATACTCTTGACTTATCATCTCACCAGCAATCTCTTCCGCATTACTTTGATTTACCACAACATTTCGCTTCACTTCCTCAGGGCTATCGCTCCCCTGCCTCTTTAAAAGCAAAGCAGCAATAATTCCAAGAAGTAAAATAATCACTACCATTCCAATGGCGATAAAGACCATTCCTTTCTTTCCCAATCTTTTTTCAGACATGATCTATCCCTCCAAATATTTCTTATCCTGCTATGATCTCCACATCCTGCAACATCACCGCCATCCCCCTCTCCTGGCACAGCTGCACCACACTACTCCCATCCCCATAATAAGCATCACTTAGTGCAATGGCCCGATCCAGATCCGCCGTATCGTCATAGATCCCCCACCCCTCTTCCCGGTAGGTATCCACTATCTCCTTATACTCTTCCCACAATCTCGTCCTCACCGACTTAATCGTCGCCTCAATCAGCGGATGGGGCCTCCAAAGCAGGGCCACCTCGTCCCGATTCTCCTTAAAGACTTTCAATACATCCCGGATCTTCCGGTTCATCTTCTCATTATGTGTCATCAGTGCCTGGACGCTGGTATTATAAAGAATGATCTTCTTCCAGCTCCCATCGGGCTTTTCAATCACCTTCCGCCATTCCTCCGGCACCACCACATCTTCCTTCTGGGTATTTACCACCTTATCCAGCTTGGGCGACCCCAGCCCCAGGATCTTCTTTTCCCAGTATTCCCTGGTGTCCTGACCGGACTGTTTTTTCATAAATTCAGTCAGCACCTTTACATAGGCTTTTTTCATATTCTCTGACTGGACGATCACCTTATCTGCATTAAATACCCCCAGGGTAATGCAAAAGTGCTGCATCCCCTCCAGGGCCTCTTCATTCTCCACATCCGGCTCTCCCAGTACAAAGTAGGGGATATAGATTAGCTCATCGGTAAAGTTTTTCAGATTGCTGGAGTAGAAAAATGGGTGGACGCTGGTGACGTAGTTTGAATCATCATAAGAATTATGTATGAAAATCTTATCTGGCCTTCGGTTTTCAAAGTCGTATTCATCGTATCTGGTTATGGGCACATCCTCTGGGTACAAGTCCCCCTCGTAGTGCTCCTCCCGGAAGGTTCCGTCGGGATTTTTATCATAATATGGGATGGGGATCACATAGGCATCGGTAGCTTCATCCTCCTCTGCCGCCCTCCATACGCTTTCTAAGGAGTCCCACATGGATGCTTTATAAGGCAGGAATACTACTTCCTTCCGGTCCTCCGGCAGCTCACATTGGATTCGGTTCTGTAATTCGGTTAGCTGCTTCCGGATCTTTTTTCCCAGCTTCCGGCACAGGTTTTCGTCGGATGAGGCTGTGCTCATCTGGTAGATTTTTTCGCAATAGTCTTCTAAAACCGCGACCATCTGGCGGTATTGTTCTCCAAAGCTTTCCAGCTGCGTGCCGATCTGCAGGGCAGCATCCTGGCATTGTATCAGTACTTCGTTCACCTCTTCTGGCGCTGCAGGGAGTGCTTTGACAACTGAGTCATTTGCCTCTGTCATTGTCTTGAGCAGGCTTAGTATCTCTTTCTTTTTGCATCGTTCCACTCTCACTGCCTCCCATCCAAGCATTTCCGCTAAAGCGTTCGCTGCGTCTCTTGGCAGCTTTTATTGTCATACGAATTGGCCGGACATTTCTGTCTGGGAGCCTGCGCTCCCTTCGCTCCGTGCTGGCCACGGTCCTGGCATATCGGAAAGCTGATATACAGCTTAGGTAATGCCGTTGGGGAGCCCTAGGGCTTTCCCGCCCGCCATGGTTCATGGCTTTTTATGTTTTACATCCGTCCCCAGGATCCAGACCTGGTGAAACCTTCCGCAAGGGGAGTCTGGTACATCGTTCCTGCTGGCTCCTTTTGCATGAGTTTATTCCCGGGGTGAATGAGTCCACCGTATTGTTTTTGTTTCCTGCGTTTCTTTTTCCGCATCAATTTTCCAACAGTGATTTCTATCGTTCTTTATGCATCAATTTTCCAACAGTGATTTCTGTCGTTCTTTATGCGTCAATTTTCCAACAGTGATTTCTGTCGTCCTTTATGTGTCAATTTTCCGGCAGCGATTTCTGTAATTCATTATATTTCTTCTCAATATTTCGGGCCCCGTTCAGGGCGATTGTGGTTTGATAGCCACAGCTTTTACAGAGAAATCCTTCTGCCAGCCGCTTCCCTTCCATCCCGCAGTTGGAACAGATTTTCCCGGTTCCTTTGGAGTGAATCTCGGTCACCTCGATGTTATTTGCCAGGCATTTCTGCGTCAGCCGTTTCCTTACATACCCTCCGGCTCCCTCGGTTATCCTCCGGTTAGAGGGTTTATACTGGAATTTTGTTTTATTGATGGTGACTGGCTTTGTTGTGACGATCCTTCCCGGCTTTTCCGTCTCCAGCATCCGGTTCAGCTCTGCATTGATATAGGTTTCCAGCTTTGCCTGCTCCCGCTTCTTTTGACGGCTGTATTTTTGCAGGCCCAGGTTATTCGTCTTGATCTCATCTGCCCGTTTCTCGTCCCCCTGGGCAAGGCTTTCCTTGTATTTTGCCCGAGCCCTGCTGCGCTCCCGGTTTTTTTCCATCAGGCGCTGGGATTTCTCTGTGGATAATTCTCCCAGCTTTTCCCCGTAGGTCCTTCCGGATGACAGGGTGCACATGGTTTGATAGCCCAGATGAAGGAAAATCGTGTTCTGATAGTCTGGGTGTGTCTGCCTTTTTACCTGGGTCGGGATGGCGATTACGGCGCAGTCTTCCTTGATGCAGATCCGGATCTGCCTGGTGCTGGTTTTCGGATCCTTCAGGGGGATGGGAACTCTCCTTCTGGGAATCCTGGATACTAAATAGAGGACATTGTCCTTATAGGAATACCCTGCCGGCGACACGCTAAAGCTGTCCGCCCGGCCTGCTGCCGGCCTCATCTGGTATTTTCTGGTAAGCCTTCTGAGAAGGTTATTGAGACGGTTTAAGTGGTCTGCGTCCAGATTCAGCCCGGCGGCTTTTTCCGGCATGGGGTAGGGCTCCCGGTTCAGGACTGCGGCATATATCTTATCCAGCTTTAAAACGGTCCTGAGGTACATCCGATCCCCGCCGCTTAAGTTCTCATTAGCAGTGATTAATGCCCGCAGCTTGTTTTTTAGCATTCCCCATGTGCTTTTGATGTCCGTAACTCCGTCCCGCACTGCCAGCTCATAGTAGACGGAAGGCAGATCCAGCTGCTCCCGCAGCCCACAGTGGCGCATCTCTGTCATAATGTCGTAGACAGAGGAAAGCTTCCCAAGGCTCTTGATCCCGGAGTATCGTTCATATACACAGGCCTTTACCCTGGCGTAATCTGCAGCGATCCCTTTTAAGAATTCCATGGTTTCCTCTGGAAGCCTTTCTGTATGCTGCCAGACCGTTTTGGTGATTCCCTTTTCTTTTTCCATTTTTTGTTCCTGCTCTCAGTGAATCGCGCGGCTTATGGGTTAAAAAGTGTCGCTGCTTTCCTTATAAAACCGTTATAATGGAACGGAATTGGAATAAATTCCAACTGACATTTATATTTTCGCAGAATATATCCTTCTGCGAAAATCTCCCGGGCAATCTATAAATACGTCCTTTTTTGCACTGCCTGACCACAAATTTGACCATAAAAATCCAAGAGCACCCCCAGCTGCTTACGCTTTGCATCCATAGTGGGATGCACGTAGCGGTTCAGGGTGATTTTAACATCGGAATGTCCAAGGATTTCGCTTAATGACTTCACATCCATATGGTTTTCTATACAATTTGTGGCAAAGGTATGGCGGAGGATATGAAAGCTCCGGCCGTGGATCCCTGCCTCCTTTCCGATCCTTTGGAACCAGTATTGCATCGTCCTTGGTTCCAATGGCTTGTTTCCTCCAAATATATAGGGCTGGCTTCCCTTCAGCTGTGCCAGTAATTCCACCATCTCAGCCGTCAGAGGTATGGTTCTCCTGGAGCTTTCACTTTTCGGCTCTGATTCCAGGAGAAATGTCCTGGCTGCCTGCTGGCATTGCTGTACGGTGATCCTTTGTACGGTCCGGTTTACCAGCAGCGTCATGGTATGAAAATCCAGATCGGACCACTGAAGTGCGCACAGCTCCCCAAGGCGCAGTCCTGTATGTAAGCAAAGGAGCACCGCAATTTTATATTTATCTGTCTCATGGTAAATCCCGGAAAATAGCCTGGCCTGCTCTGCCTTGGAAAGAATGGCTACGGTCTTTTTCTTTGGCTTTATGGATGGATTTTCCAGCAGGGGAATACCCAGAGAATACTTTATATTTGCAAACCTTAGTACCTGGTTCACTACACAATAAATACTTTTCCGCAGGCTTTCTGACCGGGCTCCTTCTGATATGTGGTCAAAAATCTTTTTTTCCAGCTCGGCGGACGAAGCGGAAGAAAGAGAGCATGAACCAACCACATTTGCAAGATGAATTTTGTAGACCGTATAGTATTTTACATAGGTGGAATACTTCCGCTTCTCCTGGATTTCTTCCAGCCATTCCTCGGCTGCATGGGAAAATGGCAGCATCAGACTGGAGCTGGCAGCTGATTTCTGGCTGTCCGCCTCTTCCCTGCGCTGCTTTTTCTCCAGCTGATAGGTAAGCCCTAGTTTCGCTTTTGTAAGCTTTTCCTTTGCCTCTTCGTAGGCACGGCCATATACAGAGCGATAAATGTACCGGCCCTTCTTTTTATCAAACGCCTTATACCGCCCCTCCCATCTTCCGTCATTTCTCCTTCGTATATTCTCTCCATGCCTTCCCATGTTTTCTCCTTCCGTCCAATTATGCCGTGTCCCTTGCCAGGATTTTTGACCATAAAAATGACCACAAACCGTGATATTTCCACGGTTTTCTCCTATCCATCTGCCTGGATAAGGACCGTTTTTCCTGCCAAAATGTTGAAAAAATATTTAATCTATTGCAAATATCACTTAAATCGTGTAAAATAGTGCCGATATAACTTATAGGAGAAATGAAAATTTCCAATTATTCCATTTCGCAGAAGGATATAATCTGTGAAACCTGCAGGCTATTTTTGACAGCCTGTTTTTTTGTGCTGTCAGTCAATGCAGCCCCTTGTACATTTTCTTGCAAATATTAATTTTTGGCTTTCATTTTTATCTGAAAAGGATCATACCATTACTTACGATTCATAGCCAGTATCCCTCAAGGCATTGCCTATAAAGGACAGAATATTTAAAATAATAGTTGATGGGAATCTGTTTTTAGAATATACTGAAAGAAGAGATCTATGAGACAGAGGTATTCCTATGAAAAAAACTGGATTGAGTGAAGCTCTCATCAATGAGATTTGCCAGCTGGCAGAAAAATACCACATCCGCCAGGTCGTTCTTTTTGGTTCCAGAGCCAGGGGCGACTACCACCGTGCCAGTGATATCGACTTAGCCGTGTCAGGTGGGGACATCCTCCATTTTACCTTTGATGTGGACGAGGAAACCTCCACCCCCTTAAAATATGATGTGATTAATCTAAATCTGCTGATATCAAAGGAGCTTCGGGAATCCATTGACAGGGAAGGAATCATTTTATATGAAGAAGTATGAAAATTATTGTTCCAATCTACGAATCTTAGAGCAAGCTCACAAGGAAAATTTAGAGAATGAATTTATCATCAGCGGGATTATTGATAAATTCTCCATTCAGTTCGAGCTTGGCTGGAAATTATTGAAAGTATTATTGACTTATGAGGGACGCCCTGCCGCAGTAACAGGGTCTCCAAGAAGTATTATTAAAGAGGCCTATGCTGTCTATCCATTCTTTGATGGAGAGCTCTGGCTGCGCATGCTGAAGGAGCGAAATGACATGTCCCATATCTATGATGGTAATGAAGCAAAAGAACTGGTAAATCGAATTATAAAAGAATATATTCCCCAGTTTGCTGCCTTAGAGACAAGTCTGGTGCAGCAATATGGGGATATGCTGAGTTTGAAACACGGGGAGAAACTATAAGTCGTTATCTTATCTTTTCATTTTATAGGAAAGTGCGTTCTATAGAACAAAACCCTCCGGGGGATGCGCACTCCGCGCAGAGGAAAGTGGCTGCTGTCGCAGCCGCGCTCTGGCGCACGTGTGCGTCAAAACGCACACTTTCTTGTAATGTGTCCACATCCGTATAATTTTCAAGGTTCCCTGGTATACTGTACCATCTACACTAACCGTTTCCTGATACACCTGATATACCAACCGATGCTGAATATTAATCCTTCTTGAATAAAATCCCTGCAAATTCCCTACTAATCCTTCATAGACAGGCGGTGTCTGAAATGGGTTGCTGCGGATGATTTCAATCAGCTCTTTGGCCTTCTTATCTAATCCAGCTGATTAATTGAAAGAGGCTAAGCCCAGGCATAACCACTGGTTATTCCTGCATCTTAGCCTCTCTCATTTCTAATTTCTGCACATTTCGAATTACTACACTTTTCTACACACTGCACTTCTCTACGCGCTACACCTTCCGAATCAGCCCCGTAAACACCAGGCTCACGATCCCGCTCCCGATCATATACATGCAGGTGGTCATATAAGACCCACTTGCATCGAAGAGCATTCCCGCGATGGTCCCTCCGAAGGAAGCCGCCAGAAGATTTAAGTTCATCACAGAAAAATTCATGGGGTAATGCTTCGGCCCGTAGGAGGAGTTGACAAAGGCGGATATACTGGGATTTAAGCCTCCGTAGGAGAAGCCGCAGCACACAAAGCCCAGGATGATCAGCGGGAAGGCCTTAAAGCCTAAGGCCGCCGCCAGGATCAGGGAAGACAGGGCGAAGGCAAGCCCCACCACCGTCATCGTCACCCGGCGCCCCTTCTTGTCAAACAGATTTCCGAAGAACACTCTCCCCAGCCCATTAAAGATGGAGATCAGGCCCACCACCGTAGCGATGGTTCCTGCCGCTACCTGGGGCCCTACCTCCTTAGCGATACCGCTGGCCTGGCTGATGAGCGCCATCCCGGCCCCGCCCATGGCGATGGTCCATAGGAAGAAGAGCCAGAAGCTGGGCCGCATCAGCATCTGCTTTGTGTCGATATCCAGCCCCTCTCCGGAGGCCTTCTTCTTCCCTGCCCCGGTGATTCCTAAGGCTTCCAGATCCTTCTTCTCCGGCTTCACGAAGAAGAAGCCGCAGACAAAAAGCACTGCCACTAAGATAACTCCGAACCAGAAAAAGGAATTCCGCCAGGCCTCCACCCCTTCTCCGGAGGGAGTTACTGCCTGGTAGACCTTTCCCACGATAAAGGAGCTGATGCCGAAGCCCATGAGAAGGATGCCGGAGATCAAGCCCTGCTTATCCGGAAACCAGCCGCTCATGGTGCTCAGCACTGCGTTATACACAAAGCCGGAGGCAAAGCCGCAGAGCACCCCATAGCCCAGATAAAGCACCGCCGGTGACTGGGCCCGGCTTGCGATGAAAAAGCCGACGAAGAATAAAAGCCCGGAAATCCACACATTAAACTTCACATTCAGCTTTCCGGCGGTCATCCCGCCAGCCATACATCCGAAGCAAAAGCACATCATACAGATGGTAAAGGTCAGAGACAGCTGCGCCTTGCTCCACTGGGTAAAATAAGCTGCCAGAGGCAGAGACAGCACGCTCCACGCATACACAAGCCCTGCCAGCAGCAGGGTTACCACGCCTACAAAGGCGTACACCCATCGATTAAGCTTCATACCAGATCTGTCCTCCTTCTTCATGCTGGGTAATCTGATTGGTTTTCTTCAAGTGGTCTATGTGGGACAGGCACTCCCCCAGAGCGAACCACCGCTGCGCCGGCGGGAAGTCGTCCCAGCTGTTTGCCCGGATTTTCCAGGTCATATTTCCGGTAATCTCATAAAGCCTTGCCTTCCCCAGCTTCTTTATCACCTGACGGCACTCCTCAAGCCTTCTCTGGTGATGAGCCTTCAGGGCTTTAATCCGCTGGTGAAAGTCTGCCGGCTTCCGGTGTCCGGGAAGGGGGAGGGTCACCTCATAGCCATCGATCTTTTCCAGACTGTCCAGATAGGAGCCCAGGGCATCCTCCATCCCCGGCCAGTCGGTGATATTCGGGGTAATGTCAAAGAGCACATGGTCTCCAAGGAGCATGGCGCCGGTTCCCAGGATTTCAAAGCACATCTGCCCCGGAGTATGGCCTGGGGTGTAAACTGCTTTTAAGGTATAGTCTCCTGCCTTTAATTCGTCCCCTTCATCTAATAATGTGTAATCTCGGTAGCTCCTGTCCGGAGCCAAGTTCTTGGAGGGCGTGGAGGCCAGCATTTCCTGGATCAGCTCCTCCTGGATCCCATTCCTTCTTAAACGTTCTACCCGGATATTGTGAAGGACAGCTACTCCATCCTCCTTGCCATTTCCCAGGATAAACTCCCCGTCCACCCGGCTGATGTAAATCTTATTTCCTTCCTTTATCAGATCCGGCCCGTTCCCGCAGTGATCCGCGTGAAGATGGGTGACCAGGATATCTGTATCCTCCATCTGGATCCCCAGAAGGGAAAGCCCCTCTAAAAGCTCCTCTCTGCAGGATTCGGTGCGAAAGCCCACATCAATTAAAAGATGCTTACCACCTTCCCCCTCGCCGCTTCCCCGGATCGCATAGCTGTTTAACTCCTTTAAGGGATTCCCCTTCAAGGGCACTGGCAGCCGGTAAATCCCAGGCAGCACCTCTTCAATCTGTTCCCGTAACATATCTTACTTTTTCCTCCTGATTCGCGAAAGCGTTACTGGGCACGGCAGGGCCGTGAGCAGTAACCGAAAAACTCCTGTTATCCTTCAAAGCTAATGAATAACAGGAGTTTCTTCATAAATTGCTTTACAATTTATTTCTCCGGCAGCTTATCCAGCTCTTCCATAATAGCCGGAATTACCTTATACAGATCCCCTACGATTCCGATATCTGCGATATCGAAGATGGGGGCGTTCTCATTGGTATTGATGGCCACGATCAGCCCGGAATCCTGCATGCCTGCCGCGTGCTGGATAGCGCCGCTGATACCGCAGGCGAAGTAGATCTTCGGCTTAACGGTAGTACCGGTCTGGCCTACCTGGTATGCGTGATCGATCCAGCCTGCATCCACGGCTGCTCTGGAGGCTGCGATGGTTCCGCCCAGCTTTGCTGCCAGCTGCTTTAATACATCAAAGCCCTCAGGCTTCCCAAGTCCCATACCGCCGGATACGATCACAGAAGCGTCGGTTAAGGATACCATCTCCTTAGCACTCTTTACTACCTCCAGCACCTTGGTGCGGATATCGTCCTCAGCAAAGCTTACAGAAAGCTTCACCAGCTCGCCGGTTCTGCCAGCCTGGCGCTCCGCCTTCTCCATTACGCCGGGACGTACTGTAGACATCTGGGGACGATGGTTGGGGCATACGATGGTTGCCATCAGGTTTCCGCCGAATGCAGGACGGGTCTGCATGATGCCCTTGGTCTCCGGATTGATCTCCAGCTTGGTGCAGTCTGCGGTTAAGCCGGTGTTGCACTTTACAGCCAGGCAGGGGCCTAAGTCACGGCCGATGTGGGTTGCGCCAAGGAGCACGATCTCCGGCTTATAGGTGGTGATGGCCTCATAGATGGCCTTGGTGTAGGCGTCGGTGGTATACTGCTTTAATTCTGGCGCGTCGGCATAGTAAACCTTGTCTGCGCCGTACTCAAACAGCTCTCCTGCCAAGCCCTCTACGCCGCTTCCGCATAATACGGCGCACAGCTCGCAGCCTACGGCCTGGGCTAACTTCCGGCCCTCGCCTAAGAGCTCGATGGCTACCTGCATCAGCTTGCCTTCCCTCTGCTCTGCAAATACCCATACCCCATGGTATGCGCTTAAGTCTGCGGCTTCCTTGCCGTCGTCTGTCTTCTCAATCGCACCGAATGGACATGCATCCACACACTGTCCGCATCCGGTACATGCGCCGCCGATCATAGCCTTCTTCTCTTCCATGGTAATGGCGGTAAAGGGACAGCTCTTTACACACTTTGTACATCCTTTACATTTTTCCTTGATTACAACTACTGCCATTGTGCTCTCTCCTCCTTATACCAAATGCTTCTCCACCAGTTTGCCAACTAAAGCGCCTGCCATCTCGCTGACCGTGCCGGACAGCATCTCGCCCTTGCCCTTCTGAGGCGGGGTGAAGGAACGGAATACCTGGGTGGGAGATGCGTTTAAGCCGCAGTCTGCCGGGTCAAGGGCCACATCCACATGGTTCCACATGGTAATATCCTTCTTATAGGCATCTACAATGGCTCCTACGGACATATATCTGGGATCATTTAATTCCTTCACACAGGTTAACAGGCAGGGGGTCTTTACCTCGATCACCTCATAGCCGTCTTCCATCTGGCGCTGCACCGTCACCTTGCCGTCGCCCATCTGGATATCCTGCACATAGGTCACTACCGGAACGCCCAGTCTCTGAGCTACCTGAGGTCCTACCTGAGCGGTATCGCCGTCGATAGCCTGACGTCCTGCAAAGATTACATCCACCCCGGGAACCTTCTTAATGCCGGCTGCGATGGTGGTGGAGGTGGCGCAGGTATCTGCTCCGCCGAAGGCGCGGTCGCTTAAGAGATAAGCCTCGTCGGCGCCCATGGCCAGACACTCTCTCAGCATGTAGTTTGCCTGAGGCGGTCCCATGGTGAGAACCGCTACCTGTACGCTGGAATCCTTATCCTTTAACTGAAGAGCAGCCTCTAAGGCATTGGCATCATCTGGATTTAAGATACTGGGAACGCCATCACGGATCAAGGTTCCCTTTACCGGATCGATTTTTACCTCATTGGTATCCGGCACCTGTTTTACACAAACTAAAATCTTCATAGTCTATTTTCCTCCTTATTTCTTTAACAGTTTTCCGCCGATTACCATCTGCTGTACCTGGCTGGTTCCTTCATAGATTGTGAATACGCGGCAGTCGCGGAACATTCTCTCGATCTTGTAATCCTTGATAAATCCATATCCGCCGTGGATCTGAACTGCCTTCTGGGCGATCTCGTTACAAACCTCGGAGGCATAGTACTTGGCCATGGAGGCATTTAAGGTGGCATCCTGCTTGGTATCCATCAGATACGCGGCCTTGTAAACCAGCTGCTTCGCCGCCTCAAGCTTAGTCGCCATCTCTGCGATCATGAAGCTGATGGCCTGGAAGCTTCCGATGGGACGTCCGAACTGCTTTCTCTCCTTGGCATACTTCACCGCCTCATCCAGACAGCCCTGAGCCACGCCGATGGACTGAGCGGATACGCCCAGACGTCCGGTATTTAAGGTCTGCATAGCGATCTTGAAGCCGTCGCCCTCTTCGCCCAGACGGTCGCACTCCGGCACGATGGCATTATCCAGGATGATGTCGGAGGTGGCGCAGCCGATCACACCCATCTTATTCTCCGGCTTTCCGCAGGAAACTCCTGGCGCGTGCATATCCACCACAAAGGCGGAGAGGCCGCGGTTTCCTTTGGTTACGTCGGTTTTTGCAAATACAACCGCATAGTCAGATAAAGGCGCCATGGTGATGAAGCACTTACGGCCATTGAGCACATAGTGGTCTCCCTCTTTCTTTGCCACTGTGGCAACACTTCCTGCGTCAGAGCCTGCCCCTGGCTCGGTTAAGGCAAATGCCAGCTTCTTCTGGCCGGTTACCACCGGACGGAGATATTTCTCCTTCTGCTCGTCATTTCCTGCCAGCAGCAGCGGGCCGCCGGATAAGGAGTTGGGGCTGGATACATAGATGCTGGCCACGCCGGATACACGGGCGATCTCCTCCATCACCAGCACATAGGAGCGGGCATCTGCGCCCTGGCCGCCCAGCTCTTTGGGGATCTTGATTCCGAAGAATCCGGCCTTCGCCATCTTAGTAAGGATTTCTTCCGGAAATTCCTCAGTCTCCTCCACCTGATCCAGAACCTCTTTTGTCAGTTCCTTTTCCGCGAAGTCACGGGCTAATTTTCTGATTAACTCATGCTGCTCTGTGAAAAATGCTTCTGCCATATTGCTTATTTCCTCCTTAATGATTTATATGATGCTTATGATTTTTTCTTCATCTGCTCTACCCGCTCCTGGGCTAATTCCCGCAGGCCCTTTAAGTAGATCTTCCCGCTGGCATTCATGGGAAACTCCTCAAAGGGCAGGACATACGCCGGTATCTTGTAGTGGGCAAGCTTCGGCTTCAGGAATTGTATCAGCCCTTCTCCATCCACCTGGCAGCCCTTGGCCGGTATGATGCAGGCCGCGATCTCCTCCTGAAGCACCTCTGCCGGAACGCCTACCACCTTCACCTGGCCCACCCAGGGCAGGGGACGGATGGCCTGCTCGATCTCCTGGGGAGAGATGTTCTCCCCGGCCCGGATGATCATCTCCTTAATCCTTCCGGTGATATGCAGCTCCTTCTTCTCATCAAACCTGCCGATATCCCCGGTCCTAAGCCAGCCATCCCCGGTAAATGCTTTTTCATTGGCCGCGGGGAGATTATAGTATCCGGACATTACATTATAGCCCTTTACCTGGATCTCGCCGGGCTGGCCGTCCTCCAGCACTCTGCCGGTGTCCAGATCGCAGATCCGGACCTGGACGTGCTCTGCCACTCTTCCTGCGGAAACCGCCTTCTCTTCATTAGGCTCATCCCAATCCGCGATGGTGACGCAGGGAGAGGTCTCGGTCTGCCCATAGGAGGGCTGGAGATGCATGCTGGAAAAGCGCTGGCAGATCTCCTGAAATTCATCCTTTGTCACCGGGGAGCCGGCTATGATTCCGGACTTTAAGCCGTCCGATCGCCGATCCTTGTACTCAGTCCGGCGTATCAGGGCCAGAAACATGCTGGGAACCCCGTTAAGCACCGTACAGTGATGCTGATCGATGGCGTCCCACACCTTGCCTGTCTTAAAATAGGGGATGAGGTGCATACACATGCCGCCCTGAATGCAGGAAACGATCCCTGCGGTGATACCGAAGCAGTGGAACAGGGGGACTGTAATGCACATCTTATCCTCCGGCGTCCAGCTCATGGATTCTATCATGGTGGCGGAATTATTCACCACATTGTAATGGCTGAGCATCACGCCCTTAGGCAGGGAGGTACTCCCAGAGGTAAAGATCATGCAGAAAGGATCCGTAGCGGAAACCTGCTCCTTCTTCCCCTCTGTCTCTGCCAGGGCATCCTGGGATCTTTCACGTCTGGAAAAATCCTCATCATGCATCCAGGTTCCTGCTTCCTTCTCATCGATATGGACGAAGTGCCTCACCTTCGGCGTATCCTTCCGGATGGAGGCCACGATATCATCATAGAGAATCGTCTTGTACCCGGAGCCATAGTACAGCACCTCCACATCAGAATAATTGAGTATCCCCTTAATCTCCTCCTGCTTATAGCAGGTATTGATTAATACCGGCACTGCGCCGATCTTTGTCAGAGCCAGGAAGGTAAACACCCAGTTGGGGCTGTTCACGCTCCAAATCCCCACATGGGTGCCCTTCTTAATTCCATACCAGCGCCCCATATGCCCGGCCAGGTAGTCGGATATCCGATCCAGCTCCCGAAAGGTACAGCTCCAATCTCCCATCTCCATGGCCGGACGGTCCCCATTTCGCCCTGCCTGCTCTCTCAGGCACTGGCTTATGGTTTTATTTGTCAGTTCCATAATCTCCTCACGACTTGTATACAAGTAGGATTTTGTTGAAGGGCTGCCTGGGGATAAGGATTATCCCGATACAGCTTCAGGCAGCCCTGGTACATTTATGTACTACTTTCTTTCATCCTTCCACACAAACAGGGTTCCCTTCTCCTGCATTTCCTGAATCTGTGCATCATCATAGCCTAATTCCTTCAGGATCTCCGGTCCCTGCTCGCCGATCAATGGGCCTGGCTTGTACTCCGGCACGCCCATCTCCTCAAACTTCACAGGAAGACGAACCAGTCTTCTGGTATTGCCATTGGAGTACTTCATATCGTAGAAGCAGTTATTTGCCTCTGCCTGCTTGTCATTGCGGATCTCAATCCAGTTCTGGCACAGGGCAAAGGGGATGTCGGCAGCTTCCAGAATGGGACGCCACTCTTCTGCTGTCTTGGTCATAAACTGCTCCATTACAATATCATATACCTCAGTTCCAAGTCCCTTGGCCTGGCAGGTAAGGATGGGGAAGTAATTCTCATTCTCAACCAGATCCTCCCGGCCGATGGCTGCGATAAACTTCTTATAGTAGGTATTGTAATCCGGCATACAGGTCTGGATGAAACGGTTGTCCTTAGTTCTCCAGGCTGCATTGAAGGGGTTCGCTCCTTCTCTTACATCGATGGGATACTGCTGGGCGATGCCCTCGTAGTTGGATGCCTGCACCATCATACCCATGTTGTAAACGGCACTCTCAAAGAGGGAGGTCTCTACCTTCTCGCCGATGCCCTTGGTCTTAGCCTGATATAAGGCTGCCAGGATACCAGCTGCCAGGTTCATGCCTACATTGTGATCGCCAAGGCCCGGAACGCCGTTAAAGGGAACGGTACCCCGCTGACGGAGGGAATCAAAGTATCCGCCTCTTGCGAAGAATGCGGTGAAGTCAAAGCCGGGGAGATCCTTATCCGGGCCGTACTCGCCGTATCCGGTACAGATAGCGTAAACCAGCTTGGGATATTTCACCTTCAGGGTCTCATAGTCAAGGCCAGCTCTCTGGAGAGCCTGCACACGCCAGTTGGTAATCAGCACATCCGCCTGGTCCAGGAGCTTAAAGAATGCCTCCTTGCCTGCAGGATCCTTCATATTCAGGGAGATGCAGCGTTTATTGCCATTCTCCAGATCCCAGGTGGTGTTCTCATACATATCTAAGGGACGTCCCTCAGAGGGAGCGGTGTGACGTAAGGGGTCTCCCTTAGCGGACTCGATTTTCACTACATCAGCTCCCAAATCAGCCATAAAGCGGCCTGCGGAAGCAGCTGCGATAAAGGTAGCAAGCTCTACAACCTTAACGCCTTCAAGTGGTTTGCTCATAATAATATTACTCTCCTTTCAGTTCCGGTTAACAAAACTATTTTTGGAATGCCTTGTCTGCGCTGCCCTTGGTAACGATCATGTGCACTACGTAAGGAATCATAACCACCGGGATGGTCAGATAGCCCAGGTAAGCATAGCCTACGGACACGATCTTATTCAGACCAAGCTGTGCGATGAGGAATGCCACAACGGTGCAGACAAAGGTAACGATGATAACGTTCTTTCCAGGCTTCGCCGTGGGGTCAAAGCTCTTATCCAGAGCAGAGCATACACGGTTGGACATGCCGGCGATCATATTAACAGCGGTGGATACAGAGCCTAATACGATCAGGATGGAAATAATGGGACGGAGAAGCCCTGGGGCCACGCCCTTATTTACCAGAATTAACAGCGGGATGCTGGCGGTGGCAAACTCCGGATCATCGGTGATGGCCATCAGTCCTAATACTGCCATTAAGCAGATAACTGCGTTTACGCCTAAGCCGTACAGCATGGAGGTCTTTGCATCATCCGGGCTGGAGAATGGCTTAGAGTGCTGAACTAATAATCCGATGGAAGCCAGCTGGAAGGCTGCGTACACGATGCCGGTCCAGAATGCCTTTCCTACCGGTGCAGGGCTGGCTGCGCTGGCGGAAATATTCGCAGAGATGCTTCCCCACTGTGCTGCGATATTGGGGATATAAACGATAAACAAACCTGCTACGATGAGCACGGAAAGAGTGGCAGCCACCTTCCGAACTACATTCGTGCCGTATACAGCTACGATAAAGATAAAAATACCAACAAAAATGGTTCCTACCCAGTGATTGATCCCAAATGCGCTTTCCATAGTGCTCACGCCCGTTGCGAATGCTGCCGCCGGGGCCACGCAGATGGTTACCAGATATACTAATTCATAGAGGTTGGAAAAGATAAAGGAATATTTTCCATAAAAGCTGTCGTTAAAGCTCTTATAATCGTAAACCTCATGTTTCTTTGCATACTTCAGTGCGTACCACTGATAAAATGCACCGATGCACTGAGCCATAATACAGGTTATAAATGCCCAAATACCAAACTGCACGAAATACTGACGCAGCTGGTTGCCGGATGCGAATCCGCCGCCGAACTGGGTGGTAAACCATACGAATGCCACGCCTACTGTTACCGACATCTTATCTTTGCTAATCATACTGTTGTCTCCTATTCTACCTAAGGAAAATATCTCCCAAACATTTCAAGTTAGCTTATCCCCAAAATTAATTTACCTAAAACATCTCCTTAAATGCCTGAACCATGGTGGCTGCCTGCTGGTAGTTCACCATCTGACGGTCCACCTCGATATTCAGGTGCTTTAAGCCTGCCGCCGCACAAGCGCGCTTGATGGGCACATAGTCGAACTCCTCCGGATCGCAGAACTTGGTCATCAGAACGATCACCCCGTCCGCCTTGTGGGCCTTTGCCTGCTCAACGATGTAATCCACACGGTTCTTATCCGGGTCATAGAGCAAGGTGCAGTTGCCCATATCCGCAAACTTCTGAGCCATGGCATCCACAGGATTTTCCATATCCGGCACATCGGTCCTATACTGTCTGGACTCATGAGCCACATCGTCAAATACAACCTTGACGCCATTTTCGTCGAAGATCTTTAACAGGCTTGGAGAATCTGCAAGGATTCCGGTTACCAGAACCCGAAGCTTTCCTTTTGCCTTAGGACCTGCCTTTAATGCTTCATTCAGCTTCTTCACAATGGCGGTGTGCTCCTCCGGAAGCATGAACCAGGCGCTCTTAAACACGTCGTTTCTCGCAGCTGCCGTAATGTCCGCATCCGCTGCAATCTCAGCGAATTCCCGCATTACCGCATTGTGCTCATTATATACCTTGATGGACTCAGCCAGGGCAAACTCGGAGAACTGCGCCCCGGTAGCGATGGTTAAGTCACTGATGACCCGGGCATATCCAGCCTTGGTGAACTTCTTGCCGTAGTCCGGCTTCCGGTTCTGAGGATAGGTCATGGGAATGAAGGGGATATTCTTCACTGCGTATTTCCAGTTCTGTCCCAGACATTTTAAGGAGTCGCAGAGGGAGGGAATCACGATGGCGGACACGCCGTCGTACTCGCCCTTAATCCCCAGCTCCAGGGCTGTCTGCATAATGGAGCAGATGAATGCCGGGAAGTACTTCTTTGCCTCATTAATCTCCACATCTGCGCCCCACACGCCCATGGGAACCAGACCCATAGAGTGGATAATCTCATTGGGAGTGTAAACCGGAGCCACGGCCACAACCTTTTTCCCCTGTGCCAGGTATTTCTCCAGCTGCTTTTTCGGAGATGAAGCTGCTTCATGAAGCTGAGCTAATAATTCCTTTCCTTTCATCATTCGTTCCCTCCTTTATTTGCTTCCATAATTTCCATCAGGCCCTGAACCCGGGTGTCATACTGCGCTTCCGAGAAGTTCCTGGGATCTGCCTGGTCGCCGTCGAAGGAGGTTACCGGAATACCGCAGGCCTCGCCGATCTGGCGGCTCATCTCCGGCATAAATCCGGACCACAGCTTACAGGAACGGTTGGTATGCACCAGAAGGCCCTCTACGTGATTCTCTCTGCAGAGCTTCACTCTCTTGTCTCTGGAGTGCTCTAAGTTCATGCAGTTGGGTACATTAGCATAAGCGCGGCACATTCCGTCAAAGTCATCGTAGATAAATCCGAAGGCATCTGCATAAATGGTGGTTACCATGTTAATGCCCCGGCTCTTTAATCCGGTGGAGGTAACACGCAGCCACGGCCAGCAGGCAATTCCCTCGAACATGATCCGGTACTTCTCCTCTGCGCGGAAGGTGGATACGCCCTTCTCGTGGTTGTCTATGTATTCCTTTAACAGAGTCTCCATGGCGTCGCCGGCTTGTGCAGTACCTCTGGCGGTAACCATAACTGCCATGTGATTCAGCAGGTCAAATCCATTAAATGGAGAAGGAACATACTTCGCCTGGGAGGTAGCCTCGATCCATGCGCGGCTGGCCCGTCCGGAGTACTCCATTACCTTCTTAAACTGCTCGTCCGTCCACTTCTTGCCTGTGATCTCCTCCAGCTGGTGGATAGCATCCCAGAACTGAGCCTTGATGTACTCGGTCTCTGCATCCGACACTTCATAATCCGGGTTAAAGGGGATGTCGATCATAATCATGGGAATGTTCAGCTCTTTGGCAATATTCTCATACCACTTGATCATACAGTTGCAGATGTTATTGCAGCAAAGCATGAAATCCGGCATGGGCATATCCTGCTCCGGGGCTTCCTTTAACTTGGCGTATGCAAGGGAAATTCTGGCGTAAGCACAGATATCGTTAGAGTAGCCGTCGCCCTCGCTTACATTACACATACGCTCGCCGCCGCCTCTTGCAGCAATGCCGGCCGCCTGATTCTCCGGATAGCAAACATACAGACCCAAGGTCGCCGGGATCTCCACCGGGAAGTTGCTGGCGCACCATCCGATCTTCTCCCCCCGCTTCTTTGCTTCCATGGCATCGCTGTAAGCCTTTGCAGCTATCTGCCCCAGCTTAAACTTCGCGGAATTGGGGTCTGGTGCCGGCCTGCTTTTCTTAACTTCTTCTGCCATAATGAAAAACCTCCTTTATTTTTCCGTACAGCCGCCTGTGCGAATGGGCACGGACCGCTGCCGTTCCACGCTTTCACAGCGCATCGCTTTTTATATAGATCGCCTCCGGCTCACAGGTTCATGAACCGGGGACGTATCCTTCTTTATCCCCTGAAAGCCGCTTTGGGCTTCCTGCTTATTTGTAGCTGTAAATAGCCGCTATTTTTTCTTATCGAAGGCATACAGGGAAGCTCCCAGAGCCCCCATAAGCTGAGCCATGGGGTGATACTGGATCTCCACTCCCAGCTCCTTTGCCATGGCGTTCCGCACTCCCGCGTTCCTGGCCACGCCGCCGCTCATAAACACCTGCTCCTTGATGCCTACTCTCCTGGCTAAGGAGGCCACCCTGGTAGCCACGGACTGGCAGATGCCAGCCACCAGATCCGGGATATCGGTGCCCGCCGCAAGCTGGGAAATCACCTCCGACTCGGCAAATACGGTGCAGGTGCTGGAAATATTCACCACATTCACCGCTTTCGCCGCCTCCACCTCCAGCTGGGAGATATCCAGCTTCAGGATATTCGCCATCACGTCTAAGAAGCGCCCTGTGCCGGCGGCACACTTATCATTCATCACAAAGTTAACCATCCGCCCTTGGCCATTCAGAGAAAGAACCTTGGCGTCCTGGCCTCCGATATCGATCACCGTCCCTGCATCCGGGCAGACATGATGTACGCCAAGTGCATGGCAGGTGAGCTCACTTACCTGAAAATCTGCTCCCTCATAGGTCTGGCGTCCGTAGCCTGTAGCCACTGTGCCGGCGATATCCTCCTTCGTCAGACCACTTTCCTCCAAAACATGATCAATGGCCCTGGAAACTCCATCTGTCCCCACCGTGGCTATCACGATGGAGGAGGAAACGATTTCCCGGCCATCCTTAAGAATTACTGCTTTTGATGTTGTAGAACCAATATCAATGCCTAATGTAAACATGCGCTGAACCTCTTTGATTAATCGTCATTTTTTTATCAATTTAAAGCAAAAGAAAAAAGACAGATATAGTATTCTAGTATACAAGTAAACTTAAAATTATTAGCAGGATATGGCCTGCACATGGATACTTACAAATTTCTGCACAATAAAAAATATTGTACTCTAGTATACAAGCTGTCCCTCAAGAAACAGCTTACCGCTCCTGGTAAGCTTTCCTTTTATTCATGGTGACATTATAACAAATTTTCAAAAAAAAGTAAATAGAAGTTTTATACTTTTTTAATAATATACGTTTTGCATAAAAAGCCTTGGCAAACTTGCACAATATCTTTTTGAATCTAAGAAACGGTTGTGAAAATCTGCACAATACGCTTCCCTGCAGTCCCTTCCAGGCTAAACCCGGAAATAGGTGGGATACTGAGCCACCGCCCGGTCGGAAATAGAGGTGATGGTCTCCAGATGATCCGCCATCTTCTGCTGCGCCAGGCTTAAATCCTCCGCCTTAATGGCCTCCACAATATCCCGGTGCTGGACGATAAGCTCCGGAATCCGCTTGTCAAAGGCCACGTCAAAATTCCGCCAGCGGGCCACGTGATACATCAAATCACCCAGCATGTCCACCAGCTGATATCGCCCTACACTGTCGATCATAATCTTGTGAAAGGCGGAATCAATGCGTGGAAACCTTCCGGAATAGTCGATCTCCGCCCGGCACTTCTCCTGCTCCTCCAGGTTCTCCTCCAGCCGCTGCACCAGTGTATTTTTCTCCATAGGGCCCAGGGAGGTAAACATCTCGTAGATTACCTCCTTCTCTACCGCGGTTCTGAGGACCAGGAGATCCTCGATATGATGGAGATCAATCAGGCTGATGTATGTGCCTCTCTGGGGGTAGATCTCTAAGAATCCCAGCTGCTGAAGGCGTGCGAAAACCGTGCGGATAACCGTCCGGGAGACCCCGTACTCCTTAGCCATCTGGTTCTCGCTGATCAGCTGTCCCGGCTCCAGCTTCAGCTTTATGATGCGCCGCAGGATCTGCTTAAAAACCTGATCCGCTGTAGCCGGCTGACTCTCCCTTTTATGTATGTACATAATACTTCTCCCTGCTATTGTTTAACTCTATTCTAAACAATTCAGAGGAAAAAGTAAAGAAAAACTTCCTGTATACAGCAACTATTCGCTGCGTTTTATAGCCCTGCGCTCACAGCAGCAGCTATTCGCCGCTGAGATATTGACGCAAAATCTGCATCAGATGATCTAAGTCTATGGGCTTGGCAATATGTTCATTCATGCCGCAGGCCAGGCTGCGCTGGATATCCTCTGTAAAGGCATCCGCTGTCATAGCGATAATGGGAAGATCCGCATCCCTTCGCTCCAGGGCCCGGATAGCTGACGCCGCATCGTATCCATTCATCACCGGCATGCGGATATCCATGAGAATAACATCGTAATAACCAGGAGAAGCTTCCTGGAACTTTTCCACACAAACCTTTCCATTCTCCGCCCGATCCAGCTGGAATCCTGCCTCTGATAGGATCTCCTGGGCGATCTCCCAGTTTAAATCATTATCCTCCGCCAGAAGGATCCTCTTCCCCCGAAACTGCAGCGAATCCTCTGACTCCCTTGCTTCCTCCTTATCCTCCTTCAGCATAAAGGGACTCAGCCCTAAAAACAGGTTTGATTTAAAGAGCGGCTTGGCGATAAAGCCCTGGGCGCCGGCCGCCCTGGCCTCCTCCTCGATATCGCTCCAATCGTAAGCAGAGATAATCAGGATCGGCACGTCGTCGCCCAAATGCCTGCGCAGCTCCTTTGTAGTCTGAAGTCCGTCCATCTCCGGCATCTTCCAGTCCATCAGGATAATCTGGTAATCATCCCCCACTGCGTGGTGCTGCCTTGCCATCTGGATGGCCATCCTGCCGCCTGAAGCCCACTCCGCCGTCACCCCGATCTCCCTTAAGGAAGAAACCACGCTCTTCCCCAGGTCCATATTATCATCCACCACCAGCATCCTCCAGGGCGGAAGAATCATATCGGACTCCTTTATCTCTGCCCGCTCAAAATCCAGCACAATATGGAATTCACTGCCCTGGTTCGGGGCGCTTTGCAATTCTATGCTGCCCTCCATCATCTCCACAATGGCTTTGGTGATGGCCATGCCCAGGCCGGAGCCCTCTGTCTGATGCACCTCCCGGCTCTGCTCTCTGGTAAACTGTTCAAAGATCGTCTTCTGAAACTCAGCCGACATCCCGATTCCCGTATCCTTCACCCGGAAATGGCAGCGCACATAGTTATCCCCCTTGGGAGAATCCTCCTGATCCAAAAAGATATTAATGGTCCCCTCCTCAGGGGTGAATTTCACTGCATTTGAGATCAGATTCAGCAGCACCTGATTCAGGCGCACACTGTCGCAGTAGACGTTCTCCGTCTGAATATTCCGGATAAAAATGTCAAAATGCTGATGCTTGGCCTTTACCTGAGGCTGGGCAATGGTGACAATACTGTCCATGGTCTCCTGGAGGGAAACCATGTAGGTATTCAGGGACAGCTTTCCGCTCTCGATCTTTGACATATCCAGCACATCATTGATCAGCCCCAGCAGATGCTTGCTGGACATAGAAATCTTTCCCAGACAATCTGCCACCTTAGCCTGATCGCCGATATTCGCCCTGGCAATGGCCGTCATCCCCACAATACCGTTCATAGGTGTGCGGATATCGTGGCTCATGCTGGAGAGGAATTCACTTTTCGCCTGGCTTGCCTTCGCTGACTCCTGCTCAGCCCGCTGCAAATCCCTCAGCTGCTGCCTGGACATCCGGTAATAAAGAATGAACACAATCAGAAATCCGGCAAGCATCACGCCCCCTGCAGTCAGCATGGCATACTGGCGGGTCATATCCAAGGAGTGCACCGCACTGTCCAGGGCCTCGTAGGGCATCACCGACAGAAGATGCCAGTCTGTGCCATTCAGCCGGGAGCAGTAGATATACTGATGCTTTCCATCAATGATGGCGCAGGCGCTGTATGGCTCGTCCTTTTCCAGGGCCTCCCTAAGCTCCTCTTCATACTGATCCGGGGTTTTCCCCTGATGCTCGCTAAAAACCGCCTGGATCCGCTCAAAATAGCTGTCCCGGTACGCCCCGCCGCTGCGCACGATAAAATATCCATTATGATCAATAATATGGGAGAACATAGTCGCCCCGTCCTCATCCAGCTTCAGGATCTCCTTTAAAAAATCCATGGTGACCCCTGCCACCAGCATGTCGCTTTCCTTTCCGTCAGCCATAGGATAGGAGGCGTCCACAGCCAGAAAAAACAGCTTCTCACCATTGGCGCATACGCCGCTGCTCACCTGCACATCCTCCTGGTTCAGCATGTTAAGAAATTCATCCTGATCCGTAAGGTTAATCTCCTCTCCGTAGACCACATCGCTGGTCCCGTCCTTCCGGTATAAAGCCAGAAAGGAAAAGTCCCGTATCTTGGCGCCCAGCTGCAGCTCTGCCCGCAGGCCATCGCTGTAGGCCATATCCTCCTCCTCGATGTGGTTTACCGTCCCCTCCACCTGCTTCATCTGCATGGCAATCACTGCCTCAAACTTCTTCTGCAGCTGATCATTCATGCCGGACATATAGGTCTTGCTCACACCGTTCAGCGTAACCTCACTCTTCTCCCCCATCACCGAAGACAAGCAAAAAAGAACGACTGCACCCAGAAGCACCAGGCAGACTGCACTTGTCAGCAAAAAGTGTTTTGTTTTCCGTTCGATCATTCTACTTTCCTTTCCAGATTCTTATTTTCCCTGGATTTATGGCGTTTATCTGGCGCTGACTTTCGATGTACATATGCCTACCTGGATTTAGAACCGTACAAAATGTATTTGCCATTGCATTATACATAAAAAAAGGGAAAATGTCAAATATTTGAAAACAAGTAACGCTTGTACTTTTTTCCGAAAGAACGTATACTAATATGGCGAGTTAAGATTATTGCTATATTATTGAGTCTTTGTGATCGCAAAGGTCTGGGGGATCGCTGGCTGAGTGGGTGTCGCAGCCCGGTAGGATTCGCTGGCTAAGGGTACTGCTGATCCTTCTGGGAATCTCTAGACAAGTGTTTTGCAGCCCGTTAGGAGTCGCAGGCCGTGATAAAAGGTGCAGGCGCATATTCGCCAGGAAGCTACGCCCGCGTCAGGCCGGGTCCCAACGTCACCACGCTCTCGCTCCGCCGAAAGCGTAGCGGACGCATAAGGTCCGTGAGAGACCGGACCTAAGCGCCGACGGTTTCGGAGGGGTTCCTTATGGGACCCGGCC
>CATOJE010000041.1 GCA_951800145.1 uncultured Lachnospiraceae bacterium | reverse complement strand
AGCATGTCATACATGACCTTTTGACCCTGGCATCATCATATCATCGAACAGGGAAAGCTGGCGATAGCTGTCCTTATGCTCGATATCCCAGGCCCTTCTTCTCTCCTCCCCCAGAAGCTGGCTGGTGATATAGTCCTGGTCGATCCGGATGGGATTCATCAGCTTCCCTGAGCAGGTGATAAAGTACTGGGCCCGCTTTAGCACCACTCCCATCTTCTTCAAGTCCTGAAAGGTAAGCACCGCCGTCTTCCTGGCGGCCACGATACGGCTCACCGACTTTACCCCCATCCCCGGAACCCGGAGAAGGGTCTCATAGCCGGCCCGGTTCACCTCCACCGGGAACTGCCCCAGATGGCGCAGAGCCCAGTCACACTTGGGATCTAGGAAAATATTAAAGTTCGGCTGGCTCTCAGATAAAAGCTCCCCTGCGTCAAAGCCGTAATACCGCATCAGCCAGTCCGCCTGATACAGCCTGTGCTCCCGCAAAAGAGGCGGGCCCCCGGGAAGCTGGGGAAGGGCGCTGTCCTCATTCACCGAAACGTAAGCCGAGTAAAACACACGCTTCATCCCAAAGTTCCGGTATAATGCTTCCGCCACAGTCAGCATCTGAAAATCATTCTCCGGCGTGGCCCCCACGATCATCTGGGTGGACTGGCCCGCGGGGACAAAATAGTCCTTTTTCCCGGAAACCCGGCTGATGCCGTAGGTGCCATACCGGGAACGCCCCAGCCGCAGCTTAGGGCCGGCAGAATACCTGGCCGCCTCCTCCCCCACACCTGTGCTAACCGGGGAAGGCCTCTCATTTGTGAACGCAGCCAGGGCCCTCTCCCCACTGGTTCGGTCAGCTCCTCTGCCAGGGAAGGAAGGCAGCCCCTCTTTATCCTGCAGTGTCTTCCCGCCCCTCTGCTCTGGCCCGCTGACACGAATGGAAGGCAGCCCCCTCTGGCTCCCCTGTTCTGGCAGCAAAATCCCCTCCTGCTCCATCTGCCTGGCGATCCCTCTCTGGATCTGGCGCATAGGCCTTAAAATCTTATCCCTTGTCTTCCCCGGAGCCAGATTCCTCAGTCCCTCCGCTGTGGGAAGCTCTAAATTCACACTCATCCGGTCCGCCAGAAATCCTACCTGCTCGATCAGGGCCGGATCCGCACCGGGGATGGCCTTCACATGGATGTAGCCATTAAACTTTCGCTCCCGCCGAAGCTTCCACAGCGCCTTAAAAATCTGCTCCATGGTATAGTCCGCGCTGTAGAGAATTCCCGAGCTTAAAAATAACCCTTCAATATAATTCCTCTGATAAAACTCCATAGTCAGCTTACACACCTCATCCGGGGTGAAGGAGGTGCGCACCACATCGTTCGAACAGCGGTTAATGCAGTATTTGCAGTCATAAATACACTGGTTCGTATATAAAATCTTCAGCAGGGAAATGCAGCGGCCATCAGCGGAAAAGCTGTGGCAGATCCCACATGCCTCCGTATTCCCCATATGGCCCGTCTTCCCTCCCCGGCTCACTCCGCTGGAGGTGCATGCCACATCGTATTTCGCTGCATCGGTCAGAATCTTTAATTTCTCCTGTACACTTAAATTCTCCTGAATTAACATGGAAAAAGGTCCTTTCAAACAGTCAAGTCAAAACGCAAAAAGAGGTAAGAACATACGTTCTTACCTCATTCTACCATAGAGCGATAAATTTTTCAATATTTTTCGAACATTTGTTTGTATTTATGCGGCAAAGCAATTTTTAATTCTAAAACACCGAGAACAGCCTCCGCACCGCCTTGTGGGAATCCACCCGGATGCAGGCCGCGATGGCTTCCTGCCTACCGTCCTGAGGTATGGTGTCCTCCTTCACGATCATCCCCTCGTAAGCAGGAGCCTGGTATTCCACCCCGGCATAGATCATCCGGTACTCGCCCAGGGTGGCATCCTCCGCTATCAGCATTGCCAAAGGATCGTGGACCACACTGGCCTCCACCAGCCCCATAGACTTGCGGTGAAACTCGAAATAAAAACTCAGAGCCTGCTTCATGTACTCCACAATCGGGCGGTTTTCTTCCTTACAGTACTTCTCCAAATCCTCTAAATTCTGCCGGGTAATAAAGGTTTTCATGGTCACATCCAACCCCACCAGGGTCATGGGAAAGCCGGCCCGGAAAACCTGGTCCGCCGCCTTGGCGTCCCCGGCGATATTCGCCTCCGCAAAGGGTGAAACATTGCCGAAAACATCCAGGGCGCCGCCCATTACCACCAGCCTTTTCACCCGCCTTGGAAGATGTGGATCCTTTGCCAGGGCCTTTGCCAGATTGGTCAGGCGGCCTGTGGTGACCAGGATTAACTCACCCTCCAGCTCCTTTGCCCTGCGTATAATAAAGTCCGCTGCATCCTCTTCTAAGGGCTTTTGGCCGCTCTCTGGAAGCACCACATTTCCAATGCCGTTATCCCCGTGGATATGCGCCGGCGCTGAGGCATAAACCCCTTCCAGAGAGCACTCTGCGCCTGCCACCACAGGTATTTCATAGCTGCAGCCAGCCAGCTTGATCAATCGCAGGCAGTTGTCCGCAGACTGGGCTGCGCCAGAATTTCCAAAGCAGGTGGTAATCCCCTCAAGGTGGATATTTTTTGACTTTAAGGCATATAAGAGGGCGATGGAATCGTCGATCCCGGTATCTGCGTCAAGAAGTATCCGTCTCATGCCCTTTTCTCCTCCTTATCCTGAAGAATTAAAAGCTTCATGGCTTCGATTCCCACCTGAATCGCCCGATGCTCCCAGTCTCTCGGATAATCCTTGTCATCATTGGTGTACACGTCAAAGGGGGTGGCGTTAATCATCACGCTGGACATGCGGATCCCTAAGGAGGCTGCCACTAAAAACAGGGTGGAGCACTCCATGCTGGTATTGGTGGCCCCGCCGGCCCGGTAGGCCCCCCACTTCTGCTTCAGCTCATAGGCCACCGGTTTCGTCTCCGGAGAAACCTCGGTGTAAAAGGAATCCTTAGTGATGGTAACCCCGATATTATACGGGTAGCCCAGCCTCTTAGCCGCCTCCTCCAAAGCCTTCATCATCCCAAAGTCCGGCACAGCAGGGAACTCCACCGGCAGGTAATGAAGGCCGGTTCCTTCCATCCGTACAGCCCCATTAGGAATCACCACATCCCCCACCTTCACCTTAGGTGAAGTGGAGGCGCAGGAGCCGATGCGCATCATGGTATGGGCGCCGCATTCGTGGAGCTCCTCCACCGCGATAGCGGCGGAAGGACCGCCGATTCCTGTGCTGGTAACGGTTACCGGAACCCCTTCCAGCTTCCCGGTGTAGGTCAGGTATTCCCGGTTCTGGGCAATCTTAACTGGTTCATCAAAGTACTCCGCAATCAGCGCCGCTCTCTCCACGCTTCCCGGCAGGAAAACATACTTTCCCACCTGGCTTTTTGTCACGCCTACATGCATCATTTTCTTCTCTTCCATAGTTCTCCTTTATCCTTCCTCAATCGATTTCTAACCGTTTTCGTAACGGTTCAGTGCCCTCACGGTTACGGGCAAAAATCCATTAAAATCACCTGCTGAACCGTTACCCGTTTTCCACTTCGCTTCGCCAGGGAATGGAGGGCATGGCTCCCTGGCGGGACACTGCCAGGGCGGCAGCCCTGGAGGCCATTCTCAGCGCTTCTCTTATCGCCTCCTCACCCTCTGCCTCCGCCGCTGCGCAGATAAAATATCCTAAAAATGTATCCCCGGCCGCCGTGGTATCCTGCACGGTCACCGGGAAGCTTTCCTGGGGGATTACCAGGCCATTTCCTGCATAAACCGCCCCTTCCTCCCCCAGGGTGAGCACTACCTGAAGCTCCGGATACCGCCGCTTTAATTGCTCCAGAATCTTCTCCGGATCCCCTTCCCCGGTGATGCATTCTCCTTCGATTTCATTAATAATCAGCCAGGTCAGCCAGGAAAAATCCACCTGGTGAATCACATCCGTAACCGGGGAAGGATTCCAGGCGATCCGCATCCCTCTCTCGTAGGCCTCCTGTATCAGGAAATCCACATGGCTGACCTCATTCTGACACACCAAAATATCCCCCCAGCCAAAGGCAGACAGCACCTGCCGGATCCTATCCTTTGTGTTTTTATGGTTGGCCCCAGGGTAAAGGACAATGGAATTATTCCCCGCCAGGGAGCGCTGGATAATGGCATGCCCATTGGCGCCCTCGTCTACCGAAAGCCAGGTACAGTCGATCCCCTCCTTCTCCAGGATTTCCTTTAAAAACATCCCTTCCCTTCCGATACTTCCCCCATGGAAAACAGCTCTCCCACCGCCGGCTCTGGCTAATGCCACCGACTGATTTAAGCCCTTTCCGCCGGGAAATACCTGGTAATCCAGGGAACTCTCTGTCTCTCCTTCACGGACAATATGGTCCACTGTATACACATAATCAATGTTTAAGGAGCCGAAATTTAAGATATTTCCCGCCATTACTTCCCCTCCGATTCAAACCGGTAGATGGCCTCCAGGACAATCTTGATCTCCTCGTCCCAGCCCTTTGCCAGGCCCTCATTGGCCGTCTCGTAGATGACCTCTCCTGTCACCAGATTCCCGGAAACCGCGCTGATCATAGCTGCCCGGCATTTCCTCCTGTGGCACACAGTATAGAGGGCAGAGCTCTCCATCTCCACATTCAGACAGCCCAGGGTGGAAAGCTTCTGTATCCACTCCTCCGTCTCCCCGTAAAAGGCATCGTCACTGGCATTGATCCCGTAATAAACCTTACCGGAAAGCTCTGGCTCCATCTCCTTTGCCACATCAATCAAGGTCCTGGTCAGGTCAAAATCCGGCACTGCGGGAAATACATCCGGTACATAGAACCGGGAGGTTCCCTCATTCTTCATGGAGCCGGTGGAGATCATCAGATCCCCAATCCGGATCCCCTCCTGAAGGGCAGCGCTGCTGCCGATGCGGATCAGGCATTTCGCCCCGATATTCATCAGCTCCTCCGCTGCGATGGCCGCCGAGGGACATCCCATCCCAGTGGAGGTTACGGAGATTTTCACCCCCTTATAATAACCGGTAAAGGTGCGGTGCTCCCGGTTATTGGCCATTAATTTCGAATCCTCCAGGTATTTTGCCACCCGATCCGCCCTGGCCGGATCTCCTGGGAGAAGCACATACTCCCCCACATCCCCCGGGCTTAAGTGAATGTGATACTGCCTTTTTCCCAATGTTTTTTCTTCTTTATTTAATCCCATAATCCTTCTCCTGTCTGTTTCCAAGTTCTGTATGGTTCACACAAGCTGCGCGCTGCAAAAGGCTTCACACGCAAGCTGCGCCCTGCAAAAGGCTTCTCGCGCCAGCTGCTCCTACTTTTTCATCCGCTGCTTCACCCGGATGGACTGCTGGATGGAGTACACCGTAAGTCCTATAATGGTGGCCAGATAAGGCAGCATCTGCACAAATTCGGAAGGGATTTTCAACACCTGAAGGATGTTGGAAAGCCCGTCGAAAAAGGCGAAAATCATGGAAGAAACCAGGGCGCCGATGGGGGTAGCCTGTCCCATGGAGCAGGCCGCCAGCGCGATAAATCCCCGCCCGGCTGTCATATCCCGGACAAACATGCTTAAGTATCCCATGGAAAGATACATCCCTCCCAGGCCGGTTAAGGCCCCGCAGATTAGGATGGCGATAAAGCGGATCTGAATCACGTTCTGCCCCACGCTGGAGGCGGCATCCGGGTTCTCTCCCACTGCCCGCATCCGAAGTCCCAGAGGGGTTTTATACATTAAAATATAGATCAAAAATACCATCAAAAGTGCCACATAGGTCAGAGCATTATGGCCGGATATAACCTCTCCAATCACTGGGATTTCCTTAATCAGAGGAATCTCTATGTTAGGGAAGGCAAAGCTTTTTAAGGAGGAGGAATTCCCCTTCTCTCCGGTGGCAAGCTGAAGGACAAACACCGTCAGGCCGGTGGCCATGGTATTCACAGCCGTGCCGCAGAGCACGTTATTCGCCTGAAGAATCAAGTGAAAATATGCAAAAATAGCGCTGACAATAACGGCTGCCGCCACCCCTGCTAAAAGCCCCCAGAATAAGCTGTTCCCATATACGCTTCCCAGCACTCCGAAAAGAGCGGAGATCAGCATGGTTCCCTCTAGTCCCAGGTTCACCACCCCTGCCTTGCTGCACACCACAGAGCCTAAAGCCGCCAGAAGTATGGGAGTGGCCACACGAATCCACATGTAAATGAAATCTGCGCTGCAGATATAGGTCAAAATATTCATGCCTGCACCTCCTTCACATCCTCGTTTGCCTTAGCCTGTTCCTCCGCCTGAGCCGCCTTTACAATCATCCGCTGCTTCCAGCCTCTTAAAAGAGCGTCCGCCGCGATTAAGAACATCATCACGCCCTGGATGATATCCACCATCTCCCGGCCCACATCGGAGCTTCTGGCCATAATGTCCGCACCTACATTCAGATAGCCGATAAAGGCTGCCGCAAAGGGAACTAAAAGAGGATTGCTTCTGGCAAGGAGGGCCACCACAATGCCGGTCCAGCCATAGCCCGGGGAGGCGGTCCACTTAAACCGGTTGTACATTCCTAAAAGCTCCGCGCCGCCGCCGATGCCGGCGATGGCCCCTGCGATTACCTGAGCCGCCACCATCACCCCGGTCACCCCCAGGCCCGCATATCTGGCAAAGAGAGGATTATCCCCTGTGATCCGAAGCTTGGTCCCAAAGGAGGTCCGGTACAGGAAAAACCATACCAGCACACAGAATACCAGCCCCAGCACCACGCCGCCGTGAATCCTGGTCCCGTCTAAAATAACCGGAAGGGTGGAGGTCTCCTTAAAGGCCAGGGAGGCCAGGGAAGAGGAGGTCACCTCGCGGAAATGATAGCTCACGGTATAGATAGCAAAAAACTGTACCACGTAATTCAGCATAATCGAGGTCACCAGCTCGCTGACAGACCACTTCATCTTAAGAAGCGCCGGAATCAGCGCAACTAAAGCGCCGCAGACCCCGCCGAAAAGAATGGCAACCACTGAGTGAATCCCCGCCGGAAGATCTAAGGAGATGGCCGCCGCCATGGTCCCGGTAATTCCGATAAAAAACGCGCCTTCTGCAATCATGGAAAACTGCCCTGAACCAAAGATAATAATCACTGCAAGGGCCGTAAATACCAGAGGCGAGGCCGCCTCCACGATATTCCCGATCCGCCTGAGTGAGGTAAAGGGCCCCACAAAAAAGCTGTAGATGGCAGGCCCCGGATCCTCGCTGACGGTAAATACAATCACCGAAACCAGGCCGCAGGCTATGGCGATAATCAGCGCCATCTTCACGCTGTCAACTAATAGATGAATTTTCTTATTACTATTCATGGAGCGCCTCCTTAATCTGTGCTTCCTCCTGCTTCTCGATGCCCAGCATATAGGTTCCCAGCTGAGCCTCTGTCATAGAGGATACGTCGGAAATATAGGCGACGATCTTTCCCTCAAATAAGACGATCAGACTGTCGGAAAGCCCCAGCACTTCATTGAGATCCGATGTAATTAAAAGCACGCCGTTCTTCTGATCCCGCATGTCGATCAGCTGCTTGCGGATAAATTCCGTAGCCCCCACATCCACCCCTCTGGTGGGCTGATTGGCGATAATCACCTTTGGCTCTCCGGATAATTCCCTTGCCAGCACAGCCTTCTGGATGTTTCCTCCAGACAAGCTTCCGATCTCCACATCCTGGCTCTTGCAGAGAATCTGGTAATCCCTTACCATCTCATCCCCGTATTCCCGGATGGCCTTTTTCTTTAAGATCCCCCTTCCGGAGAACCGCTTCCAGCCCAGCTTGTCCGCGATGATATTCTCTGTGATGGAAAGCTTCGCAGCCGCCCCGGAGGTCATCCGATCCTCAGGAATATGCGCCAGCTTCAGATCACGGATATTCTGCACGGACTTGCCCCGGATATCCTGCCCATTCACCATAATACTGCCGGAGGTATATGGGCCCAGACCGGTGATGGCCTGTACCAGCTGGCTCTGGCCATTTCCCTCCACCCCGGCGATGCCCAGGATTTCCCCTTCCCGCAGGGAGAAGGATACATCGTCCACCTGGGCATTTCCATTCTCATCCACCACCCGGAGATTCTTCACCTGAATCAGGGCCTTCCCGGGGCTGGCAGGCTTCTTGTCGATCGTTAATACCACATCCCGGCCCACCATCAGGCGGGAAATATCCTCCTCGGTCACACTGGCCACCTGGTGAACCCCCATGGTCACACCACGGCGGATGATGGTAATCCGGTCGCACAGCTCCTTGATCTCATTCAGCTTGTGGGAGATGAAGATAATGGTATAGCCGCTCTTTTTCAGATTCTTCAGCTCCTCAAACAGCTCTACGGTCTCCTGTGGGGTTAAAACCGCTGTGGGCTCGTCCAGAATCAGGATCTTCGCCCCCCGAAACAGAGCCTTTAAAATCTCCACCTTCTGCTTCTGCCCTACCGTCAGATCCGCCACCTTTTTCTCTGGATCAATGTACAGATTGTACTTTTTCCCGATCTCCTCCACCTGCTGCCTGGCGTATTTTTCATCGATGAGAAGGCCCTTTTTCGGCTCGATTCCCATAATCATATTTTCCGTTACCGTAAGGGAGGGAACCAGCATAAAATGCTGATGCACCATGCCGATCCCCAGGCCGATAGCCATCTGGGGGGAGGTGATATTCACCTTCGCTCCATTGACGAAAATTTCCCCGGAGGTAGCCTGCTCCTCCCCGAAAAGTATCTTCATCAGCGTGGACTTTCCGGCCCCGTTTTCCCCGGAAAGGGCATGGATTTCCCCCTGATTCACACACAGGGTTACATCCTTATTGGCCATTACGCCGTTAGAATATACTTTTACAATGTGCTTCATATGTAATGCTTCTGCCATGGTCGCTCCATTCGCTTTCAGAGCTTCCGGATCTATCCGCAAGCTCTCTTTTTCTATGTTTAATAAGAGTATCTATCGCTGTAAAAAGGCAGGGCCTTACCCAGGCATTTTGCCTGCATAAAGCCCTGCCGATTCACTGCTTTTCCAAAATCCTTCTCCGGTCAGCAGACAGTCATCATCATGGCTTCATGCCGTCTCTTAAGGCTGCTACTTCATCCGTTGACATGGTAAATGCGGTTCCAACCGTGATCTCACCACTGATTACCTTTCCTTCGATATCCTCCATCTCCTTGCGGATATTCTCGGGAACGATGGCATTATAATTCTCGTTCTTTGCCAATCCTACTGCACCGCTGTCCAAGCCTAAGGTATAGTTCTGATCTGTGGTCATGGTTCCATTGACAAAGCCCTCTACCGCGGTGAACAGGGAATCGCCTACATTCTTTAAGCTGGAGGAAAGAACGCATTTAGCCAGATCCGGGTCAGACTCCGCAAGCTGGGAGTAGATATCCTGATCACAAGCAATGAGATATTTATCCTCATTAGAGGCCGCAGTCACTGCGCCTAAAATACTCTGGGAAGCCGGAGCATATACGATCTGTGCTCCCTGATTATACAGCTGGGTGGTCATCTCCATACACTTGGAAACATCCTCGAAGGAGCCTACATAGGAGGTCATCACCTTGATCTCCGGATCCACGTACTGGATCCCTTCCAGGTAGCCTACCAGGAAATCATTAATATTCGCTGTGTCCATGGAGCCCACAAAGCCCAGGATCTTCTTGGAAGCATCGATCTTCTCATCCCCGGACTCCAGCATCCTGGCAGCCAGACAGCCTGCCATAAAGGCGCCCTGGTTGGAGTAGTAGTTAACACCCATCATATTTCCGTCTACTACCACACCGTAATCCACCTCGCCGTCAAAGAACATATAGCTCTTCTCCGGGAACTCCGCTGCGATCTGCTCCGCCAGCTCCTTCACTGACCAGGTTCCGGAGATAATCATGTCCCAATCCTGTTCAGAAACATCCAGATAGTTTCCTTCGTAGCTGGTCTCATCCCGGCCCATCTCAATGATCTTGGTCTCAGCTCCCAGCTTTTCCTCCATCTGCTTGATGCCGGATGCTGCAGAATCATAGAAGCCCTTGTCTCCCAGGTTACCATTTACCAGGTAAACCACCTTTAGGGGATCGGAAGACTCAGCGGCCTGGGGCTCTTCTGCCTCCTCCTGGCCAGCTGCCTCGGTCTCCTTCTCTGCACCTGCCTCTGACGATGCTTCCTTGGCAGCTGCAGTGGTGGGAGCTGCTTCCTGCTTGGAACCACCGCATCCTGCAAGGGCGGTAGCCGCCATCGCTGCTGCAAGTACTACGCTGACTGTTTTCTTCATTTCTCTTTTTCCTCCTTCACTTCTTTCGTGATTCTGGAACCAGGCTGGTTCCTTTCATTAACTGTATAGGAAAGCAGAGAATTCTGCTTTTCTCTCTTTCTTCTCACTTCTGGTGCACAAGCTTCCCGCTCACTTCCGTTCCACAAAAAAACGGTACCAGCTGCCGTTAAGCCAATATTTGCAGTAAGCTAGGGGCTCGCCGTTCTCCCCGCACAGAACCTCCTCCAGCACGATATTCATCCGGCTGTCTTCCACCTCGGACCTCTCATCCTCCACCAGCATGGTATTAAAGGTGATGCGGGAGCGCCTGGCCTTCTGGTACAGCTCCCTTACCATCATGGCCTCCATAGCCGCCGGATCCTTTAAGGACAGCTGCCACTGCTCCAGCATATTGCTGTGGAAAATGCAGACCGAATGGGCGGTCTGGATCTCCTTGGAAAAATAAGATGCATTGATAATTCCCATAACAAAGGCAGCGTTCTCATATCCCAGCTGCCGGCCTACATAGCCGCCGCTCTGCTGGAGATCTCCCTCCACCTGAATTCTGGTAATGGGGGCCACGCAGTTGCAGATGCAGGGATTTGCCAGGCGCTGCAGGCTGTGATCCAGCTGGCCTGCTGAGGCAGAAACCGTGGTCCGCTTCCCCTGCATCTTATAGATAAAGCCATCCTCCTCCAGCTTCCGCACAGCCATGCGGACGGTAGACCGGCTCACATCCCAGTGGGCAGCCAGGAGATTCTCTCCCGGAAGCGTCTCCCCTTCCCGCAAGGCGCCCTCCCGGATCCTCTGGTAAATGATGTCATATATCTGAACATAATAAGGGATATTCTTTTCTTCTAGCAAAGGCCAGTCCTTACATGTCATCCCATCCACCCCTTCTCTCGTTACTGTTCGCGGCCGTTCACAGAAACAAAATGTACACAAAATGGACATCCGGTCCATTTAGCACCGAATCCCTCGGGTTCACAGTGACTTAAGACAATATTACCACTTGGCTGCCAAGTTGTCAACTTGGTTGTCTGTGCAGTTTATCCATTTTTTCTTATAAATCTATATGGTTTTGCTAATAAATGCACAGAATTTGAAAAAACTAGAAAAAAGAAAACTAGAAAAAAGCAGAACCAAAGAATCCATAAGCTCCTTTGACTCTGCTTTCATATGATTTATCATTACGGTTCACGGCCCTGCCGTGCACAGCATTGATTTATTTCGTCCGGTATCCGTCCGGATTCATAGACTGCCATTTCCAGGAATCAGCGCACATCTCCTCGATGCCACGCTCCGCTACCCAGCCAAGCTCGTCCCTTGCCTTGGATGCATCACAGTAGCAGGTGGCGATATCCCCAGCCCTTCTGGGCTTGATCTCATAGGGAAGCGTCTTCCCGCAGGCCTTCTCATAGGCATGGAGCACATCCAGCACGCTGTAGCCATTGCCTGTGCCCAAATTATAAATGTTGACGCCGGATCCGGGAGCAAGCTTCTTTAATGCCTTCACATGGCCAACTGCCAGATCCACCACATGGATATAATCCCGGACGCCGGTGCCGTCATGGGTATTATAATCATCGCCGAACACTCCAAGGCGCTCCAGCTTGCCTACTGCCACCTGGGCAATGTAGGGAACCAGGTTATTCGGGATTCCCTTGGGATCCTCGCCGATCAGGCCGCTCTTATGGGCGCCGATGGGGTTAAAGTAGCGGAGAAGCACTACATTCCACTCCGGATCCGCTACATTAAGATCGGTCAGGATCTGCTCCAGCATCCCCTTGGTCTGGCCGTAGGGATTCGTGATCTGTCCCTTGGGGCACTCCTCGGTAATGGGCACAAAGGCCGGATCCCCGTACACGGTAGCCGAGGAGCTGAAGATAATGTTCTTAACCCCGTGGCTGCGCATCACATCGCAAAGAATCAAGGTACCGGTAATGTTGTTATGGTAATATTCCAAAGGCTTTTTCACTGACTCCCCAACTGCCTTCAGCCCTGCAAAGTTAATCACAGAATCGATAGATTCCTTATCAAATACCTGGCTCAGCTTCTCCTTGTCCAGCAGGTCCACTTCATAAAAGGTCACCTTTTTCCCGGCAATCTGCTCCACCCTACGGATCGCTTCCTCGCTGGAATTATAGAGATTATCCACTACTACCACATCATAGCCTGCCGCCAACAGCTCCACGCAGGTATGGCTGCCAATGTAACCGGCGCCTCCGGCAACTAAAATAGACATATGCTTCTCCTCCTTATGAGCAGGATGCCTGTCCGGGCATCCCTTTTTTGATTGCTTTGTCTTTTTTCTATCATACAAGAAAGGGGGCAGAAATTCAATAGGATTTCCTTTGTTTATTCTTAATTTTTTCACTGCTTCCTGGGCAAAGCACCGCATTGTCCCCCATATAGACTTCCACAAGCGATATGGCTGTGCTATAATCAAGGTAACCCCTATGCGCCTGGCAATAGACGCACGTACTATCATTCTACAAAGGAGGATCTGCCATGTTTTTTACCTCATTAACTGACTGGACACCGGAAAATGTTATACTTCGGATGGCTGCTGCCTTTCTCCTGGGCGCCCTGATCGGGATCGACCGGGGCGTAAAGCGCAGAGGCGGAGGCGCCAGAACCGACGCAGCGGTCTGTCTGGGTTCTGCCATGGTAATGCTCACCGCCCAGTTTATGTATCTCCGCTTTTCCGGGAACACGGATATTTCCCGTATGGCCTCCCAGGTTGTCAGCGGCGTAGGCTTTTTAGGGGCCGGCTCCATCATCGTGTCCCGGCACCAGGTAAAGGGCCTTACCTCTGCCGCCGGCGTGTGGATCTGCGCCTGTATCGGGCTGGCGGCCGGGATCGGCTTTGTAGACGGGGCAATGATCGCTACACTGATTCTTTTAGGAGGCCTCCATCTCCTTCCCCTTATCGAGACAAAGATTTACCAGCATACCCGGTATGTGACTCTTTATATTGAAGCGGAGGACAGCCGCATCGCCGCCGCCCTTCTCCACCGGTTGAAATCCGACGGCTGCACAGTGGATATGTATGATGTGGAGCGCCCCAGGGCCGGAGGCCAGTCCTTCACTATCCTGGCCACGGTCCGCATCTCTAAGAAGCGAAAGCGGGACGCCTACATCGAGTCCCTGTCCCAGATTGAGGGCATCCTCTCCATCGACAGTATGTAGCCTTCGGAAATCCTTATTGTAAAAAGTCAGGTCCGCCCCAGCATTGTGCTATTCATTATGCTATAGGTACATGCTGACTCTCCCACATTGACGCATTGTTCTTGTCATATGATATGTTCTCCGACACTGCAGCTCCCAGAATCTCGCCATGTCGATAAACTGGTGTTTTGCCTTCCGCCCACATAACAGCGTCAGCCTGCCGGAATTAAGCTTATTTCAGTACTCATTGGCTAACACTCTGGTCGAGGCAGCGAAAGCCAATGGACTGGATGCAATGAAATATATCAAATATTTCCTGTCAGATATGCCGGGGAGTACTTTTCTTGAAAACCCGGAATATCTGGATGACCATCTGCTATTGGATCCCATGGTACAGGAACGTTGCCGATGACCATTGCCCTTTTAGTATAGAGGGGCAATGGTTATTTTTCTATTCACTATCTTATTTGACTCTTACTGATTATGAGTCTTTCCACTACGATGAGACAGGATCACCCCTGCATCCGCAGGGAACACTCAATATCTGACAATGCTGGATAATCGCTTTCAGGATCACCCCTGCACCCGCAGGGAACACGTCGATGAGCTGCCTGTATATTTTGAGTATATAGGATCACCCCTGCACCCGCAGGGAACACGATATCAAAATTAATTAATTTTAAGCAAAACCAGGATCACCCCTGCACCCACAGGGAACACCAGATTATCACTTCTCTTGTCTATCACTGTGTAGGATCACCCCTGCACCCGCAGGGAACACTTTCGATAAACGAAGCTGCAGACGGGTCAACGAGGATCACCCCTGCACCCGCAGGGAACACGAACAATCCTTAAAAATTCCATAGCGGCATCCAGGATCACCCCTGCACCCGCAGGGAACACTTCCAGAGGCGAATATAGCCGGGATATGGATGAGGATCACCCCTGCACCCGCAGGGAACACTGAGCCGTTATTACAACGTGGGAGGGCAGAACAGGATCACCCCTGCACCCGCAGGGAACACCCAAAGATGCAGAGCAACTTAAAGATAGAGCTAGGATCACCCCTGCACCCGCAGGGAACACTTCTGTACTTATGGCGCCCCCCTGCCGCAACCGGGATCACCCCTGCACCCGCAGGGAACACACGCTGCCAGCTCCTCCGCCCGTTTTCCGATAAGGATCACCCCTGCACCCGCAGGGAACACAAGGCCGCATTCCATTCAATGAATTTCCAGAAAGGATCACCCCTGCACCCGCAGGGAACACTGAAAAAATGAAAGAATTAGGAATTGGTCTATAGGATCACCCCTACACCCGCAGGGAACACATCGTTTTTAATGTTTTTTAAATTTTCCGCTCAGGATCACCCCTGCACCCGCAGGGAACACTGCGTGAACAGTAACCCGGCATCGTCATAATTAGGATCACCCCTGCACCCGCAGGGAACACTGCTTGCATATATCAAAAAGGCAAGAACCATAAGGATCACCCCTGCACCCGCAGGGAACACGAGTTAATTGGGGTCATTGGCACAATGTTCATAGGATCACCCCTGCACCCGCAGGGAACACTGTAAACAGCGTGGTATCTGAAATGCCCGAGGAGGATCACCCCTGCACCCGCAGGGAACACTTGATTTCATCTTTCAACCGATGAACCGGATTGGGATCACCCCTGCACCCGCAGGGAACACACAATTTGTTAAGTGCTTGTGTGTTGTTGTTAAGGATCACCCCTGCACCCGCAGGGAACACCGGGAACCACTTTTTAAAGTTCGGGGTTAATGAGGATCACCCCTGCACCCGCAGGGAACACAAAAGAAACAGTTGAAATGATGAACAGTGCGGAGGATCACCCCTGCACCCGCAGGGAACACTATTCGCTATACATGGTAATTACCATTGTATTAGGATCACCCCTGCACCCGCAGGGAACACATAATTACACTGTCCGTCGGCCCGCAGAACTTAGGATCACCCCTGCACCCGCAGGGAACACAAGGCGGCATTCCACTCCATGAATTTCCAGAAAGGATCACCCCTGCACCCGCAGGGAACACCATGCATATAGTTTTCTGAAACCATTTTATCTAGGATCACCCCTGCACCCGCAGGGAACACCAGTTTTTCTTTTCGGGTCTCTCCGGTTCCGTAGGATCACCCCTGCACCCGCAGGGAACACCTGGGACAGGATGGAGCTATGGTTAAAGGCCTAGGATCACCCCTGCACCCGCAGGGAACACGTTGTAATCTTATTAAATTTTTTTCCGATTGTGGGATCACCCCTGCACCCGCAGGGAACACTTTACTTGCATTTCTGTTTCCGATAGATAAGCAGGATCACCCCTGCACCCGCAGGGAACACGTTGTAATCAATCTCTCCTTTCAGGATTGGTAAGGATCACCCCTGCACCCGCAGGGAACACTTATAAAAAGTTCAATCTAGGTCATCACTCCCAGGATCACCCCTGCACCCGCAGGGAACACTTTGTCTCTTCATTTTCAAACCTTACTTTCCCAGGATCACCCCTGCACCCGCAGGGAACACTTGATAATTCCGAGCGCGGCTTTAATGGTTATAGGATCACCCCTGCACCCGCAGGGAACACCGCAGAAGTAGCCGTCATTGGTGAGGCCAAACAGGATCACCCCTGCACCCGCAGGGAACACGAAGTAACCGGATTACCGACGCAGATACAGTTAGGATCACCCCTGCACCCGCAGGGAACACACTGCTGGGATGTTCACGCTGTAAATATACCCAGGATCACCCCTGCACCCGCAGGGAACACTTGACTGTGCGGTCAGAGGAATTGGACATGGTAGGATCACCCCTGCACCCGCAGGGAACACTAGGGATTGATTATTTTTATTCTCCCGAGGATAGGATCACCCCTGCACCCGCAGGGAACACCTGTTAGTTATTCATCCTGGGTGCCTGCCACCAGGATCACCCCTGCACCCGCAGGGAACACCCTTTACTTAAATTCTTTCCCTGGAATTTTGGAGGATCACCCCTGCACCCGCAGGGAACACACAGCTGTGTTAATGATAGTTATAAAAAGCATAGGATCACCCCTGCACCCGCAGGGAACACTGGGTCGAGGTGGCGCAGTGGATGGATGAACGAGGATCACCCCTGCACCCGCAGGGAACACTTGCGAGGAAATAACAAAGACCTTTATGAACTAGGATCACCCCTGCACCCGCAGGGAACACTTAGCATGCCCATTCCTGAGTTAACCGCACCCAGGATCACCCCTGCACCCGCAGGGAACACCAGAAGTCCTGGAACCGGGTTGCAACAAGCGTAGGATCACCCCTGCACCCGCAGGGAACACTTTAAGGAGGAAAAAATGAGAATTGGTGAAGCAGGATCACCCCTGCACCCGCAGGGAACACTCATTTTCTAATTTTGAATTGATGCTTATATAAGGATCACCCCTGCACCCGCAGGGAACACACTAAAAAAGTAGCGAAAATATCGGGATTTCTCCATCCCAAATCATCACAATTTATTTAGTTCCAAATAGATCCTATAGATCAACCCACAGTCTTTCAACACCCCACGCACATCACTGATATCCAATGAAAAGTATGCTGCAACTGTCGCCAACTGATAGTTTTCCAAATCGTCAACTTTTCGCCTGACAAGCTGCAAAACATCCCTTACTCTTCTAATCAATATCTGTTTTCCTACCCGCTCTCCAAGCCTCTGAATAAATTTCATATCAATCTGTGCATCATAGCCTACAACCAGATCGTCTCCAATAAATTCCAGAATTTTATCAAGCGCCTCTTCCTCCCCAATCCCCTCTCTTTCTATCATTTCATCTGAAATTCCAGTAAGCCTTGTCACGGTCTCCGGTATATCTCTCCCGCACTGCAAAAAGCATTGAAACTGATTGCCTATTTCATCTCCACAAATTTTCAGCAAACCCACTTCATAAATCCTGTCTCTGTCATAATCCTTGCCCGTTGTCTTTATGTTCATAACAACATAACTGTCAGACGCTCTGTTTTTTGATGCTGCTCCCTGCTCCTTAAACCTTGAGGCTTTACTGAAGCCCTGCTTTATCGGGCTACCGTTGGCGGAATCACGATCTGACAACAATGGCCTTTTCATTAATGTGATCCCCTCATAATCCGTGGCAATCCATGTTGTGTTATGGGTTTGAAATGCATACCCCTGCTCATTATTTGTAGAATAGACCATAGTTGCCTGTCCGCTCCTTATGCTGTCGCAGACCCTCTTCCACAGCTCATCCCGTACTTTTGCACTCAGTTTTCCTATATAGACTCCTGTATTCACTTCGCTGAGCCATTTGGACAGATCTCCCCTCAGCCCCGGCGAACAATTAGAAATACAAATAACGATCACTCTTCATCACCTGCCTCCGCATAAGAGATCCCATGCTCCAGCTCCCCCTGTATATTATCCCAAAGATAAAGAGTACTCTTATAATCCTCTTCCTGCCACTCTCCGTCGGCCAGCAGAAACTTTATATCATGAACCATACGCTCCAAAATACGCCCTTTTCTAAATTCTTCCCGCAGTCTGCGTCTTGTGGCGCTGCCGATATCATTCGCATTCTCTGCCGCCATCTCAAACGCAATCGGTATGGTTGTGGCGGCTTTATACAGGTCAGCGATATCATATACAAAAGACAGTTCATGTCCCACATGGACAAATCCCAGTCCCGGAGAGCAGCCAAGGGCGCATACCACGGCATGGGCAAGTCCATATAAACAGGCATTTCCTGCTGACAGCGCCTTATTGACCGGATCCCCGCTCTCATAGTCCTCCGGACGATAATCCCTCCCTTTCCATGGCACATTCCATTTCTTGGATTGTTCCCGATAAACGGCACGAACTCTGCTGCCTTCCCGCCCTCTTAGCTGCTGCATGGTCAGTTTTGAGACATCCTCATTAGGAAACCGCATCTGATACATCACCCTGGCTACTTGAATATGTTTCTTCTCATTGCTTACAAGCTGAGCCTGTTTGATCAAAAGCGTGGCATGATTCGTTAGCGCCCTCCCGTACGCATAATACCGGACCCCATGCTCCCCTACCCAGATAACCGTAACCCCTGCATCGCCCATCAACTCCATTGCCCTGTGGGTCACATCTGTTCCAGGGCCAAGAAGCACCACGGAAATCGCGGCCGCCGGTATGTGGGTGACGCCATGTTCATCCTTTACCGTGATGGCTCCATTATCTCGGTTGACCTTGCACTTCTCCAGATAAATAAAAGTCATGCGGTCCTGCACACGGGGCAATGCCTGGATCTCAGGCTTTTCGGTTCTCTCTTTATTTTCCATCTAAGCTCCTGTTCCCATCACGGTAAGCATTCCCATGCCGTAAGCCTTCTCCCGGCCTATGCCATTAACAAGCGTGTCCCTGAAAACATCCGCGTTTTCCACACACAAATTCCCCTCAAACACCACTTCAAGAATCCGCACCTTTTGATTCGAATCACGCTTCGAAAAAATACGCCAATTCTCCTCCGCAATATACACTCCATCCGGAGAAATGCGAAACCCTCTCTTCGCTGCCTGTTTCTCCAGCCATTCCAGCTGATACCTTTCCGAAGTATGAGCCACAACCTTTCCCCTTTTCTTCCCGCCCTGAATGCTGTGAACCGGATTAGCTGTCAAACGAAAATGCCAGTTTGAGCCTGTTTGGATGCGCTCCAGCAGCCTGCCGTACTCCTTTGATTCCCCGCAGTCATTGTCAAATCCAAACTGAGCAGCTATTTTTGACAGATCCGGCTTTTCAGCGCTTACGATTAACAGATACGTCCGGCCTCCCAACCTGTCGATCCGCCACAGATTTCTATCCTGCTTCCGGGCAAATGCCTCCTCCACAGCGCCATGAATTTTATTGGGAGAAACAAGCGCAATCTGAGTCTTTCTTCTGGACACATCTAACTCAACTCTCGAAAGATACATAAACTTCACCTCAATTCCATCATAGGGTCATGCTCCGTTGAAACAGGACACTCCCTTTTGGCCACTGCTTTTCCGGGCATCTCTCTTAAGTACCGGTATCCATATTCCCGCTTAAACGGCGAAAAAGATCTTGGCACATCCTTTTTGACAGCTCCTCCCTGTGTGTCGTCCACCACAATCCTCAGATGCAATTTATCGGAAAAGCGAAACTGTGCGCCCCTCCTCCAATCCGGTACAAGCCACTCCTCCTCCAGAAGAGCCTGGTATAAATCCCGGTTCCGTATTCCCAAAACCAGGGGCTGAGTCGGAGGGCAGGAGCGCCTGCCCAAAAACACGGAAAACTTTGGATGCGTAAGGGCATCTTCCAAACCTTTGAGAAACTCCATATCCCCACAGCTTAAACCGGCCAGAAAAATGGCATCGCTCAAGTAAACCCGATTAGACAAATTTGCGTTAAGCTTTTCTCCCATCTGGGTAATCTGGAAGTCATTAAGCCTTACTCCCTGATGGTCAACCCTGACGCCAAATCTTAAGTTTGCCAGATCATCCAGCGGCTCGTCCCTCTTTCTCCCAAGGGCAGCTGCTACCATTCCGATTACCCCGCTCTTAGTAGGCATGTAATCGGTTTCCCGATTGTCATATACGGATTCGGAGCCCCATGACTGCAGCGGCGCGCTAAGTCTAAGCAGCAATGTATACAAACCATCACTTCCCTTCATCAAAATATGTCTCCGTCACCTGCTCAATCCGGTCCAAAAGCTCCGTCAAATTTACTTTTTCCCCAAACTCCTCTCCGTCTTTCCCGATCACCCATGCTTTAACAGGCTTGTTCCCATAGTCCTCATACAGCCTGCCTGCATAGGCTGCCAGAGCAGCCTCAGACGCCTCCACATAACCGCCGTTCACAGCTGTAACCGGTCTCTCAAACGCCCCTGCCAGATTAACCGGCTGGTCATCGCGCACCGCAACATAGACCATGTTGGGTAGAGTCCTGTTGGCAAAGGTATTCTGTTTTCCTGTGGGCATTGACCGGATAAACGCCTCCGCAAAACCTCTTGCCGCCATCTTCAGCTCCTCACTGGTAAGGTTTTCCGCCAGCTCTCTTATATTGACCGTGGCATAGCGGTACATGGTGGAGGAGTTAAACTCCACTGTGCCCAGATGTCCTGCACCAGCACTGTCCTCCCCGCCGCAGTCATCTACTGCTGTAAAATAGTCGTACTCATTGCTCACCCCGTGGGTAGATATGGCGTGGGCTACCTGGGCGGCTGCATCGTAATTCAGGCTTGGATTACTTGCCGCCATACGCCCGAACAGCAGGATATCTGCGCTGGGCTCATCCTTCACCGCCTTTTCCAGATCGGATTTGTATGCTTTCTTTTTTGCATCTTTTGACGCAGAGTCTCTGTAATATTTTACAGTCAAATCTGCAAGATTTTTAACCTGCCGGGCGCTCACAAAGAACAGCGCATCCTTCTTGTCGGAGCCAGCTTTTACTCCTGCTAACTCCAGCACCTCCTTTACCATTTTGTCCATTCCTTCAGCTGTAAGATCTGCATTGTCCGCACATATCTGATTGACAACCAGCTCTGACAGCTTTTTCGTCCGATACCCCATATGCTCCGACGTGAATAGTTCTTTAAACATCTGTCTCATAGCCCTTTTCCATGCCTGGGAGGACACTCTGGCTCTCATCACCCCTCCATACATTGCTGTCTTGGGACTGCCTGTATCGTCCCTATTGACGCAGCTGGGCGGAACCGTCTGGATCACATGGAAATCAATATACATATTTCTGCTCATTTAGTTTTTCTCCTCTCCGCTTTTGTTCTCCTGATTTTCCTTTTTCCCTCTTCCCCCATAAAAATCCTGCCCCCACTTAAGACACACTTTTCTTTTTCCCTCCGGAAACTGCATCTCATAGAGATCGCCAGCCAGCCATTTATAATTCAGGGAAATGCCATTGGCTTTAAAGAGCTGTACAATCCCCCTCAAGTGATGGGACAGCTCCTTTCTATCCACCGACGTAGCCAGTATCCGCATCTTCTGCACAACTCTCAGCTCTGCGTTAGGATCGCCGTCATAGGAGGCTGCCAGCCTGTACATAGCCTTTCCTAAACTCACGCCCTCATCCGTATGCATATGTTGGTTTTTGGCGTCATACCCCTGCTGGTGCAGCGCATACAGTGTGAGCGCAGTGTAACACACCCACTCCGCCTTTGTGGCTGTTCCGTTTTTGCTCCAGAAATCCTCCGGCATGTCCGACAAAAGAATTCCGAAAAGCTGCGGAAGCTCTCCAGGTTCGCGCCCTATTCCCCGCCGCAGGTTGGCCAGCATCGCCTTTCCGCTACCCAAATCCGATTCTGCCTGAAGGATATGTATTTTTCTGCCTACAAAGGTCTCTATCTCCGCTTTTCTGCCCATATTCTCCCCTTTCTACTCCTCATCCTCTGTCAAAATGTAAATCCTGCCCAGTTCCCCCAAAAACTCATTGACAATACGGGGAATCGTCAACAGCCTTTTGGGCTCACCCTTAGATTCATCTTCCCGATACATATAAATGTCTGTCCCCAGGTCGGCCACATAGTCCTCAAGGGTCTTTCTGGCATAGTAATAGGATTGTCTCTCCCACTGGGCCTGTTTTTCATCTGGGCTGTCCGAGATGGGGTCTATGCTCACAAGCCATTGTCTGAATGGTCCGTCCACCGAAAAATAATATTGTCTCATAAGGACATCTCTTATACCGGTTTTTGCGGATCCGGTTCCGTACAGAAGTCTGCACAGTTTGGAGGCGGCATGGCTCAGCGCAGCCGATGCCGTATTCTGACATTTCTCAACCTGATCCGCAATACAGCTTCTCCACGCCCTGCTCAGATCAGCCAGAAGGTCTACTGACATGGAAAGCTCGTCATTGACGCAGTCCCCATAAGTATAATTCATCTGATCCCCATATACCATTCCAACCATACGAAACGTGAGGAGAAAATCCGGAGAAAGCATTTTTTTACCATACAGTGTCTGAATCCACTGCACAACTCCGGGGATATGTTCTTTCTGCTCAAGCAGCACCGGGAACTCCCTCCATGCGTGAACCGCCGGATTATGAGTCTGCGGCAGAAAACAGGAGGAGTCTGTCTTTTTATCCCCTTTCTTCTCTTTCCAGATGGTCATGGGTTCGCTAAAAGCATTTTCTAGAGGGCAAAAATCGCCGCCTATGGTCCGAAATCCTGTCAGCCGCCCGTTCTTATCCCTCTCCAGTGAAATACGTCTGGACTGCATGGTATACAGTTCGGGAAGATTATCAAATGTCTCCTGCTCACAACCCTGCTCCGTCCGAACCGCCTGCTCCCACACAGGCTTCGGTTCTCCCCAAAGCTCTTTATCTGTATTGTAAGCACACAGGTTCAGCATCAAAATCTGAAACAGATTCGCTCCGTTCACCATGATAAATCCAAGTCGTCCAAGTCTTCCCACCCCCACAGGAAGCCCTGGCCCTGGAGCTTTTTTATCGGTTTTCAGATTCACTGCGTATGCATTTAAATGTACAAGCCAGCGAGCCGCCTCGCCATAGCTTAACTGGTCTACTTCCTCCCCCTCTGTCATGCTGAAATGATGCCTGGTTCTCACATTGTTGCTCTCCTTGACATTGCCAAACAGACATTCCACATCATACTGTGTCCCATAGTTCAGATCCTTCACCTGCCAGAATGGCGTCTCTTGATGAAACAGCCAGAACCGCTCACGCCAGGCCTCCAGATAGCCCCGCAGGGCCTGCTCCGGAAACCGCCCCTGCTTCCAGTACTGTTTCCAGCGCCTCAGTACCGTATTTCCGCCGAAGTCACCATCCTCCTCGTCTTCCTCCACATCGTCTTCCTCGTCATCCTCAGAGATCAGTGGTTCCTCTTTCCCATTGGCGTCATACCGATAAAAAACCGTTATGGCCACTGCCAGAAGCACTCTAAGCAGCGCCGCATCCTGAGTGGCCATCTCCCCGGACAGTTCTTTGTACTCATGGGCATGGATCATAACATCTGTCAGTGACACCTCTTTTTGCTCCATGGACGGCGTTATCACCTTAATCCACGGCTCGTCCAAGAGATTAAACTCCCTCTCCTCCATCCTTGTCCTCCTTTCTTTCGTATTCCAGTCCCTTCTCAAATGTATACTGAAGGGTATACCCGTTCAGCTCCCCGCATCCGTCCGAATCAAGCATCAAAATCAATTCCCCCTGCAGCCATGGGGACATCTGCCACTGGGCCAGTTGTCTCCTGTTTTTCTCCTCCAACTCCCTGATAGTATGTTCCCGGTTCCATGCAGCGCAGAAGGTATGGGGCAGCCTTAACCGTTCCATGGCAATTTTCCGTCCCTGGACGCTGTCCGGCACCTCCATAACCGACAAGCCAATGTTTTCATCCCCAGATTCTCCCGGAAACAGGACTTTGCCCTCCTCCCCCATTTTCATCAGCAGCACCTCAATGGAAGATACGCCGTCCCTGACAGCCGCTTCCGCTGTCTTTTCCCCTGAGCCCTCCAGATTATCAAGAATGGCTTGTATCGTTTTTGATGACGGCTTTTCTAGCAGATAACTTTTTGCCTCCTGTTTTTTCCCTTTTCGCCTTTCTTTATGCTGATTTTTAGCATCCATATACAGGCCGTCAGACAGCCCCAGGTCATCCTCCTCATCATAGGCTTTCTGTACCAGGGAGGAAATATCCCCAGGTATCTTGATCTCTCCCGGCAGAATCTGCTCTGTCCTCATCAAAAGATACTCTCCGTACACTGCCATGCTGCCCTCGTCGTACGCCTGTCCGTCTTCCCGCAGGATTATACACTGGGGATCCCGCAGGATGTGGGGCCTGGTGTAACCTTCCTCTCTCCCATTCCGCTTGCTATGCCTGTGGAGCCGCCCGATTCTCTGCAGCAGCAGATCCATAGGACATAGCTGTGTGACCATCAGATCCGCATCATAGTCCAGAGATTGCTCCAGCACCTGTGTGCCGATGAGGATAAATCGATGCCTGTCTCGGTCACGGGAGTCCTTTCCCATTTTCTTTAAGAGGACTTCCTCCTTTTTGTAGCGGTCCGGCATCGTAAACTGGGCGTGGTACAACACCAGGCTTACGTCTTCCATCCCTCTTTTACATTCCTCATAAATCCTCTGGGCCGTTTTTACCGTATTTACGATAACACAGGCACACCCGCCCTCCCCCAGCCGGTCATCCAACAGACGGACCATATCTGAAATGCTGTCCGCCCACTGGATCCTTACAATTTTATCCGAAATGTTCTGCTCAACAGCCATCTGTTCAACCGTCTCTCCGTCACTCCATGTCAGAAGGGGGTAGCCAGTGTTTTTTTCCCAATCAGGACATCGGTATGTAATCTCCGGTTTTCTCTTTTTTAAATGGTATCTCGCGTATGCCTTCACATAGCATTCCACCAGCGCCCTGCGCCTGTCAAAGGGCAGGGTAGCGGACAACAGAATAACCGGCACATGGTATGCGGCCATCCACTGCAGTGAGCGTTCCAGATACTGGTTCATGTAGGCGTCATATGCATGGCACTCGTCAATGACCACCACTTTTCCGGCCAGGCCTACATGCCTCAGCATAAAGTGTTTCCGCCTTAATGAAGCCATTAAAAACTGATCCACTGTCCCTATAACAAAGTCCGCCAAAAGCGCTCTCTTATTTCCCTGAAACCAGGGATTCACCTCCATCCCGCCTCCATCTTGCCCGTCGTCGTCCACATACGCCCTGCCTTCCATCATCAGCTGATGATACTCCTCATGAAAATCCGCGGAACTGTGGGCAAGGCGGATCGCGTTCACGGTTTCCCTCGAAACTTTTGCTCCCCATTGGTACAGCCTGCCAAAAAGCCCATTGCTTGTCGCCTGAGTGGGAAGTCCGTAGAAAATTCCTCCCGCCTCCCTCTTGCATGCCAATATCTCCGCCGCTCCCAGCGCAGCCTCCGTCTTCCCGATTCCCATCTGGGCCTCAAGAATAAATATACCGGGATCCCTGGCATAATTCACGGCTTCCATCATGGCGTTCTGCACTTCATTAGGCGAAAAACCAAATTGCTCTCTAAATTCCTCTTCATCCATCCACTCCACTTCGGAATGCCACCCTTCCGGAAAAGCCGCCCGCTCCCACCCACTGTTGATTCTTTCCGGATATACACGTTCATTCCCGTATTCTTCCAGCGGGATTAACGGAAAGAACGTGGTGTTGCTTGCAATCCAGTCCGCCACGATTAGAAGCCCTGAGAGCAGTACCTGGGCCTTTAGTGTCAGAACCGGCAAGTCGCTGACTGACTGAACGCCTGCCAGGCTCAGCGCTTCATCCACAATATCTTTCCATGCTTCCTTCCACAGGGCTTTCGTTTCATCCTTTTTCTCTGTGCCAAAGAAGTTCATAGGATACAGCCGGACTAAATCCGGCTCCCCCATGACCGAATCCGCGCCTATAGGTTTGCCGTGATGGGCTCCCACTGCCATCGCCAGACTCTCATGAACCCCAAACCCTGTGACATCGCTTTGGAGAATCCATTGTCCTGCATGGGCATGGGGCGTCTTTCCTGCTGCCCTGTATGATTTTTTCAGCGCAAAGCCGCTGTCCGCGATGTCAGCATATTTATCTATACAGGCTCCTGTTATGATGCTCTGAAAATAGGAGGTTGCCTTTCCTATATCATGGGTGGCCGCCAGAAATACCGCTGCTGACAAAAATGGTTCATACTCCATCTCAGCAGCGGAAAAGACAGATTTTGAAACCCACTTTGGCACCAGCTTCTTCATCACGCCGGCAGTATCTCTTAAATGCATCCACAACGGCAGCCATGCTTCTTCTGTGTCTCTGCCTGTCTTTGCCATCAATATTTGATATTTCTTTTTCATCTGTCTATCCTCATATTTTATATTCCAAAGTTCATTCTATTATATGATTTTCTTCTGCTTTTACCTTCCCTTTTGGCATTTTCCCATCCATATTAATCGCTGGTGTAATATGAAGCATAATGCATCCTTTACTAAAATTAAATCCAAAAATTTCATTTATTTCTTATCAAAACGGTTTTACCCTCGAATGCAAATCCATATTTATGAATCCGTTCCGATGCAATTCCTCTGCTTTCTAATGCTACCGCATACTTCTTTCTTTCAATCTGTAGCAAAGCCTCTGATGCCGTCTCTTCCAAGCTTTTTTCTTCCATAGGATCCCGCACCTTAAACTCCACAATAACAGCACAGTCCTCCTGCCCCTTAGGTTCCAGCACCACATCATATCTTCCATAACCGCTTTCCCTGTTTGATGTGATCACATACCTATCTGACAGATCCACTATCAATCCCAGCACAAATCCATGATAAAATCGTTCCGGTTCCGACTCCTCGGATGGTTTCGTCCCACTGTCAAAAAAGCTAAATGTAACCAGTGCCACTTTATTCATATATGCGTTCATAGCTTTTATGTCTCCCAGAAGCATAGCTTTCACAAAATCATTATACTCTGGAACACAATCCCTGAACCACCCATCTATCATATGGCCAAACATAAAACAAACTTCCCTGTTCGTTAATGTCAGTTCATAAATATCCCGTCCCCATTCTTCATCAATAAAATAACTATTCACCTTTAGATAGCCACTTGCCAGCAAAAGACTCCAGACTGCATCCGTTCTACCGTCTAATTGATTGAATATGATCTGTTCATCAATCCTGGTTTTAAGAATTCCTCCTTTTAAAAGACTCTCCAGCCCTATCTTTATATCCCGATTACCTCTTTTAATTAATCGGTTAATAAGACCATTGCTGCTGGTATTGGCCCAATACATGGAAAGCCGTTTCTTATCCAGAAAATTTAAGATAGACCATGGATTGTAGATATCCTTCCTTTTTCCAAAAGTAAAACCATCATACCAATCTTTTACCTTCTGTCTCTTATCATACGCTCCATACTCTTTTAATGCCTCCCACACTTCCTCCTGTGTGAATCCAAAGCTGCTCTCATATTTCTCTGAAGTAGTGGTCACTACTTCCAGATTGTTCAAATCAGAAAAAATAGACTCTTTGCTAACTCTGGTGATCCCCGTCATAACCGCCCGTTCCAGATAAGGATTTGTCTTAAATGTTGAGTTAAATATTCCTCTGATAAACTCTGCCATTTCCTCCCAATAACCATAAACCCAGGCTTCTTGAAGGGGGGGTATCATATTCATCCAGCAGAATTATCACTCTTTTTTCATAATACCTGGAAAGGTAACTGGCAAGTTCTCGCAAAGAACAGGAAGCTACAGAATCTGTGATTTCCGAAAATATCTTATCATAAAATTTTCTTTCCTCTTCCTTTAGTATATTGTTAGCTAACAGAAAATCAAATCTGCTATACAATTTTTGTATAGCCATACAAATTTTTTCTCTTGCTAGAGAAAAATCACTTGCTTTGATATCTGCAAAACTTAAAAAAATCACCGGATATGTTCCCTGAAGCTTTTGATATTTTTCATCACTCCATATGGATAATCCTTCGAATATCTCTCCCTTATCTTCATAATTCTATAGAAAGGAATCTCTCCAGCATATTCATATTTAGAGTTTTTCCAAAACGTCTGGGGCGTGTAATCAATGTTACATCGTCTTTATTTTCCCACCATTCTCTAATAAAATCTGTCTTATCAATATAAAAACAAGACTCTTCTATCAGTTTCTCAAAGTTCTGAATTCCAATCCCTACTACCCTTGACATTATACCCTCCCCCTATATCCTATATTACGTCAGTCATTCTTTAATATATTTTCTCTATTTTGCAAATCTTCTATAACTATTTATTGGGCCAGGAATTTCTTCATTAAGATTATAATTGATTTTCTACCTCTTTGCAACTAAAAAACAAGGACAAAGCAAGTCCTGACCTTATGGCTTTCCTTGCTTTATCCTCGCCTCATTCTGTACTCTATCAATTATACCTACCCCAAACACTCCATCCCCCGCCGCAGCTTCTCCACCGCCTTCTTCTCGATCCTCGACACATACTCTCCTGTCAAGTTAGGGCTAAAAAATTTTTGAAAAATCTTTAAATTTCCACTGAATCCGCAGGGAACCATCCTGGCAGATATAGACCTGCTCTACAAAAGTCTCCACCATCTCTCTGGTCAGAAATTCAAAAGGGGCGAACTGTCCCAGCTGCAAAGCAATATCCGGCTCCCCGGTATCTGTACACTTATCATCATACAGCTTCTCCCTGCATTTTTCAATCTCTGCCAAAAGAATGTTCCTCTTTTCTTCCAATGCCGCCTTTTCCCCTGCAAAAGCCTCCCGTGACAGCAGTCCGTTTTTGTATACCTCATATCTTTCCAGTTTCTGACTTGCCAGGCGATTCACTTCTGTTTCATATTTAATAAGAAGTTTCTCCGTTTCCTCTGTCTTACTGGCCGAAGATTGCTTTGATGCTTCTGCAATTCCTTCGTCAGCCACTACTGCTGCCATCTTTCGCAGCAGGGTCAATATGACCGTTTCAATCTGGCATTCTTCTATGGTCTGAGGGCAGCATCCAAATTCCTTTGTCATATTCTGAATCCCACAGCGGTATGTCGCTCCTTTCGTCTCTCTGACCCGAATCCTTTTCACCCGTGATATAATATGGTTGCATCCGGCACAGCGAACCTTCCCCTCAAGTGGAGCTTCTTTCTCCCGATGATAGGTACTGCGCTTCTGTATTCCCAGATTCACTTTCTCAAATACCTCACGGGAAACTATGGCCTCATGGGTATCTGGAACAATAATCCATTGTTCTCTGGGCACAGCACAGTCTTTCCCGCTTCCTACAGCTGTCGGTTTTACCTTTCCATATACTGTATCCCCCACATATCGCTGATCTTTCAGGATGGAAAAAACAGATGCCGTTCTCCAAACACTCTTCTCATTCACAGTTTTACAGGGAAAGTGCTCTCCCCTCTGCCGCCGCAGCATCAATGGTGTCAGAATTTTCTCCTTGTTCAGGGTATTGGCAATATGCGCTTTTGGAATCCCTTCAAGCGCCATATGGAAAATCCTGCGAACCACCAAAGCCGCCTCCCTGTCTGGCACCAGCTTTTGCTCCGAAGATTTCAAATAGCCATAAGGTGCATATGGAGTAATAAATTTCCCCTGTCTGGCTTTCATCTGTCGTACACTGATGATTTTTTCTGAAAGATCTTTGCTGTATAAATCATGCACCAGATTTTTAAATGCAACATCAAAAAACTCTCCGGAAAAATCAGTAACTCCGCTGTCAAATCCATCATTAACCGAAATAAAACGAATACCGAGAAAAGGAAACACCTGCTCCAGATAATTGCCAACCTCTATATAATTTCGCCCAAACCGTGAAAAATCCTTTACCATTATCACGGAAATCACTCCTGCCTTTACCTGCTCAAGCATTTTCTGTACCCCGGGCCTTGCAAAATTTGTCCCACTATACCCGTCATCACAAAACTCAACTGTATTATAGTCTGCAAATTCTCTGTGACTTCCCACATAATTCTTTAAGATTTCCCGTTGGGATGTGATACTGTTACTTTCCTGAAATTCACGGTCATCCTCGTCCGACAATCTCAAATACAGCCCAATTACATGATTTTTCATGTTGCACCACCACATTTCTTTCCATAACCATCCAAAAAAGCCAGTGCCTTTTCATATTCATCTGTGAATGCAAAATGAATACTTACGGAATTTTCATTCAAAACTACCTTTTTCACCATGACAGAACACATTTCTTTTGTCAGTTTCTTCGTGTCTTTAAAACAGATAAAATCACTGATCCACTTTGTTGTCACCTCAGACATCTGGCTGTTCTCCTGCAATTCTGCATTTACAGCCTGTAGCTGGATACTTAATTGTTCACTGTCAGCCATATATTTATCCCGTCTAAAGGTATATTCCCTTTCTGTGAGAAGGCCATCCTTAAAATCAGCATAAAGGTCATTCCTCTTTCTCCGCAATTTCTGCTGTTTATCCTCCAGGATACGAATTTCCTGTTTTAAACTGCTGATATACCGACTGTTTTTTTGGTTTTCAACCATATCATCTATTAGTTCCTTCATATCAGCCAGAAGTTCTAACTGCTTTTTGCAGGCCTGAAAAATATAATTGTGCAGTTCTGTCTCATCAACTGTCCTGGAAGAACATCCCTTTGTTTTGATATACTTATTGGAACAATAGAAACTGTAATGAACCAGTGATCCGTCTTTCCGAAAATAACCGCTATCTCGGTGAACACCGCTGCCGCATATCCCGCATTGAACCATTCCGCTTAAAATATTTTCTGTTCTCTGCCTGTAGGATTTATCCGCCACCTGCTGTTTCCTTTTTCCCCGACTTTCTGAAACCAGCCTTTGGACTTTCTCAAAAGTCTCTTTGTCTATGATTGGTTCATGAGTATTTTCAATCAAATTCCATTCCGATTCCGGAATCACTTTGTTTTCCCGCCCCTTACAAAGAAGATTACTCCCTTTTCGCTCTACCATACAGCCGATATAGCAGGGATTCTTCAGAATATCCACAACAGCAGATCCGCGCCACAGAGCATGTTCTTTGCCATCATGATGTCCCTCTGCGAAACGAATCTGAAGCTGTGTGGGAACCGTCATATCATTCAGACGATGGGCAATGGAAACCGACCCCATTCCTTCCGTCCGCCATTTAAAAATCATGCGGATAATCTCTGCTCTTTCGGTATGCACACACAATTTATAGCGATCTTGTTCATCCCGCACATAGCCATATGGCGGAATCTTTCCCATGAATTTCCCGGATTTCTTTTTTATGTCAATGGCTGAACTTACCTTCCGGGAAATATCTTTTGCATAAGTATCATGCAGGATAGATTTTAAAGGAACCAGCAAAGTGTCGCTTTTTCTGTCATGCAGACTGTCGAAATGATCGTTTACTGAAATAAAACGGATACCCAGATAAGGAAATATCTTTTCCAGATAATTGCCGGTTTCCAGATAGTTCCTCCCAAAACGTGATAAATCTTTCACGACAATGCAATTTATCACCCCCTTTTTTACTTCTTCCATCATATCCGAAAAGGCAGGCCTTTCAAAAGCTGACGTTAGATAACGATACTTTTGAAAACACTGGAAAATCAAGGTTTTTCGAGCGACGGACAAGCAGGGTATTGTACTAAAAACTGAATAC
>CATOJE010000040.1 GCA_951800145.1 uncultured Lachnospiraceae bacterium | reverse complement strand
GGGTATGGGTGCAGGCGCATATTCGCCAGGAAGCTACGCGCCCCAGCAGCCGTGTCCCAACGTCACCGCGCTCTCGCTCCGCCGAAAGCGTAGCGGTGCATAAGGTCCGTGAGAGACCGGACCTAAGCACCGACGGTTTCGGAGGGGTTCCTTATGGGACCCGGCCTGACGCGGGCGTAGCCTTCTGGCGAATATGCGCCTGCATCTTTTGTCGCGGCCTGTGGCTCCTAACGGGCAGCAAAACACTTGGCCAGAGACTCCTAACGGGTTTAGAAAGACACTTAGCTAGAGAACCCCAGGCTATCTGCGACTCAATTAAATAGCAATTTCACTCATTATGCAAACATAGAAAAACCGTCCCAAATACTAAGTTAACGACATTGGTTCACAGGCAGCATCCCTTTATAGCTCACCTTCCCCTTCTCCACATGAAGCATAACCGCCCCCAGCTTCCCGGTTTCCAACACCTGGCACCCCGCCATCCGGAAGCGCTCCATGGCTTCCTTATGGGGATGGCCGTAGGAATTTTCCTCCCCGTAGGAAATCAGCACCAGCTCCGGCTTTACTGCCTCTAATAGCTCTTCGCTGTTGGAGAACCGGGAGCCGTGGTGAGCCGCCTTTAATACCTGGATCTCCTGCAGCGCGATGCCCTCTCCTCCATAAGAATCCTTACCATGCTTTTCATATCCATGGATTGCTCCCAGCTCCCCTTCCAGATCCGCATCTCCGGTAAACAGCATGTGGAATTCTTCATAATCCATCCGCAGAATTAAGGACTGCTGATTCCGGTCCCCAGGATCAACCAGATCCTCCCTTCCGGGATAAAGACAGGTAAAGCGGCATGCCCCTGCCTGCAGCCCATCCCCTGCCTCCATATACTCCACTCTGGTATCCCGGCGCTCTGCCGCCGCAAGAAGGGGATCATATGCTTCGTCCCCCACTCCCTTCCCCGGCAGCACCAGACAGCGGATATGGATGTCCTCCTCTTCCTCTAAAAGGTATTTCAGGCCGCTGATATGGTCGCTGTCCCCATGGCTCACAATTGCAGCGTCGATCTCTTGGATTCCCTGAGACTTCAGATAAGGGGCCAGCCGATCCTTCCCCATGGCCTTCTCACTGCTGCTTCCCCCGTCAATCAGAACCACTGCACGGCTCCGGAGCCCGCCTCCGGGCTTTTCGCATTGTATCACGAACCCGTCTCCTTGGCCTACATCCAGCATCGTGATGTCACAGCCCCTCTGAGGCAATGGATGGAGGCAGAGAATGCTGGCTGCCATGCCTCCGGCCAGCCGCAAAAGCGCAATATTCCATCTCCCTCCTGGCTCATGGTCCTGGCCGGCTCCCCTCTGCACAAGCCATACCGTTCCCCCTAAGATCAAATAGTAGCACCCTATCTGGCCCCAGGAGGGCCTGCCAAGGACAGCCTGGTTCCCGGGAAGATGTTGGAACAGCATACAAAGCCTTTGATACCACCACAGGATGTAATGGCCGCTGCCCACAGCCGCCACTCCAAGCGCCGGAACCAGAAATCCCATCCCCACCCCCAGGATACCGGAAAGGATCACATAGCCCATCAAGGGAATTACCAGGAGATTCAGAGCGATCCCATAAATTGGATACTGGAAATAATGCCACAAGATCACCGGCCCTGTGATCAGCTGTATGGATAAGCTGGTGATAAGGGTCTGCTGCCAGCCATGCTTTACCCCCAGAGAGCGGTTCAGCCTCTCCCCCAGCCATCCGATTCCCAGGAGTGCCCCAAAAGACAGCTGGAAGCCTGCCTGCCCGATCTGGAAGGGCTGGGCCCAGGCTGCCAGGATCGCCGCCAGTGACAGGGCGGATAAAAGATCGTAGGTCCTCCCCAGATACGCCGCCAGGAAGGAGACGAACAGCATAACCATGGCGCGGGTCAGAGAGCCTCCCCCTCCGGTCATCATTCCATAGCTGAGTACCAGCAGCCCGGAAAGCAGTCCCGCCCCGCCGTACCCCAGTCCGGCCCTCCTGAGAAGCCGGTGCAGGCTCATACCTATGAGAGACACATGGAGCCCGCTGATGGCCAGAAGATGGGCAATCCCGCTTCTCTGGTACAGGTCCCGCACCACCGGATCCATCCCCTCCCTTTCTCCCAAAAGAGCGGCCCGGAAGATTCCTGCATCCTCCCTTTCACAGATCTCCTGCAGAATACGGCTGCAGCCCCTCCTGAACCGGTAAAGGCCGTCAAAATAAGGAGAGCCCTCTCCCTGGCCCGTTATCTGGTCTGCAAATACTGCCATGGAAATCCCCTGGGCCCGGTAATATCCCCGAAGATCAAACTGTCCTGGATTCCTCGCCAGATAAAAGCAGCTGACCTCCCCCCGGACCGTAACCAGCTGGCGGATGGAAATCTCTGTCAAAGCCTCTGGCTCTTCCCTTTTCTCCTTCTCCACATAGACCAGCACCCGGCCCCAGTCCTTTGTCTTCACGGTAACCCCATAGTAAAACTCCTTTTCCCGGATATCCAGCACCCTTCCCTGAAAGGAAACCACAGCTTCCTCTGCCGGAAGCCCTGCCTCCAGCGCATGCCAGTCCAAAGCCTTCTGGCCCATCCGAAAAAATCCCAGAAAAAAGGCGCACAAAAGCAGAAGCATCCACCATTTCCCGTGCACACCTCTGCTTTTTTTCTGCTTCAGCTTCTCATGAGCCCTGACCGCCCATGTCCGTCCTGCCCCAAGGCGCCAGAGCACTGCCGCAGCCATCCCGGGGATGGCCAGGGCCCACACACTCTCTTCTCCAAGCATCCCTCCACCTTCTGCGCACCAGGCACATACCTCTCCAAGTACGAAGCTCATTGCTGCTGCAAAAAGCGGTCGTTTAATCCTACTCTCCTCCTATCACATAATCCATATTTTGTTCAAATAAGGTATCCAGGGAAATCGTATCCCGAAACATAACTGCCGGCGAACCATTGATGGAAAACTGCACCCGGTTTACAGTAGTCAGCTGCGTCAGGGAATCCACAATGGAATAAATAGGGAGCTCCTCCTTTCCTCCCAAAGGGTTATTTAAGAAATTAGAATCAAAATTTAAATAGCACACATTGTCCGTCACTGAAATATTTAAAAGCTTTGTATCCGGGGGGATGGTAGCCTGCAAATCCCCCCTCTGAGGCCCTTCCAACAGCTGCTCCACAATCAGCCGCTCCATGGAGGTGCTTATGCTGTGCATCACCTCCCTGGTCTCCTCCACCAGATACTCTCCGTCAGCATCGGCAAAGTACAGGGTCAGCTCTGACTTCTCAAAGGCATTCACGTCGCTGATATTATCCATAAAATCCCCGGCCCCAAGCATCCCCACCGGATTTCCCTGGGAATCCATAAGAGGCTGGTCCCCTGCATAAATATTCAGGTATTCTACCCCCTCAATCTGGGTCAGCGTCTTCGTCAGGGCTGCCCGGCACAGGATTTCCTGGCTGGGGCTCATCAGGGTATAGCTGGTGTCAAAATACAGATACAGCACATTCGAATCCCACTGGAACCGCAGCAGCTCTGTCTTTGCAGACAGAGGCGACTTCCCGTCAAAATCCGCCGGAACATTCACCAGCTGATTATACAGCTCCTGGATCAGCTCCAGGGGCTCCCGGGTCTTTGCCTGATACTCCACAGGCATCATCCGGGTCATGCCTGTATTCAGGTAAAACACCTGATAGAAGGACTCCTTCTCCTCCTCAGGGCTTTCCCCATACCTTTCACAGCCAGTGAGCAAAACCACCAGCAAAAGAAGGACAGAGCACCAGGATTTTATCATTGGCTTCATCGGCTGCCTCCCTTCCTGTCCGCATTCCTCTCTCTCTTTCCGGAATGCCCGCTGCCCATCCAGAAGTTTTTCAGCGCCGGGGAATTCTTAGGCGGAGCTGACAGGCTGTTCCCCTCACTGGCCTTTTGTATCCCCGCCGGCACATAGTTTAAGGGAATCCGGACGGTAAAGGTGGTTCCTTCCCCTTCCCGGCTCTCCACCTTGATGGAGCCCTTATGCATCAGAAGCACGCTCTTCGTAATGGAAAGTCCAAGGCCGGTTCCCCCGGTCTCTCTGGATCTGGCCTTATCCACCCGGTAAAAGCGTTCGAAAATATGCCCCTGGAACTCCTCAGGGATACCGATTCCTGAGTCCTCCACCTTGACAAAAAAGGACTTATGATCCGCGTCCAGGGTGACCCTGACCCATCCGTTATCCACATTATATTTGATGGCATTTTCCACCAGGTTATTTAAGGCCAGGGAAATCTTCACCTCATCTACATCTGCGCTTACCTCTCGGATGCTCTGGAAAATCAGCTCAATATTCCTCCCCTTGGCAATGGGGCGGAGACGCTTTAAGATCACCTCCATCAGGCTGTTGATGGAAATCTGGCGCACATTCATCTGATCGGAAGAGGACTTGTCCATCTTCACCAGGCTTAAAAGATCGTCGATTATCTTGCTCTCCCGATCAATCTCATCCGATATATCCTTCATAAACTCCTGATATAATTCTACCGGAGCCCCCTCCATCCCCATCAGGGAATCTGCCAGAACCCGGATGGAGGTGATGGGCGTCTTTAATTCATGGGACACATTGGAGACAAATTCCTGGCGGGACTGATCCACCACCTTTAATTTCGTCAGGGTCCTATTAACTGCCTGGGAGATCTCCCTGGTCTCCCGGTATGTATGCTCGTCTATATCCTGCTCCAAATTCCCCTCCGAAACCTTATCTAACATCCCCTGAAGGACGGTAAAGGGCTGCCACAGGATCCCCGCAGCCCCCACTGAAACCACCACCAGAAGCACGGCTGTGATAATAAGCAAAAACCGGGATTCCTCCTCCACTGACCGGGCCAGCTGATTTAAAGCTCCAGTGGAGGCCGCCATCACAAGGACCCCGCAGATTCCCCGCTCCGGCGTATTCTCATAAACTGGAAAGGTCTGAACGAAATAATTCTTTTCCCGGTTATGGATGTTGCTGTTCTCTCCCTGAAAACAGCGGATCACCTCCTCCGATACAGCGATATTTCCCTCCGCCAGTCCAAAGGTATCCTTAATTACCCGGTAATTCTCATCCACAATCACAATGCGCCCATGGTATAAATCCGCTGTAATATTAATCTCCGTGTCAATGGAATTATCCTTCTGGCTGCCCTCCATATACCCTGCCCGGGACATCTTGCTGCTTAAAATCAGGCACTGGTTCTGCACCTCCACGCTCCGGCTGCTCACATGGCTCTGCTCCACAAAGGCGGAAAGAAGCCTTCCGTGAGCGAACGCGGGAAACAAGCCTACAAAAAGCAGAAGCAGGACAAAGGGGAGGCGAAAGCTAAAGCTTCCTTTCCCTGGGAATCTCTCCCAAAAGTCTTTTTGAATCAGAGACATCTCTTAATACTCCACTTCCCTTGAGCAGGCCAGGGCCAGAGAGCCGGGCCCGATATGGCAGGAAATACTTAAGGATAATGGCGCGATCACAATATCCTTCCCCGGATACCGCTCCAGGATCTCCTGCCTGAACTCCTCTGCCGCCTCCTGGTTCTGGGTGTGGGCAATTTCCAGGTGGGTGTGCTCTGCCCCTGGATCATGAAAACGGGTTTCCAGATCCTTTTGCATGGCAGTGAGCATGGTGGTCTTGGCCTGCTTTAAGGTCCTCACCTTGGCAAATGCATCCAGCTTTTCCCCCTGGATCTGCAGAACCGGCTTGATCCGCAAAAGGGTTCCCAGCGCCGCTGCAGCCGGGGTGATCCGTCCGCCCCGCTTTAAATACTTTAAGGTGTCCACCATAATATAGATGCTGCTGTCAAACCTTACTGCCTCCAGCCTTTCCTTTATCTGCGCCGCCGTGTAGCCCTTAGCGGCCATAGCAAGGCCGTCCAGCACGGACTGGCGCTGGGTCACGGAGATCCGCTGGTTATTCACCACCTGGACCCGCCCTTCATAATCCTCCGCCAGCATAGCCGCAGTCTGGTAAGAGCTGCTTAATCCGCTTGACATAGGGATATGGACCACTGCCTCATACTCCTTTAAAAGCGCATCCCACAGATCGGTCACCGACGCCGGCGCCGGCTGGGAGGTGGAAATCCCCTCCCCGTCCTCCAGTCTTTCATAAAACTGCTCCTGGCTCAAATCAATCTCTTCAAAATAAGTTTTTTCATGGATCATAAAGGGCATGGGAAGGACGGATATTCCAAGCTCCCTCCCCTCCTTCTGTGTGATGCCGCTGTTGCTGTCTGTTACCATTGCAATCTTCATGTGAAACGCTCCCTTTCTCTATCTATGTGCTGCCAGGCCATCTCCGGCAGCCTGATTTACTCCTTACTGTTCACACCCCTGTCAGGCCGTGAACAGCAGCATTTACTCTACTCCCCGGAATAGGCGGAGGTGTACAGCTGGTAATACATCCCCTTCTCTTCCATTAATTCCTGGTGGTTTCCCTCCTCCACGATACGGTTCCCTGACAACACTAAAATCCGGTCCGCATTCTGTATGGTGGTCAGACGGTGGGCGATGGTCAATGTGGTCCTTCCCACTGCCAGCTGATCGAGAGACCGGCTCACCAGGTGCTCGCTCTCATTATCCAGGGCTGAGGTGGCTTCATCTAATACCAGGATCGCCGGATTTTTCAAAAATACACGTGCGATGCTGATTCTCTGCTTCTGGCCGCCGGAAAGCTTTACTCCCCGCTCGCCCACATAGGTATCATACCCATCCTTCAGCTGGAGAATAAATTCATGGGCGCCGGCCTGCTTTGCCGCCTCCACCACCTCCTCCTTCGAGGCCTTCGGCCGGCCGTAAGCAATATTCTCCAGCACCGTTCCCGAGAACAGGTAAACATCCTGCTGCACCACGCCCACATGGGAACGCAGGCTCCCTAAGGTAATCCCCTTCAGCTTCCTTCCATCGATCCGGATCTCTCCGGAGGTGGTATCATAGAACCGGGGAATCAGATTGCAGAGGGTGGTCTTCCCTCCGCCGGAGGGGCCCACTAAGGCTACCTTCTCCCCTGGCCGGATATCCAGACAGATATCCTCCAGCACCGGATTGTGATCATCCGGGTATTCAAAGCTTACATGGTCAAAGGTAATGGCCCCCTCCACTGCTTCTAAGGGCGCCGCTCCCTCATCATCGAAGATATCCACATTTGCATCCATGATCTCCATAAACCGCTCGATCCCGGTCATCCCCCGCTGAAACTGCTCCGCGAATTCGATGATCCGGCGGATCGTGGCCAAAAGAGTGGTGACATAAAGGGTATAGGCAACTAAATCACCGGGCACAATCAGGCCCTTTACCATAAAGATCCCTCCGGCCATGATCACCACCATATACATCAGCCCGTCAAACATCCGGACCGTATCCTGGAAGGCGGCCATATAAAAGTAGGTCTTCCGCTTAATCTTTAAAAACTGCAGATTATCCTTCTGGAACTTTTCTAACTCCACATTTTCATTGGCAAAGGCCCGGACCACCCGGTTTCCCAGAAGGCTGTCCTCAATCCTGGCATTCAGCTCCCCGATGTGATTCCTCTGCTCCCGAAAGGCCGCCCGCACCTTCAGGTTAAAATAGGTACAGGACACTGCCATCACCGGGATGAAGAGAAAGATCACCACAGTAAGCAGAAGGCTGATCCTGGATAAGATCAGGAAAGATACCACTGCCTTTAAAAAGGCGATAAAAAACTCCTCCGGGCAGTGGTGGGCAAACTCCGTCACGTCAAATAAGTCACTGGTAATCCTGGACATGATCTGCCCCACCTTGGTATTGCTGTAGTAGCTGTCCGACAGCCTTTGCAGGTGGGCAAAGGCATCTCCCCGCATGTCGGTCTCAATGGCCGCCCCCATCACATGGCCGGTGTAGGCCATATAAAAGCTGGCCAGCCCGTCCACGATCCGCAGCCCAAAGTAGAAAAGCCCTAGTCCCACCACCAGGCGGATGGTGATGGATGCCAGATCCTCCATCCCCTGGTTCGTAATATAGCGCAGAATCAGCGGCAGCACCATCTCACAGATAATGGTCAGCGCAGCGCAGAACAAATCAAAAAACATAATCTTCTTATATGGCTTATAATAAGGAAGAAAACGCCCCAGAAGCCGGGTCGTCTTCATCGCTTGCTTCTTTTGTTCCATAGGTCTATCCTGTTCCTTTCTGAGATTCTTTTTTATTTTATCTTATTTTGAGGAGAAAGGGAAGAGGGAAAATAGTAACTTGACAAATATGAACTTTCATGTAAAGCTAATATGGAAGAAAACAGCTTCGCTGACACCAAATGAGAAAAGGAGAATTGTGATATGCCCTATTGTCCGAAATGTGATATGGAATTCGTAGAAGGGGTTACGGTCTGCACTGACTGCGGCGGTGCACTATATCCGTCCCGCGAAGAGGCCCTGGCAGCCAAAAAGGAAGCAGAGGAACGGTCACAGCAGCAGTTCCTGGAAAACATGGCCAGAATGAAAGAGGCTATGGAAGAAGAGATGGACGAGGAAGCCAAAGCCCCCTCTGCCTCCTTAAAAGGCGCCCCTCTCTCCTCTGTATATGTGAAAAAGTCCGCACGCTATGAGGATATGAAATCCTCTGCCTCCGCCTTCCTCTTTATGGGCTGCGCCACCCTGGTGCTGGCAGCGGTCTGTGCCGCCGGGATCCTGCCGGTATCCCCCTCCTCCAGGCCGGTTTTCACCCTTGTTCCCGGCCTTATAGGCATCGCATGCCTGTATATCTGCCTCAAAACGAAAAAGGGCGCAGCCGCCATGAAGGCGGCTGCTGCCGAAGAAAATAAGGAAACTGAAGGCCTGATCGCCGCCTTCCTGGCGGCCCACTCTGCCAGGCAGATGGATGCGCAGCTGGCTAAGGATGCAGAAGCTGCCGGCGACATCTTTTCAGAGCTCGGGCCGGAGGAGCTGAGCTTAAAGCGCTACGGGCTGATCCAGGACTATCTGATCACAGAGCATGACCTGCCGGATCCGGCTTATGTGGATCTGCTGACGGAGGAAATCTATAACCAGATGTTTGGAAAGGATTAGGATCCTGCGTTTTCACTTTACAACAAAGCTTCCTTTACCTTTAAAACCACCTTCTTTACTGCTGCAGGCTCGCCTGCGGCAGCGCCGGGGCGGTGGATGTCATTGGAGAAAAATACGCAATAAGAACCAGCCTCAACATCTACAAAATTTTCTCCTTTTAAATTCTTATAAAAACAAGCATCTTTCCCCTCTGGATTTTCCAGGATCTCCTCAGAGCCAGTGTAAGGAGCATATCCCATCCGCTCAACACCAGAAACTATGTACTGAATGTCCAGATACAGATCATGCTTCTCTGCCCTGCGCTCCTCCACTGGTTTTGTGGTGATCTCCTGGATCATGGCATAGATATCCCGCCCCTGGATCTCATAGGTGCCGGCAGCCATGGATGCCAGATCGTTATTCTTTAACCAGTCGATAGCCTTCTGAAGCGCTTCCGGATACTTGTACGGACATGCTACTGCGTTTAATGAGGATAAAATCATAATAAATACCTTCCCTTTCTCAGGCTGGCCGGTAACCGGCCCCTGCTTTATAATAGTTTTATTTTATCATAAAGCCAGGGGCTTGGCCAGCTTTTGTATACAAATTTTTTTCAAAATACATATTCCTTAAGCCGCCTCATGGCCTCCTCCACCAGGCTGCGGGGAACCGCCAGATTCATCCGAATCCCCCAGGCTCCGTGGAACGGACGGCCATCCTGCCAGGCGACTCCCACATCCCAGCCAGCCCTTAAAAGCTCATCCAGGGTTTTCCCATGCTCCCTGCACCACTGCCTGCAGTCTAAAAACAGCATATAGGTTCCCTCCGGCTTAGCCAGGCTCACCCCAGGGAAATACTCCCGTATATAATCATAAGCATAGTTAACATTTCCGCTTAATACCTGACAGAGCTCATCCACCCACTGCTGTCCCTCCGGCCGGTAGGCGCCGATAAGCCCGTGCATAGATAAAACATTCTGGGAATTATAGCCGGTGAGAGATGATTGCTTCTTCAGCCGGTCATGGAGGTAGGAATTATATACAATGTGGTAGGAGCCCACCAGGCCTGCCAGATTAAAGGTTTTGGACGGCGCATACACTGCGATTGTCCTGTTTTTCGCATCCTGGGATACGGACTGGGTGGGGATATGGCGGTGCCCGTTCAGAAGGATATCTGACCAGATCTCATCGGAAATCACCAGGCAGTCATTAGCACGGTAAATCTCCATAGCCTTCTCTAGCTCCTGCCGTTCCCAGACACGGCCCGATGGATTATGAGGGGAGCAAAATACTGCCATGTGGATGGAATGCTCCTTCAGCTTCCGGTCCATATCCTCATAGTCCATCCTCCAGACGCCATTCTCATCCTGTACCAGATCGCTTAGAATCAAGCGGTAGCCCTTATTTTCCAGTGTACTGGTAAATCCAATATAAGTCGGGGCATGAAGGAGAATCTTATCCCCTGGGGAGCAGAAGGCATCCGCTGCCGAGGCCACACAGCCTAAAACACCATTCTCATAGCCGATGGCCTCCTTGGTCAGCCCTGTCACCCCATTTCTTGTCTCCTGCCAGCGGATGATAGAATCAAAATACTCCTCCCTGGGGTAAAAATATCCAAATGCCGGGTGGCTGACTCTGGCAGATATGGCCTCTGTCACGGAAGGCGCTGTGGCAAAGCTCATATCTGCTACCCACATGGGAATCAGGCTGAAGCCCTCCCTGGGCGCCCCCGGCGCTGTCCCTCCCTTGCCCGGGCTGTCCACAGCGATGGAATCTTTCCCTGCCCGGTCCATAATGGTGGTAAAATCATAGTTCATCGTCTTCTTCCGCCTTTCTTCTGTCATTTTCCTTTGTGATATCTATCATAGCACAGATCCCAAAATATGACACGAATTTCCATAAATATTTCCCATTGACTTTTCCTGCCCGGTGCATTACAATCGTATCGGATTTACAAGTGTAATGTCACATCCGCGAAAGGTCCAGGTACTATGCAGGAAAAAACAGAGCTTCAAAAGCGGGATATGCTTCGGCTGTCTAACGAGGAAACCAATCGGATTACAAAGGAATGTATCCATTCCTCCCTGGTTCTTCTCATGGGAGAAAAGCCATTTGATAAAATCTCCATTACGGATATCGTGCGCCGATCCGGCGTTTCCCGTACCGCCTTCTACCGTAATTTTTCCTCTAAGGAGGATGTATTATCGGATCTGTCCAGAGAGCTTTTATCTGGCTTTACCCAGATGGTTATGAGGGCCATCCACGATGAGAATCCCTTCCAGCTGTATCGTCAGATGTTCCAGCTGGTAAAGGATAACCAGCAGGAATTCGGTTTGATGTTAAAAGCCGGCCTTCAGCGGAATGAATACATCAATGTCAGCGCTTATATCCAGTCCCAGTATGCCCATCTGGATGTCATGACCCGGTATTCCATTCTGGGATGGTGGGGCGCTTTGCTGAATATCATACAGGATTGGTATCAAAAGGGAATGAAGGAAGACATTACAGATATGGCAAGGCTAATCTGCCGTCTGTTCCCAGAGATGTAGTGCCAGCCTGTATTTCTGTGCTGCAGATCATCGCCATGGAGAGATCTAGTCCGCAGCCTCTATAAATACGGAACGAGAAAAGGAGAATGAGATATGAAATCCATCGGAATCATCACAGACAGCCACAGCAGTATTTCCCAGAAAACAGCTGGAGAGCTTGGCATTACCGTCCTTCCCATGCCCTTTTTCATTGGGGAGGAATGCTTTTATGAGGATGTAACCTTAAGCCGGGAGGATTTTTTCCAGAATCTGGATTCCGGCGTGGAGATCTCCACCTCCCAGCCCTCTCCCGCCGAGGTGATGGCCCTGTGGGATAAAGCCCTGACGGAATATGAATCCATTCTCTACTTTCCTATTAGCAGCGGCCTAAGTGGCTCCTGTGCCACCGCCTCTATCCTGGCTCAGGATCCGCCTTACGATGGCCGGGTATTTGTGGTGGATAATGGCCGGGTTTCCACCCCCATGCACCGCTCCATTCTGGATGCCCTGGAGCTGATAGAGGAAGGATATTCTGCCGCACAGATCAAGGAGATCATCGAAAGCTCCAGGATGGATATGGTGATCTATATCGGCGTCCAGACCTTAGAGCATCTGAAAAAGGGCGGAAGGATCACTCCCGCCGCCGCAGCCCTTGGCACGATTTTAAATATCAAGCCCATCCTGAAGCTGGATGTGGGAAGCCTGGATGCCTATAAGAAATGCCGTGGCTTTGCCAAAGCCAAAAAGACCATGATCGAAGCCATTCACCACGATTTGGAAACCCGTTTTAAAGAGCCCTGGGAAAAGGGAGAAATCACCCTTATGGCCGCCTCCAGCGCATCCCTGGAGGATACTGCCCTGTGGGCGGCAGAAATCCAGGAAGCCTTCCCCGGGATGGAGGTCATGTGCGATGATTTGTCCCTGGGCGTATCCTGCCATACCGGACAGGGCGCCCTGGGCATCGGTATAGCGGCAAGGCCAAAACGACCCCTGTAAAAAACTCCGCCATAGCCCGGATGCCCTTTTCTCTGTCATTGACTGTTTTTCGCCCCTGTCCTTAATGCCGGATTCTGAAGCATCGTATAGTTTCCCAAATCCTGGAATCCGATGGCATGATAAATCACACCTGCCGCAGGATTATTATAAAACAGGCATAGAAATTCCTTTCCATCCTTCAGACAATCCTGGCACAGCTTTAATACCACTGCCCTGGCATACCCCCTCCTCCGGAAATCCGGCAAGGTAGCGACTCCGATCACCATAGCTGATCTCCTATTTTCCGCTGAGGTCTGGGCCACAGAAACCAGCCTTTTGCCCTCATAGATCCCATAGCTCCTTCCAAGCGTCAGCACGTTCATGCGGATGTCCTGATAGCACGCTTCCTTCGCCTTATTCCGGTAAGTCGCTGCAAATTCATCAATCTGAATATACAGATCATAAATCGCCGGAATATCCTCCTCCCTCATCCGCTTCACCTGAGTCAGGAGGCTTCCCGCCTGCTGGAGCTGCTCCCCGGTCACCTGATTCAGCCGTGCCAGATACGTCAGCTTTCGCTCCCGGTTATCCATCCAGGGGAGCAGCGCATCCACCAGTTCACTCTTACCGCTTATATTTTCCGGATGCTTTTCTGCTAAAAATTCCCCTGTAGTCTTGACATCATAGTCCAAATCATGGCTGTACACAAGAAAATTCCCCCGGTAATCCAGCAAAAAATAGGGAAACTTATGGCCAGGCATCCAGGAATCCGCAGTATAGCAGGCGACATGCTCCCCCTCCATCCCAAACTGCTCCAAGTCTCCGAGCGCAAACAAATTAAACTCCGGCTCCGGCGCCAGATATGCAAATGCCTCTGGCAGATGCTGGTTCTTTAACTTCTGCATGGCAGCTTCCTCCTTTTCTGTAAGATGTGCTCTCGGAATCTCCTTGTGCCTGATTTTGTGAGATGATTTTTTGTCAGATGTGCACAAATTTAAGAGGCGTACGTGGAGCGTACGTTGATTAAATTTGTGCACGTCTGGCGGAAAATCAGCCGCAAAAGCAGGTGCAAGGGAGATTCCGAGAGTACATCAAAGTACATACCAGAATTCCTACAGATTATGCACTGAATTTAATCGTAAATTCAGTCTATTATAAGGCGGTGGTCTGAATTTGTCAATCACTTTGCAGAATTTTTCATCCTCTGTTAAAGAGGAGAAGAATTGCTATTTAATTGAGTCGCAAGCCAAGTATTTTGCAGCCCGTTAGGAGCCACAGGCAGCGGCAAAGAGGACATGGCTTCTGGAAGCAGTGTAAGTACACCAGTGTAAGCAATAAATTCTTTAAGTACCAATACCAGGAACATATTTCCCAGCATTTTTTTCTCAAAAGCTGAAACCACTAATTTCCGCAGTTCCTTCGCTTTAACCTTATAGATTACCACACTAAGCAGTATAGAAATCAGTACGGCAGACACTACTTCTACATGAAATACCAAAATCAATATTCCTATATTTTTTCAAGTTACTATGAAATTTGATAGTTTATAATAAATTTCTTAATATCTTGCTCCTTAGGAACCTGTTTTCTATAATTGGATAAACAAACAAATATCTAATTTTTCTATGAGGAGGACAACTTATGCTAGATTAAAGGCAAGGCTGAATATGTAACTGAAGGTCCAATTGTTGATACCTTTAAAGCTATGGTAGAAAAAATGTTCAATGGTGCTGCAACAGCAAAAGGGGCTCTTATCATAACTCCCGAAAAAGTTATCATTACCACCCCAGGCCCTGAAAATAAAAAAGAACTGTAATTTTAAAGTTTTTATCAACCTTAATAATTTACTGCCAATTTTTTATTCCTGAAATTTTCACAGTAAAACAGGTACAGTGCCTAAATTATAGCCTGTACCTGTTTTGCTTATAGAAATAACTAACAATGATACTTTGTAGGAATTCTCCTTTACCATTCATTTTTTTTGGCTTAGAAAACAAATAACAGCCTACACTTTTGACATAATTCATCATTTATGCTGTGATTTTACAATGATTTTTTTAAGTGTCAGACGAAAGAGAAGAGATAAACGTAGAATATGGTTCTTAAAAATCGGGAATATAGTTGAATTTTTTCTTCCATTATGGTATATTATGATCAAAGAAAGCATCTGTTAGCGCAGGTGCTTCTCCGGGAAACTGCCGATAGACGGTTAGCCCCATAACATTAAAGCAGAAATAACCGCTTAGCTTGCGAGGCCTGGGCGGTTATTTCTGCGTTTTATCATTATCTCTGCTTCCGATGGCATAGCCAAGACTGAAGCAGCCTATGCATAAGCTTAAAACTGCAATAAGTCCTTCCAATGTCAACATCACATGAGCCCTCCTTTCCCAGATTCCCTTGCGGGTTTCTATGCAAACGGAGGGTCGCAGTCCCTCCGGGATTTCCAGAAGGGCTAACCGCCTACCATCAATGGTGGCATCCAGGAAAAGTTTACCACATCATTGGACAAATAGCAACATTTTTAGACAAAAAAGCAGTCTGACTGGTATATACATAGCCATTTGCCGTTTCATATCTTCCCTGTGAGTTTTTATATAAATGGCTTGTTTCTTTTACTGGACGTTTAAGATAAGCAATCCTTTTCTTTACCTCCAGGGACAACGTAACCTTTTCCCAATCAAAAACCCTAAATCCTCTAACCACCGGCCTTGAATAATGATTTGCGGTCTTGCCGGATACAGCTTGCCGACAGTATAGGGCGAATAGTTATAAACGGTTAAATTTCTTTTTTGCATTGATACCTCCTGTTATTATTGTAATAAATCTGATTTTGTCACTAATTCAATATCGAATTTTTGCCCTCATTTTAGGGCTGTTTTTGGTAAAAAATAAGTGGAAAAAGAATAAAGACAAACCGTACAACCCTTGATTTTATGCGGGTTTTCCGACTTGTCTTTATTATACTGTATAGGCATATCCGCGCAAGCGAATCGATAGTAGGAGCCCGTCGCCTGACTCCGAAGGGGACCTTGGGAACGCCGGTCTCTGATTATCTGAAGGAGGGACCCAGGCATCGCCTGGGAGGATTCCTTGAGATGTAGGCCCGGTCTTTCACGGACCTTACGCACCGCTACGCTTTCGGCGGAGCGAGAGCGCGGTGACGTTGGAACACGGCTGCTGGGGCGCGTAGCTTTCCGGCGAATATGCGCCTGCACCGATACCCCGAAAACGTGGCTTTCCTAACGGGCAACGACGTATACCCGGCTGGCGCTTCCTAACGGATAACGACACCCACTTGGCCAGCGAATCCTACCAGGCTGCGACACACACTCAGCCAGCGATCCCCTAGACCTTCGCAATCACAGCGACTCACTTAAATAGCAACTTATCTGGCCAGAGATTTCTAGAATGCAGGAACCTCACATTTTCATCTACCGAATCTGCCCTAATATACTGGGATCCTTAATCTTCGTATCCTCTGCAAAGAGAAGGATCTTCGACAGAATCTCCGCTGTCTTCGGGTCATCGTCGATAAAGGGCAGGAAGATCCGCCCCCTCTGCTGGGAGTGCACTGGCACCACAAAGAGCATGGCGCTGCCCATCTGATGTACCACGCCGCTGCCCAGATGCACCGTGTACTGGCCCAGCTTTCCGTCGATCAGCGCGTGGCTTCCCTCCAACCGCACATTCTTGATCTTAAACAGCTCCAGATTACACTCCACGATAGCTCTGCGCATCTCAATGGTGGAATGGCTGGTCTCCGGATCCACGCCTCCTGCGTGGGCCACACTCACCGCCAGATCCACATCCCGCATGACCTCACTGTAGATGATATCCGGGATCTCTTCAATCTTTAACTCCTTAAAGGTCTTCCGATCCGTAAATACCACCCACTCCAGGGTAGGCGCCTCGATGTCGCTGGGGGAGAACCAGTCAGCCATGGCATAGATCCGGGCCACGATATTTTCCTTATAGTAAACCTTCTGGAGGCCGTCCTCATAGTCTGCCACCCACCGCCGGCTCCGCAGCGCTCCCACCGTCTTCTGGGGCTGGATCTGATTCCCGGCAAACATCATGGAATGCTCTTTCTTAAGCTCCTCCTCCAGCTTCACATACAGCTCTCTAAATACCTGCTTAAAGGGCTGCTTCACCTTCTTTTCAAAGAGAAGCTTTTGATATTCGTGCCAATGGCCCTCCTTATAAAGATCAAAGGGATGGGCGATAAAAAGCTTTTCATCTGCTCTTATTTTAGCCAGTTCCCCGGCCCAGTCGGTCAGTCCCTCCGAAGTCAAAAAGCCCAGCTGCATATCCCCTTTGTCAGTCACCATTACCAGCGGTTGGAGAATGGGGCGCACCACCGGATTCTTCATCAGCTCCAAAAGCTCCCAGGCCTCAAAAGAGGTCCGATCCTCCATCGCCTGCTCCATCATCTGCCTGGTGCGGCTGTACTGCTCCTTTAGCTTTTTATTGGTAGCCTGGTAGGCCAGCACCGTCTCATCCTTCTTAAATTTCCCGGGAATGGACTTTAACTCCTTGCCCCCCTTCTGAAGCTTTAGGCTGCTCTTCCCCGTCTCGTCTACAAGGAGCTTAATCATCACCTGATCCGATTCCTTTGCCTCAGCAGGATTCAGTACCTGCCAGTCAAAGTATCCTTCCATGGCCTCCACCAGCTTGGTTTCCATCCGAAGGGTTAACCGGGTCACATCTGTAAAGCCGGCATTGACACTTAGGTTCCGCAGAGCAATTTCCACTGCCCGGCCCTCGCTGGCACGGCGCTGCGCTCCGAAATTCCGGCTCTCCTTCTTAAACTTCTGGATAAACTGGTAGCGATCCAGCATAGCCTCCTCCTGCTCCTTCTTTTTCTTCCCAAGGGGCAGGAGCCCCACGCTCATCAGCAGGTCCTTGTTCCGCTTTGCCTCGATCTCTGTCTTCAGCTCCTCTGGCTCCACCTTGCCCAGAGCTGCATCTGCATATTTCCTGGCCCTCCCATGAGCCGTTCCGGTAGAGGAGTACTTTGCCGCGTCATAGAGAAGCTTAAATTCCTTCTCCCCCAGCTTCCCGTAGGCCTCGAAGAACCAGTTCACATCAAATGCCCCGTCCCTAAGCTCCTCCGGTGAGAGAGGCGTATATTTGGCCACCATGGATTTGGCGAAATCATCCAGCCCTTCGCTGGTATGCGCCATAAAGTAATAGCATCCGCTCTGCAGGCCGGGAAGCTTTAAGTATTCCTCCAGAAGAGGGATCCACTGAGGCGCGTACATCGCCAGCTCTATCAAACGCTTCTTGGTAATATCCGTCCCCTTCAGCGCTTTCTTTAAATCCTTCCCTGTCTCCCCCTCCCCGGGGCGGCACACAGACAGAAGATAGCTGAGAACCACCCGCCGGTCTGTACCGGAGAAGCGGTAGCTGTAGCCTCTTTGGAGGCTGTCCTTACCCAGCGCAGTTAAAATCTGAATCATGATGTCAATGCCATAGATCACCTGGATATTTCGGATGAAACTGGAAAATGGGGTGGGCTGCTCTCCCCGCTTCAGTTCCACCAAAAGCACCTTGGGAACCACATCCTGGTAAATCTCATGAGCCAGCCTCATGGCGGGAACCTCGTCCCCCACATGATCAAACCGGTACTTCCCATCCACCGGCTGGATGACCTGTGGGCCGAAAAATGCATTGAGGTCCCCCACTCTGGCATCCCGGTAGGATACCAGCCCCTTTTGCTCCACGGCGCTGGCCGGGCCCAGGATGGCTCCCACATTCAGATAGGTGAATACGCCCTTATAAAATAAATCCTTATCCCAAATCCCATTAACATAACACCGCACGAAATCCCGGAGGGTTAAATAGCCGCTTGTACGGCCGCCGTACCGCCGCAGCTTTTCCTTATCCTTTATGGCATCGTAGTGCTCCCTGAGCCGGAACTTTAAGGCGAACGTGGTTTTCCACTCCTCCTCATCCCCAAAGTTCATCCAGGAGATCAGATCGTAGAAAATCGGAAATTCTGTTGCCCGCAATGTGTAGGTCTCAATCTCCCCGTTCCACCGCTTTTCGCTGAGCTCACAGAAGGAATTTTTCCCGTCCAGCACAGAGAGAAGCTTTGCTGTGCCGATCCGTCCCCATCTCCCCTTCAGGCTTCCCGGGACAAACTGCTGGAATAAGGTATCGATGACCTTGGCAGCCTGGGCTCCGTACCGCAGCCCCATCACCAGCTCCTTAAAAGGCGGCCTTTTCATCAGCCCGCTTCCAAATACCTTCTGGTACAGGGGCAGGTTCTTCTCATAGGTTCCCCGCCCTCCCCGGCATCTCTGATACAGATACAGCTCCAAAAGGGCCTGGGGCGTTTTGATTTCCTTCTCATAAAAGCCCTCCCACAGCTGGGGAAAGGGCAGAGCATCCAAAGGCTTCGCCTCGGGATCATTATAAATCCTTCTGGCATTCTCCAGCCGTGTCCCCAGAATCTCCTCAGAATCCCAGGCGGTTTTATACTCCCGCTCCTTATTTGCCTCGATCAGAGCATCCAGGGCCTTTAAGCTCCGGATACACTCCTTCTCGCCCCAGGAAAACAGCTGGGAGGCTTCCTTTTCGTCCACTGAAAGCTCCGGAATCACCCATTCCTTCCCCACATCATAGAGCCCATAGCCAGGAGTATTGACTATGTCCTGTACCTGGCTCTTCTCCCCTAAAAGCTCATCCAGGATCACCTGCTCCTTGCCTGTAGGCTGGCTGAGATTAGAAAGCAGGGGCTTTAAGCGGGCAAACTCATCCGGATCCTCCTTTTTCACTTCCAGAGCCAGATCTAAGGCTCCCATGTGGCTCTCCTCCGACTTTTCTAAAAGTAATCGGCCGATGCAATCGGTCAGCGCGGCCTTATCCTGCTTCCTGAGAAGGGCTAGTGTCTCCGAACGCCCGGTTTTATATTTTAAATTCTTCTCGATGAGACGATAATCCTCCGGTCCCAGCTCCAGCTTCTCCACCAGGCGGAAGGCGGACTTCATGGTGTATTCCTCCGGGTTATGTAAAAGCTCAAAGAGCACCTTCTTCCTCACCTTAGACGTGGGGCGGTAGAGGAGAACCCGGGCAGCCGCAGCTCTGGATGCAGAAGAATTCCCCTGCCCGATCAGGGGAAGCCACCCGGCTGCCTCGTCCAGCCAGGCTTCATCCTGAAGGAGCCATGCAATCAGGCACAGGCGCACCGCCAGATCCGATGGATACATCACCACCCGATGCCAGGGGAAGATACAGGGGTTCAGATCCAGCCCCTTTTTCGGAAGCTGAGATAAGATATCTTTTAAGATGCCGTAAACACGCCTGGCCTCCTCCTCGCTGTCAAACCAGTCTGTCACCGGCTTCACTGTGGGCTCCACCGCCTCCTCGTCCCGCATGGAGTAGTAGCCCTGGACCTTCTCCGAGGTCATCTTCCGCAGCTCATAGCTGGCGTCCCCCAGAAATCCCGGGAGAAAGCAGGCAACCAGATCCAGATCCTCATGGTGATTCAGCACCACCTCCTTCGATACCTGCATCCGAAGCCGCTGGTCCTGAAGAGAGCGGTTGAAGTAGGACGCTGTCATCTGCTGATTCTTTGTCCCGTTTTTTATCAGCCACAGCTCCGCGTCAATGGCCTTCTGTGCATCATAAAAGCCCTTGGCCCAGAGGGCGCAGCTGATGGCCACAGAATCATTGGTCTCAAGCTGCTCCTGGCAGAAGGCCTCGTCCCGCAGGCACTGCCCCATCAGCCCCACCAGCTTCTCTGTAATCCGGTCTACACTGGCCTCATTAAAGATCCCGATCCAGGTGCTCACCGCCCGCTTCACCGCCGAGTAGCGCACCAGATTATTCTCCTCGATCACCTGGAACAGATGGAGGAACGCCTCCGGCCGGCCTGCATCCATGGTCTCGCACACAGCCTGCCGGATCCCCTCCTGAAGGCGGGCTGCTAAAAGGAACTGCCCCAGAAGCTGATACATCTCCTTGTCCCTGCACAGAATCAGCCCGCGGATCAGCTCACGGCTGATCATCATGGTGTTCCCCTCGCCCAGAATCACATCCTTCACTGCCTGGATGGTATCCCCATTCCCGCGGTCGATCTGGGCTGCCAGAATACCGGCATAATTCCAGTTCTCCACCCTGGCATGATCATATAATTCTGGATCCATCTGCCCCAGCAGCATATCTGCAAGCTCCACCTGGTAAAACCACAGCCTGGAATAGCCCCACAGCAGCAGAATGCTGGAGCGGACAAAGGGCTCATAGCTGCCGGAGCGCAGGCTGCGCCGATACCACCCGGCGGTCATCTGAAACTGGTTCATCTCATCTAATGCATAGAAAAACTCTTCCTGCTTCTCCCCTGGCACACAGGCATCGGTGAGATGGGGCAGATATCTTTTGTAAATCTCACTTAATGTGGCGCATTCCCCGCTGGATAAAAGCTCCCGCATCCACTGGCAGGTCTTTTCTGAGATAGAATAATAGCTGCCATTTGGCAGGATAGTTTTCTCCACCTCGGACAATCCCTTTCCCCAGCTCTTAACCTGGCTCACCCAGTCCTCCGTCACCTTTTTTCTTGTCTGGTAAGTATACTCCGCCATATGCTTTTCTCCTCCTTAAGCAAAATCATTTCTCACCAACCCCAATTTAATCCGGACAGCATAGCCAGACGGATGAAGGTAAACTCACAGCCCTCATCCCAGATAAATTTCCCGTCCAGCTCCGTCACTTCCTCATCCCCGGCAAATACCCGGTAGATCCCATCCTCAAAGCACTGGATGGCATTCTCCGCCGCGGCCGCCGCATCTGCATCCTTTCCTCCCCGGAGTCCGAAGGAGATCTTTCCCCTGCCCGCCTGATCCTTCATCTCCTCCTTCGTCAGGTATGCCACCAGCTGGCCTTCATCTCTGCGGGCATTGTATGCCCCCACCTCCAGCTCCACCAGAGCTGTCAGGAACTCCCGAACCGTATCCGGCCGTTTCTCCAGCTCGTATGGAATGGAGCGAAGGCTCTCCTTCCTCTGCTTTCCCAGCTTCTTAAGCTTAGCATAGATTGTAAATCCCATATTCTTCCCCATTTCTCCATGTAATGATGTTGGGGTCAAAAGGTTTTTTGACCCCTTTGATACCGGATTGCTCCGCACTTTGTGCTGCCGCAATCCTCAAAAACATTCAAAATCCGCCCTAATCGGGCTACTTTTTCATGTTTTTGGCGGGTCTCAAGTTCAAAAATCCTCTTGCAAGCAAGCTTGCATCGGATTTTAGACCTTTTGACCCTGGTATCATGTAATTATTACCTATCATAACATAAAAATGCCTCTGGTGAAATCCCCCAGAGAGCATTTTATCAAGATTTGAAGGCCTTCGGTTACACTGCCGAGCCTTTTAGGAATCTCTGGCCAAGTGTTTTGCAGCCCATTTGCAAGCGGCTGGGTATCAATTATAACAAGCTGACTGATGTGGAGTTCCGGCAGCTTGTACATATCCTTGAAAAATCGAAATTTTTCAAAAGCTATGCCAGCCAGAGGAAGAAACGGAAATAAGAAAACCGCTGTTGCATGGTTGTGTACGTTTCCATGTAGCAGCGGTTTTGTGCTGGTGGCATTTAGTTGAGAATGTGGCTCGATAGTCGGGAATTTATCTGTTTTCGATAATCAATTCTTTGCACTTCCATTCTTCACCCAGGACACAATATGTTTCTGTCGTATCAAGAACTGTATCGCTAAAACCGACTGCTTTATAACAATAATAAGCCGGAAGATTATTCTCAAAAACGCCCAATGATGCTTTTTTTGCTCCATATAATTCAAATACAAATTTTAGACCTAGCCGGAGCATAGCTTTTCCATAGCCCTTTCCTCTCTTGTGAGGATTTACAATAACAAATCCAAAACGTAGTTCATCCAATGATTCATCAGGGTTTCTTAGTGTAAAAAAGCCAACGATTCCTGTATCATCAAATGCAGTAAACGGCATTAGAGATTCAACAAAACAAAATTCCTTTTGCGTTATCGGATAATTACCGAGTATACCTGCTGTCCATTGATAAAATACTTTTTCATCCTGACACCATGATAATATTGTATCTACATCTGAAGCCTTATATGGTCTTATTCTAATCATACATTTTCCCTCGCAAATCCCGATTTAAACTTATGACCACACATAACCCGTTATAATTTCTTTACAATTTCGATTGCAGAGATAAGTAAATTATATCGGATATTCTTTTGCGTATTCCAATTTCGGGAATCCCACTCCTCACCGCTTACATCATCACCGGCATATAATAACTGGGCAAGCGGAATATTGTAATACTGGGACACCGCAAAAAAGGCTGCCGCTTCCATTTCCACAGTGATACATCCCTCGTTTCGTCTTAATTCAACCATATCAGGAGTTTCCCTGTATATAGCGTCGTTTGTCCATGTTTTCCCGGTTGTAAATGGAATCCCCATTTGTTCCAGACACGAAACAACCGTCTTAACCGTTTCTCTATGGCATTCCACTTCACGGGATGGCTCTAAATAATGATAGGATGTCCCCTCATCTCTAACCGCAGAAACAGGGATAATGATTTCTCCCACTTTGCTGTCCTTTGTCAATGCCCCTGCACCGCCGCAGATGATGAATTTCTCACATCCCATAGCATGAAGTTCTTCAATCGTTACAGCCGCACCCGGCGCACCACAAAGTGCCATCGTAATACAAAGCTTATCTGTACCACATCCATATTCATAAATCGGTATATCAAGCACCTCTGAATTAAGATAGCCAATGACAGGAAGATTGTTTTCCGCAACAAACTGTTCCAGTTCCTTCCTGAAAAAAGTAACCACACATTTTTCAGGAAGGCTTTTAGCCAAAAAATTCGTTGCCTGAATAATCGGATTTTTACCAGTGTCAAATTCACATATCGGATATTTATTCTTCAATACCACGTCTTTTACCTCCTTTCGACTTGTCAATGGCTCCATTATACCGCAATCACTTTCCAGAGGGAATAGACTTTAGAAAAAATCCATTTTAATGTAATGGATACTATTCCCCTGAATCTACTCTTGCACCGTCTTTTGTGATAATAAGCTGCCCCTGCTGGCATTTCATGGTGATTTTGTCTCCTGCGGAGAATCCGGCCTGTTCCAGCCAGTTCCCCTGTAAAAAATAGTTCAGTTCCATTCTGTTGTTCCCCTTTCATGGTTTATAGTCTATTAGCTAATATTGTATAGTCTTTTAGAATCTATTGCAATCCCTAAGTGTGCTGTAGAAAAATCACAGGAGAGTATATTCCCTGCTGCGCGCAGTGTAACAAATCAGGGCCGAACGTAATGAAGTATGAGTTGCTTCCCGTAGTTTGCTTTGCTACGGGGAGCGCTTCGTTGGATAGAAAAACATTGTGGCATTCGGGATTATGCATAAAATATTTGCAAAACCGCATCACAGAGAATATAATAAGAGATAGACTGTGTGTGGGAAATTGTAGAGGAAACAGATGTAAAAGTATTGTAAAAATAAGACTCTTTTTAGGAGAGAATGACCATGAGTGAAATTCAAAATTACGATGAGGCTGTCCAAACAATAAAGACTGCTATTTTGCAAAGCCAATATAATGCTTCCAAAATTGTGAATGAAAAACAGCTGATGCTGTATTTTGGCATTGGAAAGTACATTTCTTTAAACTCTCGGAATGGTTTTTGGGGAAAAGGAGCGATAGATGCGATCAGCGAACGGCTGGACAAAGAACTTCCAGGTCTTCGGGGTTTTTCAGCGCGTAATCTTCGATATATGCGTACATTTTATGAGGAATGGAAAAAATTGGATAGTTCACCTGTAAACTATGAGAATAATGAGGGTTCAAATTTGGCACATACATGTGCCAAATTGCTTAATGAATGTAATGATGAAATTTGGAACATGCTTGTGCCAAAAACTCAGGAATTCCCCCTGGAAGAGTTTTTGAGTATTGGATTTTCACATCATCGACTTATTCTTTCAAAGACAAAAGATGAAGATGAAAGACTTTTTTATATTAAGAGGTGTGCGACAGAGCGGTTTAGTTATGGGGCTTTGGGTAGAAGTATTGCATCGGACGATTATCACCATCAGGGCAGACTGCCAAATAATTTTTATGAAACACTTCCAGCAGCGGATCAGGCATTCCGGGCAGTTAATACCTTTAAAGATGAATATCTGCTTGATTATATCAATGTGGAGGAATTGGGCATTAGAGATAAAGAGGATATAGATGAGAAGGTAGTAGAAAATGCTATCATCCACAATGTGAAAATGTTCATTCTCACGTTTGGCAAGGACTTTACATTCGTGAGAAATCAATACCACATTGATGCTTTTGGCGAGGACCAATATATCGATCTTTTATTTTTTAACCGAGAATTAAATTGTCTCGTAGCGGTTGAACTGAAGACAGGAAAATTTAAGACATCATATTTGGGACAATTGTCAGGGTATTTAAGCGTACTTGATAAATTTGAGAAGAAGCCACATGAAAATCCTGCCATTGGTATTATTCTATGCAAGGATATGAATAAAGCTTTTGTGGATTTTGTTATCAGGGATTATAGCAAGCCGATGGGTGTGGCAACTTATAAGACCTCAAAGGATATGTCAGATGAGCTTAAAAAGGCGCTTCCTGATATTGAAGATTTGAAAAAGCTGCTTGGCACGGATGAGGAGAGGGGATAAACGAATGATTCTTTCTGATAATGAAACGAGTGTCCCCAACAAGCAAAGCAAGAACGCCGTTGTTATCTCGCCATTGTTATCTCTAATTCAGAATAATATTAATTGGCAGTTTACCCATTCCTCATAGAATTTTCCTGTCATTCTTTTAAGAAAGAGATACTCAGAAAATATACTTGCAAAGCAGATAGATACCATTCTAAAAAATATTCTATAACATCTGCACCAACTGATAGCAGTAAAGTATTTATAAAAATAAATATATTTTGCAACAAATGCCTCTGTAATTATTCAAAGGCATTTTGTTATATAGAAGACAAAATATTTCTCACAAATAATTACCTAAAGAAAGTTCTAATCAATAGAATTACCCATACTCCAGAAAGAACCCCGAAACTGTCGGTACTGTTTATCTGAAGGAGGGACCCAGGCATCGCCTGGGAGGATTCCTTGAGATGTAGGCCCTGTCTTTTAGGGCCTTACGCACCGCTACGCTTTCGGCGGAGCGAGAGCGCGGTGACGCTGGCTGAAGCATATTTATTAAGCCGCAGGATTCAGATGGATTGTGATGTGCTTAATATCTGAAAAGCGGGCCTCCACATCATCATGAATACGTTCCGCAATGGCGTGGGCTTCTCGAAGTGGCAAATCGCCATCAACCTGAAGCTCCATATCAATATATGTTTTATTTCCAAACATTCTGGAGTGAAGTACATCTACCTGCACCACATCCTCCTGTGCGGCAACATAATCTGTCAAGGCCTTTTCATAGTCCTCTCCGCAGGAGGTGTCCAGCATTTTTACTATGGCGTCCTTCAGGATATCATAGGAAACCTTCAGGATAAATAGGCAAATCACTACGCTGGCAATGCTGTCCATAATGGGAAATCCCACCATGGCGCCTGCGATGCCTATCAGCGAACCCACAGAAGAAAACGCATCCGATCTGTGATGCCATGCATCTGCCATAAATGCCGGGGAATTTAATATGTTTGCGTAATGCCGGGTGTACCAGTACATCGCCTCTTTGGAAACGATCGAAATGATTGCCGCGGCCAGCGCAATGGCTCTAGGAATGGCCAAAGCTTCATGGTTAGCCGCAAAAATTTTTTCAAGTCCTGCCTTGCCGATTCCAGCCCCGGTGGCCAGCAGGATTGCACCCAGCAGCAGCGAAGCGACACACTCAAATCGCTCATGGCCATAGGGGTGCCTTTGATCTGCCTCCTTTTTGGACAAATGGACTCCAAAGAACGCTATAGCCGTTGTAAGGACATCCGAAAAAGAGTGAACCGCGTCGGATATCATAGCCCCGGAGCCGCCCCAAATCCCGGCAAATAGCTTGACGGCAGATAGGACCACATTTCCCAGGATGGTCACCAGCGAGACGCGCCGCATAACAGCGCTTTCATCGATCCCTGCCTTGGATCGGACGTTTTTTGTCAGATTTTCCTTCTTGGTTGTCATAAAATAATCCTCCTGTTCTGCCGCTGCGGGCTACTGTGATGATTACTCTTATTGGCACCCGCTTGAGATAAATTGGTTACTGTTCACGGCCTTGCCGTTCACAGCAACAAAATGCACACAAAATGGCCATTCTGTCCATTTTGGCGCCGAAGCCCTCGGGTTCACTGTGACTTTCACTCACAGTAAACGCCTCGCGGGATACTACCTGTGAACAGTAACATAAATTGCTCCAAAAAAGTATAAAAAAACACACCTATGGAACATACAACTGTCCCACAGATGCATTATTTGCTATCTGCTGCCGCCTCTCAGCGGCCCGGCTCCATGACCGCAAGGTCATCGCCTGCTCAGTTTGTACTGTTGATCTCCCATTCCTTACAGAATGTAATGCAGTGCAAAGAGTTATTTAATTATAGTGTAGTATATGTAATTTGTTAATGGACTGTGACTTTTACTTGCCTTACAGTTACTTATAAAATGATGTGCCAGTGTACTGAACATTCAGCTCCTGGCGAAGAAATCCTTCCGCCTCCCGAAACCAGAGATCCTGAGGATTCACGTACAAGAGATAGCGAACCTTCCCAAGAAGGGACTGCAGGTAGCCTCTCTTTTGGGTTTCATCCCTTCCCACCCTCCTCAGATGATCCTCCACACCATAGGTTCTGCAGTAATGGATCTCCTGCCGCAGCCTCCGCCGGTACTCCCTTGAAAGCTGCAGCTTCTCATTCACCACGATCCCCGTGACCGTCTGCCGTGCTCCTCTGGTACATAGTCTGGTCTTCTCCCGGTTCAGCTCCAGGCCATAAGCCTCCAGAAACCCTTCTGTCTTTCGAAGCACTCCCTCCCAGTTAAAATCTCCGGAAAAGGTCATATCGTCGCTGTAGCGGCTGTAGCTTATCCCCCTCTGGCCGCACCAGTCCAGCATATGCTCATCAAAGGGCGCCATCACCAGATTGGATATCGCCGGGGAGGTGGGAGCTCCCTGGGGAAGATGGTGGTCCAGGCAGCACAGGCTGGTGAGCATAACTCTCACAGAAGGGGGAAAATATTCTCCGGGAAATGCCTTGGAAAGAACCATGGGAAAGGTAATGTTCCGAAAAAAATCACAGATATCCAGCTTCAGCACCAGCTCTTTTCCCTGGTGCTGCTCTGCGTTCGCCCGCACAGAAGATCCTCTCTGGTAAGCCGCGGCAGCCGCAGAAGGGGTAAAGCCATCTAAAATGTGGTGAAGAATATTCCGCTGCACCTTCTTCAATAAGCCGTCCGGCACATCTAATGTGCGGTATCCTCCCCTTCCCTTGGGTATCCGCACCGGATGATAATGCTCTTTAGGATGATTGCTGAGAGCAAAAAGACATGCCAGTATCTTCTCCTCTGCCCAGTCTGTTTCCCCAAGCAGATGAAAGGATATCAGCATGTCCTTGATTTGCTCCTTTGTACAGTATTTCCACAGTCCCCGGGTATCTCCCATAGTATACCTCCTCAGTCAAATGTCAGCAGCTTTGCGGCAGCGTCCGATAAATCAGGGCAGGCATTCGCCAAATGCTCAGGCAGGCACGGCTTCATTACCCGCAAAAGTCAAAAAGGACAGCCCTGCAGCACCTATCCGGATACCGCAGGCTGCGCAGATGTACCTGGCCGCCTGGGCGGCCCGCACATGAAATGTGCCGAAGTACCTCGCAGCTGCCTGCGGGCTTATCCCTGACCATACCCTCCAGGCGGCGACTCGCCGTCCGTCCGATGCCTTCAGCCCATCTGTGCCAAATGCGGTCGGCTTCCCTGCTGCTGATTCGGCTGTCCTTTTGAAATTCTAGCATAAAAAAGAGCAGATTACAAGTTACACCCTTGAGTATTTTTCCTATATATGGTATGCTTTAAAAAAATATATCGATTCAGCATCCACAAGGAGGTTATACTATGAGTCCATTATCTTCTTTTGGCAGCTTTTCTCTCGCTTCTGCCTATCCGTCCCTGTCCGCTTATGCAGGCTCCGCCTCATTTCGGCAGATGCCTGGAAATCGTGCCATGGGCCTGGGGAATACAGCCATTCCCTCCTCCCAAACCCCTGGAGGGAATCAAAAAGTTTCTGGAAAGGGGGACTTTGGCGCCGAAGAGTGCCAGACCTGTAAGAACCGGAAGTATCAGGACGGCTCCAATGATCCCGGGGTATCCTTTAAGACGCCGACCAAGCTCAGCCCGGAGGAAGCATCCTATGCCGTCCGCGCCCATGAGTCAGAGCATGTAGCCCATGCCAGGGCCAAGGCCCAGTCATCCGAGGACACAGAGATCCTCTCTCAGTCTGTCACCTACCGCACCGGGGTGTGCCCGGAATGCGGCAAAACCTTTATCGCAGGAGGGAATACCCAGACCGTTTTCAGAACCACGAAGAATATGGAGCCAGAGGCCATCGAAAAGGGGCGCTTTATTGATGTAAGAGCATAGCCTCCATCATCCCACCCCAAAGTCCGTATTTTCATATAGGACCTCCACCGAGGGGTCATCCCTCAGCCAGTCATATTCCTTCACAAACCACTCCACCAGCTCCGGATCCTGCCGGATGCTGGTGGTATTATTTACAAAGACATTTACTGTAGCCAGCTTAAAATACTTCTTTATGATCTCCATATCCCGGGCAATCATATCCCGGGTCTGCCCCTTGATTCCCACCATAATGCAGGGGGAGTCAAAGTACTCCGCCACCTCCTCCGGGTTCTGAAAGTCTGCATGCTTATTCAGCACCTGCTCCCGAAAATCATGGTCAAAGGTCTCCACCCCGATCTTGTAGGTGATGGGTACGCCCATAAACTCCCGCATCCTCTCCAGCTGATGGCGGTACATCCAGTGGGCCTCGAAAAACAGCCTCCGGATCTGCCTCCGCTCAAGGAGATTCCTTATCTCCTCCTTCGTCCTCCCTGGCAGCTCGAAGCAGCTTCCGGAATTAATCACCTCCAGCACCCCAAGCTCCCCTGTCACCTGGGATAGCACCTGGGAGTTTAATGCAGCCATGGCATCCTCATCCCTGGAATTATCCTCAATATAATCACAGAAGGCACACCTTCCCCAGGCACATGGAAAGGCCTTCAGCAGTACAATCTCCCGTGGATTTTTCTTCCGGATCACACTATACCGTTCCATGAGACTGTCCTCCTCTCAGCCTTACCTTCATCTCCGCTGTCATACAGGCCATCATTACCAGCACCAGGGAGCAGGAAAGGAAGCGGTCCGCGTACTCTGTCACCAGCTGTACGCAAAAGGCGCTTACCACCATGCTGCAGCCCAGATGGCTGAACAGCTGCACCAGGATAGAAGATCCGGAAGAGGTTACCCCGCCGAAAACAAAGGCGGAGATGGAGGCGCTGATTGCCGTCCCCGGCAGGGTGAGGCAGGCCACCCCCACTGGAAGCTTCCCCTTCTGGAAAGCCCCTGCCTTAAAAAGGATCCCGGCCATAGCGCCGGTAGCGATCCCGGCCGGCATGAAATACAGGGCATAAATATCCGATGTAATGCCGCTTAGCACGCCGCCCCCAAAGGCAGTCATCATCCCATACCAGGGTCCCAGCACCGCTCCCGCCAGTACCGTCCCCACGCTGTCCAGATAAACCGGCAGCTTCAGGCAAAGCGCCACATAAGCCCCCACAAAATTCAATGTGATACAAAATGCAGCCATAGTCAGCCGCATGGCATGGAACTGCCCTTTTCTCTGCTTCATCCTATCTTCCCCTCCCATCACATAATCTGTCCCAGAATCCTTCTGACCTCTTCCTCACTTTTATCAAACAGCCGTGACAGGAACAAAGCCATAAATCCCACTGTATCCACCTGGGTCAGCACATGGCTGTTGGGCTCTCTCCTCCAGAAATTCATCTCGTCCACCACCGACTGCCCCAGGGATATCCCTTCCGTCTCCACTGCCGTATAGGCGTCAAACCCGCTGCAAAGCTCCGGCCTTAAGAAATACGCCACTGCCAGTGGATCATTGATCACACAGCCGATGACTCCCTCCTGCCTCCAGTGGAAATCGAAGTAAAACCGGGTGATCTTTCGGATCAAGTCCCCGGTCCTCCGGCTCCCCTCCCTGTCCAGCTGCTGCATATACTCCAGAATATTTGGCGTCAGTACCACCCTTCTGGTCACGTCCAATCCCACCATATGGATCTTCCTTCCCAGATTCTGGTACACATAATCCGCTCCGTCCGGATCACACCAATAATTGTACTCCGCCACCGGAGAGCAGTTCCCATGGCTCTTAAAGCTTCCCCCCATGGAAACCAGCGTATCCAGATGGGAAAAAGCCTCCTTATCCTTCTGCAGTGCCAATGCAATATTAGTCAGAGGCCCGATGGCAAGGATGGAAACCTTATCCCGGCTTTTCAAGGTATCCAGAATAAACTCCACCGCCCCCGGACGCACCTGGCCCTCTGCCGCCTTTGGAAGCCCGGACTCTCCAAGGCCGTCCATCCCATGGGTATCCTGCGCGCTGATATACTCCCTCCAGAGAGGCCTTTCTGCCCCCTGATACACAGGAACATCCAGCCTTCCCATAAACTTTAAAATCTTTAATGCGTTCTCCGCCCCCAGATCCGGCGGCACATTGCCGCACACCGTGGTGATCCCCTCCAGGCTAAGCTCTGGTGAGGCCAAGGCCAGCATTAAGGCTAAGCTGTCGTCGATCCCCGGGTCGCAGTCGATGATAATGCTTCTCTTCTCCATCATGATCCCATACCTTCTGTCATGTATCCTCCTAAAATTATGTTCTATAGGACACACTTCCATAGAATAAAAAGGCCGTGTCTAAGGACACGGCAAAAAAGCGCAAAACGCGCAGCTCTTTTCGCATTTGATCCTTAGTTTTTTATCCTGGGAAGTTTTCGAACCAGTCCGGGCTAAGCCCGATTTACAATGCAAAAAGAAGTATATCAAAAAGGAGGGGAAATTTCAAGAGGCAATTTCATCGTCTATGCCTTCCATATTCCATATGATTAACTCCTATTAGGAAAACACACTGTCAAAAGGTTTTTTGCTTTTGGCGGGGGTCAGCCCGCCTCGGCGGTATCGGTGGTGTTGATTTCA
>CATOJE010000039.1 GCA_951800145.1 uncultured Lachnospiraceae bacterium | reverse complement strand
CGCGTAGCTTCCCGGCGAATATGCGCCTGCACCCATACCCCGAAAACTTGGGAGCCTTAACGGGTAACGACGTATACTCGGCTGACGAATCCTAATGGGTAACGACACGCACTTGGCCAGCGACACACTAGACTTTCGCGTTCACAAAGACTCACTTAAATAGCAATTTCACCGATTCCCCTAATTGCTGTGAATACATACATAGAAGGAGAGCCCTTTCGCTCTCCTTCTAAATCGAACCCTGCGCTACAGCACCTTTTCCAGAAAAGCTCTGGCCCTTTCTGTTTTCGGAGCGTCGAAGAACTGCTCCGGGGTGCTGTCCTCTAAAATCAAGCCATCATCTATGAAGCAAATCCGGTCAGATACCTCCCTGGCAAAGCCCATCTCATGGGTTACTAAGGCCATGGTAATTCCAGTATGAGCCAGCTCCTTGATCACCTCCAGAACCTCCTTCACCATCTCCGGATCCAGCGCTGAGGTAGGCTCGTCGAACAGCATGATCTTCGGCTCCATAGCTAAAGCTCTTGCAATGGCAATCCGCTGCTTTTGTCCTCCTGAAAGCTTCCCCGGATAGGCTCCCGCCTTTTCCGTAAGGCCTACCAGCTTTAACAGCTCCATGGCCTTTCCTTCCGCCTCCTCCCTGGTCCGCTTATTTACGCGAACCGGGGCATAGGTCATATTTTCCATAACCGTCATATGGGGAAACAGGTTAAAATGCTGGAATACCATACCGATATCCTTCCGGATAGCCTGAACATCTGTTTTAGGCTGGGTGATATCCCTTCCCTCGATCAGCACCTGGCCCTTTGTAGGCGATTCCAGAAGATTAATGCAACGCAGGATGGTGGACTTGCCGGAACCGGATGGCCCGATGAGCGTTACCACCTGCCCCTTCTCGATAAGAAAGTGAATCCCCTTCAACACCTCTAATTTACCAAAATTTTTATAGACATTACGCAGCTCGATCACTTCGGTTCACCCACCTTTCCAGACGATTTGCCACCGCAGATAAAATCATCACAAATATGTAGTAGATTAAGGCGATCACCAGATACGGCTCAAAGAAGCGGAAGCTCATAACTGTGATCTGATCCGCTGCCCGCAGAAGCTCTACCGCCCCGATATAGGAGAGAATGGAGGTCTCCTTTAAAAGTGCAATGGCTTCATTCACCAGGCTGGGAAGGATATGGCGGATAGCCTGAGGCAGGATGATATCCTTCATCATGTCCTTATAGCCAATCCCCAGAGACTGGGCTGCCTCATATTGTCCCTTATCCACTGCCTGGATCCCGCCGCGGAAAATCTCTGAGATGTAGGCGGCTGAATTCAGGGAGAAGGTCAGGATGCCGGACTGGGTTGTGGAAAAGGTTACACCCAGAAGCTGAGGCAACCCAAAGTGGACGATACAGAGCTGAACCAGCAGCGGAGTCCCACGGAAAATAGAGGTGTAGATCCGTCCAAACCAGACAAGGGGCTTCCATTTGCTGATTTTTACCAGGGATAGCAATACGCCCAGCAGGAACCCGAAGACAGCACAGATCGCCGTCATTTTCAAGGTAAGAATCGCTCCGTGATACAAGAATGGCCAATACTGCCATACACAAGAAAAATCAAGTTTCATATGTACTGTCCCTTTCCCTCAAAATTAATCTAAAATAAACTGCTCGCTTAAATGGGTCGCGATAATCTCATCCAGCTCGCCATTTTCCATCATCTCTTTTAATGTATTGTTAAAGGCTTCATAATACGGAGACTCCTTTGGGAAGCCGATGGCAAAGCAGTCATCGGTCTTTTCTAACAGGCTCATCTCCAGCCCCTCATTCTGCTTTAAGAATTCAGTTGCGCCGGCGCCATCTACGATACAGGCGTCTGCGCGCTTGCTCTTTACCTCCTCAATGCAGGCCGGGCTCCCCTGGATTCCCACCGTCTGGGCTCCTTCTACGCTCTCCGCCACCTGCTGATAATTCGTTCCAAAGACGTAGGCAATGGTTTTGCCCTGGAGGGAGTCCAGATCCGGGTAGCTGTCCCCGGTCCGGTATACGATGGCATTCCTGGGGTAGAAGAAAATCTCAGAAAAATCCAGGGTTTGCCTTCTCTCATCCGTAGGAGCCATGCCGCCGCTGCAGAAGTCAATCTGATTCGCCTGAATCGCTGCCATCAGGCTCTTAAAAGGCATATCAACAAATTCTACCGTACCGCCGTTTTTCTCCACAATCGCTTTAATAATGTCGATGTTCATACCGGTATACGTCTTGCTTCCGTCTGCCGCCATTTCAATGGACTCAAAGGGAACAAAGGTAGCTGAGCACCCCACCTTGACCGTCTGTCCCTGAAATGGATTGCTCTCCTGGGAAGCGCCCTGGGTTTCCTCTTCCTTTTCCACCTGAGCTTCTTCTCCCTTGCTGTCAGCTTCTCCGCTCTGGGCTGCAGTTGTCTGGGCCTCTGTTGTCTGAGCTGCAGTGGTCTCCTGGGATGCCCCTCCACAGGCAGTCAAGGCTGCTGCTGTGATGGCGGCGCATAAAAATAATGTCAGTTTCTTCATAATCCACACTCCTCTTTTGCTAATTTTAAGAATAAACATGCAGTATTTTTGCACATTCAAAGATAATTCCACAACATCATAGCATAAATATGCAAAAGAATCAATCCCAAATCCCTTAGGTTTTGCCGCCAAAATGAACAGAATGGATATTTTGTGTGCATCGCAAAGCGTGTTGCCAGGCACAGCCCCACAGAGGTGTGAACCGTAATACCATGCCTTATCCATCAACCAACTGCACGATTGGTAGTGGAAAGCCAGGAAAAAATATGGTACAATCCTTCCAACAACCACTTATCAGGAGAATTGACATGAATCTGTGCATTGATGGAAAAACCAACGGACCAGGAATCACCTGGCCCAGTCACAAACGAATCGCAGTAATGCTCACCTTTGATTTTGATGCAGAATATCTGCGGATTTCCCGGGCAGCGTCCAAAGGCTGCTCCATCGGCTTTACCGATTTCTCCAGAGGGCAATACGGCCCCCACGAAGGTCTGGACCGCTGTCTGGATATGCTGGATACCTTTGGGGTAAAAGGAACCTTTTTTATTCCCGGCGTGGTCATTGAACAGTATCGCGACTGTGTATGCAGGATTCACCAGCGCGGCCATGAGCTGGCGTATCACGGCTACCAGCACGAGTCTTCCCTGGGAATATCCCGGGAGGAAGAGGAAAAACGGATGGAAGCCTGCGAAGCTTTATTTCAGTCCATTACCGGAAAGCGGCCGGTGGGACACCGGGGCCCGGAAAGCATCATCCACCCCTTTACACCACAGCTTTTAGCGGAGCGGGGATATCTGTACAGCTCCTCCATGAAGGACTGCGATTGGGCATATGCCTGGGAAATCCCCGGGCAGCGTCCTCTGGTGGAGCTTCCCTGTGATATCACTATGGATGACTTTACCTATTACTATTTCACCTTTAGTGACCCGGCAGTCCGCTCCATGTATACTAATCGGGAGGTAATTGGAAACTGGAAAAGCGAATTTGACAACCTGGCAGAAGAAGGAGATAAGGTCTTCATCTTAAAGCTTCATCCTCAGATGATAGGCAGGGCAAGCCGAATCGCAGCCTTAGGGGAATTGATTGGATACATGCAGCGCCACGGTGCATGGATCGCCACCTGCGAAGAGGTGGCAGCTTATGTGCTGCAGCAGCAGGGCCTCACATATCGTTCTGAGTCCCTGCCAAAGCTTGATGCCGGGGATAAGGTCCATCCGTCCTCACCCTGTGCGCCTTCTCCTGCCCCGCCCCTCTGCTTTCCTTCTGCTTCCCACAGACCGGAGCCTGTCCTTCCGGTCTGGCCAGACCACAAACGGATCGCCGTGATGCTGGCCTTCGATTTAGATGCAGAAACCATGTGGACCACCAGGGGGGACGGCAATGCCAGTCATATCACCAATCTTTCCAGAGGCGCCTACGGGCCAAAGCAGGGGATTCCCAGAATACTGTCCATGCTGGATGTCTGGGGTGTTAAGGCTACCTTCTTTATCCCTGGTATCATCGCAGAGCAATACCCGAAGGTGGTGCAGGAGATCTGCCGCCGGGGACATGAGATTGGATTTCACGGATACCGCCATGAGGAATTTACCACTACCACCTGTCAGGAAGAGCACGCCACCATGTGCCGTGCAGAGGAAATCATTCGGGAGCTCTGTGGGCAGACGCTAAGAGGCCACCGCGCCCCTGGCGGTGTAATCCATGATTACAGCCTGAAGCTGTTTTTAGACCACGGATATCTCTATAGTTCTAATTGGCGCAACAGCGATGGACCCTTCCTCCATGTAATAGACGGCCAAAAAGTCCCCCTGGTGGAGCTTCCCAAGGATTCCATTTTTGACGACACTGCCTATGATTTTTATACAGATTCTCCGCCAGAGCGCTACGAGCTAAAGTCTCCAGGGGAAATGCTTGAGATCTGGAAGGAAGAATTCGATGCGCTGGCGGCAGAAGGGCGAATGATTAATTTCGTCCTCCATCCTCAGTTTATCGGCCGTGCCAGCCGGGTGGCTATGCTCAGCGAGCTCATCGGCTATATGCTGGCCCATGGCGCGTGGCTGGATACGAATCAGGCGGTTGCCTCCTACATTTTGCAGCAGGAGGGTCTCCTTCCATGAGCCGGCCCCGCACCTCTCCACCGCAAAATGTATTAAACCTTGGGAAAAGCATTCCGGAAACCATCCTCCGCCTGTCCGGCCCTGCGATTTTAGAACAGTTTCTGATCTGCTTAGCCTCCCTCATCGATACTGCCATGGTGGGCTCCATCGGTGCCGCCGCCACAGCCTCAGTGGCGATTAATATTTCCACTGTCTGGCTGATCAATGGCTGCATCACCGCCTTAAGCGTGGGCTTCTCCTTCCTGGTCTCCCATTCAGTAGGTGAAAGTAATCCGGCTAAAACAGAATCCGTAGTCAGGCAATCCATCACCGCTTCCCTGGTTTTAGGGGGCTTTCTGACTGCAGCAGTTCTGTCGGTTCACCGGATCCTCCCAGGATTCCTTGGCGCCGCACCGGATGTGCTGCCAAATGCAGTAACCTATCTGGGAATTATCGGCATGGGGCTAATCCCTCAGACACTGGGCGTGGTACTTTCCGCTGTCCTGCGCTCTGCCGGAAATACAAAGATTCCTCTGGCAGCGAATATGACCTCTAATTTCCTGAATGTAATCGGAAATTTCTTCCTGATTTACCCGGCCAGGCAAATACGCCTCCCCATCCTGGAAGATATTGCTGTCCCGATCTGGGGAGCCGGCCTTGGTATCGGCGGAGCTGCTATTTCCACTTCCCTTTCCCAGGTAGCCCTGGCTGCCATGCTGCTGTGGCATATTTACCGTTCACCCACAGCCGCCCAAATCAGTCCAAGGGGAGACTATCATTTTCATAAGTGGACACTCCGGAGCCTGCTTCACATCGGCGTCCCCGTTCTTTTAGAGCGCTGCACCTTGTGCCTGGGGCAAATCTCCCTTACTGCCATCATCTCTGGTTTGGGAACCATCCCCCTGGCTGCTCACTATCTGACTAATCAGACCGAGGGTCTATTATATCTCCCGGCTTATGGGTTTTCCTACACGGCCACTACCCTGATCGGTCAATCTCTGGGGGCGAAGAATGAAAAATTAGCCGCACGCTTTTGCAAAAATATTTGTATCATCAGCACCCTTGTAATTCTGGCCGCCTGCTTCCCTGTATTTCTTTTTTCCGGGGGAATCATCCGCCTTTTCACCAATGACCCACAAGTAGCTGCCCTTGGAACTCAAACCCTGCAGATCGCCGCAGCAACAGAACTGTTTTTCAGCTTCTCTGTGGTGGCCAGCGGCATTTGCCGGGGTGCCGGGGATGTAAGGTTTCCTCTGGGCGTCAGCCTGATCGGCATGTGGGGCTTCCGGATTGGCCTGGTATGGATAGCGGTCAATCCCCTAAGGCTGGGCATCGCCGGTGTATGGATGGCGATTGCGGTTGATTGCTTTGTCCGCTCGCTTTTGTTCCTTTACCGATTTTTTAGCGGGAAATGGATGACAGCTGATCATGGATAACATACCGTTCACCCCTCTGCCGGGCGCTACCCGACAACACGCTGCGCGCAAAAAGGCTGCTGCATCCTGGTTTCTTATTCTGGTGTACTGTCCCGCTCACATTTTGCAAAATGAATGGGACAGCAAACCAGTGTCTTGGCTGGATTATATTCAGCCAAGACACTAGATGCAGCAGCCCTTTTCTTTTCCTTTGTACTGATTCAGGCGTTTCTACCTACCATCTCCTGGCCATTTTACTAATTTCCTTCTTCAGCGCCCATCTCTGAGAATACTTATCCAGATAATACTGGATCAACTCCTTCTGTCCTCCGGCCTCTCCCTGTTCTTCTCTAATCTCTCCCAGCATAACAATCAGCTGGGCTGCTTTGTAATAGCTTTTTATCCGAACACCTCCTACAATGGCCTCGGTCCGCTGCTCAACTTCTTCCGTCAGCCACTCCAGCCACTGGGTTCGCATCTCCTCCGGTACTTTATAAGCCTTTTTCCAGGCAGCCAAATATGGGTCAAATTCTACGCCCTCCCCACACTCAAAACGCAGGCGGTATTCTAATTGTTCCCGAATCCCACTTTCCGCCCGGGTTTTCGTTCCCTCTGTGGAATCCTCCTTAAAATAAAGCAGCAGCAGCGGAATCACCATGCCCTTCAGGCCATAGCTCCATCCAAGGTAGTTTTCCTCATCCTTACAGTACTGCAGCACAGGCTCGTAGTCTCCTAATAAAAACTGGTAGATCATCTTCTGTTCTCTTTCATATAGGAAGGTTGCCTTTTGCTCCACAGAATCCGCCCGTTTCTCTGGCAAATCGGTGGAAATCCGCTCCAGTCTTTCCTTAGCCTTTTCAATCACCGATGAATTTGACAAGGTAAAAAGCCGCAGTAGATGCCAGCTGCTGGGCTCCGACCAAAATGCATCCAAGCAAAACCTTGCATATGCATTCTCATCCTCAAGTCGCTTCGCCGCCTTAGCTCCAATATCAGCTATGGCACCGCGAATCATTTTATTCTCATCCAGGTGTTCAATCGCCTCCCTGGCAGCCTCCACACAGTTCTGATACTGCCCCGACAAATATTTCCGCTCACAATACGCCTGATAAAGGTATGGATGGAAGCTCCCATTGTCTCTGGCCGTTTCCAAAAGTTGCTGTTCCCCTCCTAAAAACACACAGGCATCTACCAGCAGCTCTGCACTGCGATCACCAGAAATCTCCATCAAAAAGCTTCTCCATGCAGTCATAAATGCATGGGGGCTCTCCCGTAAATCCTCACCAAATGCAAACACATCTGTCATCACCAGCTTCTGCCCGATTCCCCACACCAGATATTCATGCATCGCTTCTAATCGCTTCCGCCCGGTAACCGACTGATAGCAGGAATATAGCAGCATCAAGGATAACTCGTCCAGGTTAATCGACAGCAGCTTTTCACGTTTTAAGTTCTCCAGTGAGATTAAATTATTGGGATAGGAGGGATCCTCCTTCAGCATATAATCATTTTCCTCACACTCAATCCGAAATTCCAGTTGGCAAATCCGGTCTAAAATCTGATATGCTATTTCATATTCTTCATTTTCCATCCACAGACAGCAAATATCCTTTACATGCTCCAGGTATGGCATTAAATCAAAAATATCATGGTATCTTCCCTTTAGCTCTGATTCCCATGCGCCCTCTTCAAATTCCTCATAAATCTCTGCCGAAAAGTAAACCTCCCCCTCCTCTACCTTTCTGCACCACTGGAAAATTTCTTCCGCTGATAATCGGCGGCCGGCGCTTTCCTTTCCTGATAAGCAAGCCAGGAATTCCTGCCTGTCCCTCTCTTCTATCTTCCTCGCCTGTCCGTAAATCCAGCTTGCCTTCTGTGAATCCGACATTTGGTTTAATTGTTCCTTCACTGCCGAGATGTATTGATTGAAATTCATTTTTTAGACCGCCTTTCTGCGAAAGGCACCAATGCGTCATGAAATATGCTGGCTAACTTCCGCTTTATAATTGATTCCTTTTCTGATATTAATTCTTTATAAGACTGATCGTAAGGATACCAAATAAATTTGTGATTTTGCTCCTTCTAAATTTAATTTTAACACATTTAGAAGAAATTTCCACTGCTTTATGAAAAAGATTTGGATGACAGTAATGTTAATATTTCTTCCTACATTCTCATACAGAGGGTAGAGCCAGGAACGCTTACTATATCCCTTTTCTAGAAATATTAATTCGCAGGGAGTGACCCTTAGAAATGCTTTATTCCAAAATTGCAATGATATTTCAACCCACACTCCCACGCAGGGAGTGACCAAAGATAAAATACAAAAACGCAAAATTACATCAATTTCAACCCACACTCCCACGCAGGGAGTGACCGCAAAAACACTAATTTCTTAATTAAAGGGCCATTTAAAATTCATCATTTTCACTACATATTAACCTTTTTCTTTATCTTTCATCATTCAAGCCCTTCTTTTTCCGTAATATTTCTGGTGCGAATCCCCTGTCATTTATACTACCACTTCCCATTCGCACCTTCAAATTATCTACAAAATTAAAATATCATCAACCGCAATCCCCCTCTCTACCCCTACGTGCTCCACCCTCGTTTTGTAATTATTTCCCAAATAGTAAAATCGTAAGCTATCGGCTTTTGTATCAATGATCTCTTCCAAAATTGCTTTTAGCTTTACACATTGAGCCGCATCAAGGATACATTCAAAAACAGAATTCTGCACCCGCCTGCCATAGTTAACACACTGCTTTGCTACTTTTCTCAAACGCCGTTTTCCTGCCTCTGTTTCTGTATTTACATCATAAGTAATCAAAACTAACATATTTATCCAGCCTCGCAATTCTCCTATTTCCACAAAAATGGGGGGTATTCCTCTAAGTCTCCTCTTAAATATCTCGCAAGCAGCATTGCCTGTACAAATGGGACAATTCCCCACTCTACTTTTTCCTTTAAAAAGGGATGCATAATCGTCTCCTTTTTCCTCTGCTGCCATTCAACTAATATCTGCTTTCTCGCCCCATCCTTCATTGCAACAGCCCCATTTTCCTGGTGCTGAAAATCCCTTGCCGAAACAATCTTTTTATTAATCAGTGTTAATACAAAGCGGTCTGCCAAGACAGAGCGAAGCTCTTCCATTAAATCTAAAGCAAGAGAAACCCGTCCCGGACGATCTGCATGCATAAACCCCACATAAGGATCCAATCCGACTGTTTCCAAAGCAGAGGCCATAGCATTTGTTAATAATGTATATACAAAAGAAAGCATCGCGTTTACATTATCTCGCGGCGGCCTTCGATTCCTTCCTTGAAAGATAAAGTCCTTCTTCTGCTGCAAAATTAGTTCATCAAGCACGCCAAAATACACACTGGCCGCCTCTCCTTCATATCCCCGAAGCGTATCCTTGTTTTCGCAAATTCGAATTTCATTCAGCAGCGGATCATGGGCTCGTTTATGCATTAACTCTCCCTCTGCTGTATGCACATTTTCTTCCCATTGCTGCTCAATGTGAATCAATGCCCATTGTCTCCTGCAAAATGCAAAATGCTGGATCCCGGAAAGCATTAAGTATTCGTCTTCTCGATATTCCATTATATTTTCCTTATCACTTCTACCGAATCTGGAATTTGCTCCTGATGAATCACCACGCTATAATCAGAAAATTTTCTGGGAGTCAAGTCATCTGTCTGTTTCCGAATTTCTACTGCGTCGAAAAGCCTATATGCCGGACAATTTCCTAACTCCGAGCTATGCTTAAAAACGATTAATTCCCTGACTGCCATATTCCCACGGGCTGCCGAGTGATCATGCTCAAACATATTGATGATTGCTTCCCATAAAAGCTCCAGATCCCCCTCTGTAAACCCAGTTACTTTTCGTGCTAAATTTGCTGATATATACCCCTCTGCCCGGTACAAAGCATAAGGTACAATGGATTTTCTTCCCATTTCTGTTTTTTTCTCTTCCGCATCCTTTTCCGTAGTAATTGCCACTCTGGTTATGGTTACCTCCTGGCTGATAATCGGATCAATGCTCCTGGCAAATCCAATCTGAACCGGCCCCCTAACCTGACCGCAATTTAACGCATTTTTCACAAATGTGGTCATTACAGCACCAAAGGTACGAATGTCAAAAAAGTTTTTACACATAAAATCCCGAATCTTTCTGTCAATTTCCGGATCCTTCTTTTTCGCCTCTTTTATTGTTTTATCCGTCACTCCGACATAGGCAAATCCTTCATTATCACTTCGGTTTAACGGTACATTTTCCTTAATATAGATGCGATACCCTTCCTGCTCCTCCTTTACGATTTCTACATAATTTCGAATCTTCCGTTTTAAGCAAACATCTGTGACGATTCCGTATCCGCTTTCCGGGTCAATCCTTGGAAGGTTTCCAGCGTCCGGATCCCCATTGGGGTTACCATTCTCCACGTCAAATAAAATCATAAACTCATACCGGTTCTTGATTACTTCACTCATTTCTGTTCCTCCTTTTTTTCATAACGCTTTTGTGTCTGATGATAGTATCCTAAGATAAACTGCCCCTGCTGCTCTAAGGTTAATCGTCGCGGCCATTCTGTTGGCGGGATTTTTCCCTCCAGACTCGTTAATATTCGTTCAAAATGAATCCGTGACCTTTCACTTAACTTCCTTATATGGCTGTTTTTTAATTTAAATAATACAGGAAAAATAATTCCAGGAGTGGCGCAGGCGGAATTAAAATACCGGTCTTTAATCGTCGCATTAATCCCCTGATTAGCCTTTTCCTGAATTTCCTCTAATACAGAAAATTCCCTTCCTAACACATAAGCAATATCATTGCATTCTTCATTTAAGCCCACAAAATTTTCTCCTTTCTCCTTCAGACAATGATAATTTCTTAAAAGACAGGCCTTAATAATCGCGGCACGTCCCCTTGTAATTTTATAGATATGGCTGTCTTTATTATCCTGCTCTGCGCGAATTCGTGACAAGGTTGCCGCATATAGTCCCTGGGGATACATCCCTCCGGATAAAATCGCTTCAAATGTCCGGCCTGCCACCCCTGCCTGAGGCTTCTTTTCCTGGGACTTTTTATTTACCGTTTCCTGGAGCATACGCCATACCCCTAAGTACTCAATCTGGTCAGAAGACGGGCGGACGATTTCCATTCGGTCATAATGTTCCTTCAAGTGCTTAAGGATCGCTCCAAACTCATCCACATAAAAAAATCGCACGGAAAGCCTTGCCGCATTGGGAGACAATCCTAAAATATAAAATTTCTGTTTCAGATTTATATTGCCAATCACATCGTCCACATCCACCGCTTTATGATTGAGCAGCTTGTCAAACACTCCTCTTACGATTTCCTGATTATCGATGGTTGGCTCACTGGCTGCTAAAAACACATCTTGACAGTTGATATCCGCGTCCTCTGCCCAAAATACCACTGTCGTATCTCCGATCTGCCTGACATACTCCTTTTTCGATAACAGGTAGTTTAATGCTGTAGTATAAGCAAACACTGCGTAATTGCTCACCGGCGCGTTAAAGCTCTGTTCTTTTCCGTAGGATTCAAATGCCGGGGCATTAAAGGAAACCAATGCCGCTCCGCTGGACTGCGCTCCCTGGACTCCTTTTATCGTTCCGTGAATTCGCGCTATTTTCCCCTGTTTTCCCGTCACCAGGCAGATACCAGTTACCCCAGATTCTGTATTCTGATATGCCTGTTCCCATTTTTGAATGATCTCCTCCTCATTCTGCACATAGCCTCTGCCTGCATAAAAAACAAAATTCCCTCCCGCAGTCAATTCATCCCAGATAGGCTTTATCTCACGATTTTCCACTGCCTTCTCTGGATCCCAGGTAGAAAAAAAGGCCCTTACCGCCCTGGCTCCCTCACTTGCAACTCCATCAAGGATATCCAAATGCTTCTCCTTTGCAGCCAGAAAGCATTCATAGCTCCGCTTATTTACGCCTTCCCCATCAATCCCTAACATATATTTCGCATTATCGCACAAGAAATTCGCTGAGATGCCAGATGAACGGGAAATCATCTCCGGAACTCTCAGCATGGCTGGTTCGTCTACTTGTTTTTTTCCCCTTTGTACCGTGTGCTTTAAGGGGATAATTCCCAAAACGCTTCCGTCTTCTCTCAAATTTAACGCATAAGATACCTTTGCGCTGCACCAGCCAGGTTTGGATACCTCCCCCTTTTCAGCCAGACGCTCATAGTATTGCACCAATGGCTGCAAGATCATCGAATCACCTCGCATTCCGAAAGATTTAAAACTCCCCGCTCCATAACCGCCCGGAAAAACATCGGCTGAATCTCCCCGTCTTCTGAATAGTCAAAATCATACAGCATAAATCCCAAATCCTTTTCCTCTACCGCATCATATGCGGTCTTTACCTCACCCTCCTCGCACAATGCAACATGCGCCGGGAATTCCCTGGTTCCCATGTAAGGCTGTTGAAAGCACTCTCCCCGCCGCAGTCTTCGCATAATGATATCCTTAAACTTTCCAGGATTATCGCTTTCATTTGCCTTTGAGGTCATGTTAAAATGGGCGGAAATCACATATTCCACATCCCGAAGCAGTAAAGAGGCTCTTTGTACAATATCCTCTTTTGTGGAAATGTACAAATCCTTTTCCCCGCCATTCATAACATTCCATACACTGCTGCATAGAATTTTACTTTTTACCTCATTCCTCCGGATATTGGTAAACTGAATCGGCTTGCAAACATAGATCTGATCAATCACATATCGCATGCCCGGGTGCCAGTATAAAGATTCTAGAATCCCTCTTGCAGCCGACGGGGTGATAACGTCGTATGAAACGCGTTCTGTCTTCATTTCCGGACGACAAAATAGCGCATAATCGCCCCATACCCGGACTTTAATTCCATATCCCATCTCCTTCTCCTTCCTTATAATTTTTCCTAATTATAAAAATCTTGTTTATTAAGATTGGGTAGACGGCGTCTACCCAATCTACTTTGTGGCAATTCGATTTTATAAATATTTTTCATTTCTAGTTGACTTTAAGATAACTATATACTAAATCGCATATTCTGTCAAGAAGTTTTCCTTTTCATTTTCTTTTTCTTATGATAAGCTAATACCAGCCTTATGATAGGCTTGTCCGTTATTTTACGAAATAACGGTGGATAGAAATATTTCTAGTTGTCTTTTCATTATGAAAATGCCGGGGCGGTGTAACCTTTTTGGTACACCGCCCCCAGCATTTTTGAATCTACCCGATGAACATCGCTTCCCCCACTCCCACCTTCAGCTCCAGTCCCACATCCCAGGAATAATCATCCAAGTTCCGCAATACGGCAATCTCCGTATCCAGTTCTTCCACATACCACCCCCGCAGCTTTTCAAAATCTTGTTGATAAATTGGCACACTATAATTTCCGATTTCCCGAATCAGCTCCTTCGAACGCTCCTGGTTCCGCAGCCTCATCACCAGTTCCTTTGCCCATTCTTCCTTTGGGATTATAACTGCCTTTGTTGCCTCCTCAATCAGTCGAAAGTCCTTCGCTATGGAAGCAAAGGCGTAGTCACCCCTTGATACCCCTTCGTCCAGGCGTTTGATAATTTCCTTTTGATCCAGCTGTGCTCCCTTTAATTCATGGAGCCTGGTAAAGTAATCCTGGATCGCCTCTAAGGAAGTAATATCCGCAAATTTTTCTGCCACTGTCCTCCCAACTTCGATGGACTGCTTCAGCTCATCAATCACTCCCATCCGTTCTTCCATTTGGAAAATATATGTGATGCTGTCTTCCAGGCTCTGCTTCCCTTCCCGGTTGCACCGTCCAGCCGCCTGTACCATGGAATCCACTCCAGCCATCTCCCGGTAAACATGATAAAAGTCCAAATCCACCCCAGCTTCAACCAGGCTTGTGGCAATTACCACACATTTTTTCCCTTCTCTTAACCGCAGTCGTATTTCTTCCAGTATTCGTTTCCTGTGTATTGGATACATCAATGTTGAAAGATGATAAACCCCTTCCCCTTTTAATTGCCGATAAATCTTTTGTACCCGCTTCCGGTTATTCAGAATGCACAGCGCCTGTGTTTCCATAGAAAGTCGTTTTACCAACTCTTCCTCTGACACCACCCCTATGTTTTCTATCCTGGCCCGCTTGAAAAACGCGAACTGCTCCTGCATATTGGGACACAGCTCCTGTATCCTGAGCCCTTTTGGAAAAAACTCAGAAAGGCAAGGCTGGGTTGCTGTGCAAAGTACAATGGTGCTCCTGTAATTCACTGCCAATTCCCCCATAGCCCTGACACAGGGCCTCAGATAAGAAGGGGGAAGCATCTGTGCTTCATCAAAAATAATCACACTGTTGGCGATGTTGTGCAGTTTTCGGCATCGTGAAGACTTATTCGCAAAAAGTGATTCAAAAAATTGAACATTTGTAGTGACCACCACCGGCTTATCCCAGTTTTCTGCTGCCAGCTGCATGGGCTGGAATTCTTCCCTGTCATCATATTGAACCTGGGAATGGTTTTCCAATACATTCTCTTCCCCCAGTATGCTTCGAAATATCTCTGCGTTTTGTTCGATAATACTGGTAAAGGGAATCACATAGATAATCCGTTTCTTCCCATTAATATAGGCGTGCCAAAGGGCAAATGCCAGGGATGCTATGGTTTTTCCGCCTCCTGTAGGCACAGTCAGGCTGTAAACCCCCGGCTCTCCTGGCTCAAGTTTCTTTTTTCCCATTTCCAGGCAATGGCTCAAAATCTCCGTTCTCCGGCCATTTACCGTATCCCGATTTTGATTTTTCAGCCAGGAACCAATGTACTCCATCAATCGTTCCGTTAATTTCTTCGATACACAGCCTGGCTGCCGGCTCACAACACCTTCAGACATAAAGCTTTCCGTCTCTAAAAAGTCTGCATCCACCAGGCAGGAATACACCATACGGATAAAAAAGGACACGGAAAAGCCGCCTTTATCAAATATTTTTATTTCCGGATTCTCTAAAGGAGGAATGGCTATTTCCTTTTTATAATCCATATAGTCCGGAACCCGCTTCTTCATCCGGCCCTTCAGCCTGCTGTTGTCGGAAGCATCTCCCACTTCCCCGCCATCTGGCAGCCCGGCATGGTGCCCCGCAACACAATAGGCGGCCAAAGGATACAGTCCACCCTTCCCCACTAGTTCCTTTGCCCCCGCCGTTGCGTGATCCACTAATGGCCCTCCCTGGAGCCTTAGGGAAAATTCCCTGGAATATTTTCCGATATCGTGGATCATCCCGCAGCAGTATCCCCAGCTTCCAGCATGAAATTCCGATGCAAAGCCTTCTGCTGTATCCGCAACCCGCTGTGCATGCTCCAGGATTCTCTCTTCTCTCAATTTATCCTTGCTAATATGTGCCAAATACCTCATCACTGATTCCCCTGCCCTTTTATATGAATATTATTAGAACGTTTCCTACTGCCACAGTGAGCAACAGACCATAACCGATAATAGGATTATATTTTTCCCTTCCCTTGCCTGTCAATATGATTTGACACCCATGCTGCCACCCCTTATAATGCTTTATAATGAAGAAAATCAGCAGCACCGTAAATGAAAGGAGACGCGCATGAAACAAGTAAGAGCCGCCATAATCGGCTTTGGAGGGATGGGGAGCCAGTATGCAAGCATGCTTTACAAAGGAGAAGTCCCGGGAATGGCCCTTGCAGGGGTCTGCTGCCGCAACACCAAAGGACAGGAGCGTTTAAAAAAAGACTACCCCGGAATTTCCATTTATCAATCTGTAGAAGACGCCTTATCACACAGCGATACATTTGATCTGGCAGTGATCGTAACCCCCCATACCAGCCATGTAGAAATCGGCTTAAAGATGGTACAGGCCGGCAAGCATATCCTGCTGGATAAGCCAGCCGGCGTATCTGCCAGAGAGGTACGGCATCTGCATCAAGCTGCCCAAGAGCGTCAGGTAAGCTTTGGAATGATGTTTAACATCCGTATGGCCCCGGCCTTTCAGAAGGCGAAGGAGCTTTTAGATCAGGGCGCATTAGGGAAACTCACCAGGGCCGTCTGGATTTGCAATACCTGGCACCGAACCCCGGTCTATCACCGCTCCGCTCCCTGGCGAAGCTCCTGGAATGGAGAGTGTGGCGGATTACTAATTAATCAGAGCCAGCATTATCTGGATATCTGGCAGTGGCTGCTGGGCATGCCAGACCAGGTGCTGGCCACATTAGAATATGGAAAATACAATGACTTCGCTGTGGATGACGGAGGCGACATCCAGTTCTTCTACCAAAACGGACTTCACGGAACCTTTATCACCTCCAGCGGCGAAAATCCCGGCCTCAACCGCCTGGATATCTGGGGCACCACAGGACGGCTGTCCATCGAAGACACTGCCCGGATAACTCTGGATGAAAATCAAATCCCCACCGATGAATTCGCCAGAATAAACCAGGAGATTTACGGCATCTTGCCCCACCAGCTGCGGGAGATTCCCGTAGAAGCCGCCGGGAATGGCTATCAGAAAATCTTCTCTAATTATGCAGACCATCTGCTCCAGGGTGCGCCGCTCTTTGCTGACGGAACTGATGGACTAAATGTGGTAACCATGACCAATGGCATCTACCTCTCCTCCTGGCTGGATAAAAAGCTTTCTCTCCCTGCTGATGAGACACTATTTTTGAAAAAGCTGAAAGAGAAACAGGACAATGAACTTTTATAAGCGGGTAGAACTGGTCTGTAACCGGATCCCTTATGGAAGGGCCGCCTCCTACGGGCAGATCGCCCTCCTCTGCGGAAAGCCGAAAAATGCCCGCCAGGTGGGCTACGCCCTAAACCGGGGACTGGCAGGGAAGTATGCACCGGCTCACCGGGTGGTCAATGGCCGTGGAATCTTAAGCGGGGCCTCCTCCTTTGAGACCTATGACCTGCAAAAGCGTCTGCTGGAGCAGGAAGGGGTCACCGTGCAGCAAATTCCAGACGGCTGGCAGGTGGATCTGAAGCGATATGGCTGGAAAAATACCATGGAAGACGCCCTGGGGTTTTTAGAGGAATTTGAGCGGCTGGGAATCTAACTAAGAAAAAAGAAGGAATTACATAGGGGGAGCTTATCATGAATTCAAAGCAGCGCTTTCAAAGAAACGCCGGCTTTTTCACCTTTTTTCTGAGCGGCTTTTGCGGCATCAGTGCCGGCATTATCGTCAGCCTCCTGCAGGAAGCCTATGGTTTCCGCTATAGCATGACCGGAACTCTGTTATCCTTTATGAATATAGGAAATCTGCTGGCAGGCTTTATCTGCGGCATTCTTCCTGCAAAAATCGGGATGAAGGCGACTGTCGTTCTGCTGACTGCCGGATATGGCATAGGATATTTTCTCATGGGCCTGTCCGGGTGGGCCATCCTTCTGATGGCTGCCTTTTTCCTGGTTGGTACTGCCAGAGGAAGCGCCATTAACACCTGTACAGTTCTGGTTGGCGATCATTCGAAAAACAGGGCCAGGGGGCTGAACCTGCTCCACGGCTGCTTTGCACTTGGAGCCCTGCTGTGTCCCTTTGCCATCCGCGCGGCTGAGGTTAATGGCCCCAGACTGCCTATGTTCGTTTTGGCACTCTGTGGGGCCATGATGTGGCTTACCTTTGCCGCTACCCCGATGGAAAACGCCCATGGCAAAAACAGTCCCCCAACAGACTGGAGCTTTTTCAAAAGCAAAAGGTTCTGGCTCATCGCCGGGCTTTTATTCTGCCAGACAGGCGCAGAAACCAGTGTCGCCGGATGGGTAATCACCTATTTTAAGGACAGCGGCATCATCTCGCCTCAGCTGAGCCCCTACACCGTTACCATTATGTGGAGCGGCACCTTGATTGCCCGCATGCTTATCGTCTTTGTGCTTCCCATCCGAAACATCTATTCCGCCATGATCACCATGAGTATAGGCGCCATCGTCTTTTACCTGGGCCTTATAGCAGCCCACACCCAGACCGCCGCCCTTCTGCTTCTGTTTGCCTATGCCTTTGCCATGGCGGGAATGAACCCTACCATCATGTCCTGCGCTGGAAAAATGACCACGGTTACATCCGTTGGCATCCTTCTCCCTATTTCCAGCATTGGAACGATCCTTATGTCCTGGCTGGTAGGGATGATTGCAGAGCACAGCTCTATTTCCATGGGGATGGCAAGCAATCTGATTCTATACCTAGGCATGCTCCTGTTTTCCATTGCCATCAAAAGGCTTCCGGAGTAACCATTGAACAGTAACCCTCCCGGATTAAAAACAGCCGAAAAAACGACAAAACTCTTTGCCTTTTTCCTCATTTGCGCATATAATAAATCTAAATGCTTTCCTATAAGCATTTCAAAAAGGCGTTAAAAGCGCGCAGTCAGAAGCATCCGCTGCCGCAGCAAGCAGAAAAGAACGCGTAAAACAGCTTCCAAACGTACATCGAAAAGGAGGAGAAAGAAATGCCAAAACGTACGGACATTCACAAGGTACTGATCATCGGCTCCGGCCCCATCATCATCGGCCAGGCCTGCGAGTTTGACTATTCCGGCACCCAGGCCTGCAAGGCATTAAAAAAGCTGGGCTATGAAATCGTGCTGGTTAACTCAAATCCCGCAACCATCATGACCGACCCGGAAACAGCTGATGTCACCTATATTGAACCATTAAATGTGGAGCGCTTCGAGCAGATCATCGCCAAGGAGCGCCCTGACGCCCTTCTGCCGAACCTGGGCGGCCAGTCCGGCCTTAATCTCTGTGCAGAGTTAAACAAAGCCGGCATCCTGGACAAATACCAGGTGCAGGTTATCGGTGTCCAGGTAGATGCCATCGAGCGGGGTGAGGACCGGATCGAATTCAAGAAGGCCATGAATGCCTTAGGGATCGAGATGGCCCGCAGCGAGGTAGCCTACAGCGTGGAACAGGCTTTAACCATCGCTGACCAGCTGGGGTATCCTGTGGTGCTGCGTCCGGCCTATACCATGGGGGGCGCCGGAGGCGGCCTGGTTTACAACCGGGAGGAGTTAAAAACCGTCTGCGCCAGAGGACTTCAGGCTAGTCTGGTAGGACAGGTACTGGTGGAGGAGTCTATCTTAGGATGGGAAGAGCTGGAGCTGGAGGTAGTCCGTGACGCGGAGAATCATATGATCACCGTCTGCTTTATCGAAAATATCGATCCCCTTGGCGTCCACACCGGCGACTCCTTCTGCTCCGCCCCCATGCTCACCATCTCCCAGGAGTGCCAGAAGCGCCTCCAGGAGCAGGCCTATAGGATCGTAGAGTCTGTCCAGGTAATCGGGGGAACCAATGTCCAGTTTGCTCATGATCCGGTCAGCGACCGCATCATTGTCATCGAGATCAACCCCCGTACCTCCCGTTCCTCTGCCTTAGCTTCCAAGGCTACCGGCTTCCCCATCGCCCTGGTATCGGCGATGCTTGCCGCCGGCTTAACCTTAAAGGATATCCCCTGCGGCAAGTACGGAACCTTAGATAAATATGTTCCTGACGGCGACTATGTGGTCATCAAGTTCGCCCGCTGGGCCTTCGAGAAGTTTAAAGGCGTGGAGGACAAGCTGGGCACCCAGATGCGGGCCGTGGGCGAGGTGATGAGCATCGGAAAGACCTATAAGGAGGCCTTCCAAAAAGCCATCCGCAGCCTGGAAACCGGCCGCTACGGCCTGGGCCATGCCAAAAACTTTGATACCCTGACCAGAGAGCAGCTGCTCCAGCTGCTGATCACCCCTTCCAGCGAACGGCATTTCATCATGTATGAGGCCCTGCGAAAAGGCGCTTCCATTGAGGAAATCCATGAAATCACAAAGGTAAAGGAATACTTTATCCAGCAGATGAAGGAGCTGGTGGAGGAGGAAGAAGCCCTGACTGCCCACAAGGGCACGATGCCGCCGGATGAAGCGCTCATCCAGGCAAAAAAGGACGGCTTCTCGGATAAATATTTAAGCCAGATTTTAAATCTCACAGAAGACGATATCCGCAGCCGCCGTTTGGAGCTTGGGATGGAGGAGGCCTGGGAAGGCGTCCATGTAAGCGGAACCAAGGACAGCGCCTATTACTACTCCACCTACAATGCAGAGGATAAGAATCCCATCTCCACAGACCGCCAGAAGATTATGATTTTAGGCGGCGGCCCCAACCGAATCGGTCAGGGCATTGAGTTTGACTACTGCTGCGTCCACGCCTCCCTGGCGCTGAAAAAGCTGGGCTTTGAAACCATCATTGTCAACTGCAACCCGGAGACGGTATCCACAGACTACGACACCTCGGATAAGCTGTATTTCGAACCGCTGACCCTGGAAGACGTGTTAAGCATTTACAAGAAAGAAAAGCCTCTGGGGGTAATTACCCAGTTTGGCGGGCAGACTCCCCTAAACCTGGCGGCAGAGCTGGAAAAGAACGGGGTAAAGATTCTGGGGACCTCCCCCTCTGTCATCGACCTGGCCGAGGATCGAGATCTGTTCCGCGCCATGATGGAAAAGCTGGATATCCCCATGCCGGAATCTGGCATGGCCGCCACCGTAGGGGAAGCGGTGGCCATCGCAGAAAAAATCGGCTATCCTGTGATGGTTCGTCCGTCCTATGTGCTGGGCGGAAGAGGGATGGAGGTGGTTTATGATAAAGAGAGCATGACCGGCTATATGAATGCCGCTGTAGGCGTGACCCCTGACCGCCCCATCTTAATTGACCGGTTTTTAAATCACGCCACTGAATGCGAGGCAGATGCCATCAGCGACGGCACTCACGCCTTTGTCCCCGCGGTGATGGAGCATATCGAGCTGGCCGGCGTCCATTCCGGCGACTCTGCCTGCATCATTCCTTCTGCCCACATCTCCAAGGAGAATGTGGAGACCATCAAGGAATATACCAGAAAAATCGCTGAGGAGATGCATGTGCGTGGCCTGATGAATATGCAGTACGCCATTGAAAACGGCAGGGTTTTCGTCCTGGAGGCAAATCCCAGAGCCTCCCGGACTGTTCCCCTGGTATCCAAGGTCTGCAACATCCGTATGGTTCCCTTAGCCACGGACATCATTACCTCGGAGCTTACAGGCCGTCCCTCTCCTGTCCCAGGATTAAAGGAGCAGGTCATTCCCAACTACGGTGTCAAGGAGGCGGTATTCCCCTTTAACATGTTCCAGGAGGTAGACCCCATCTTAGGACCGGAGATGCGCTCCACCGGCGAGGTTCTTGGCCTCTCCTCCTCCTACGGCGAAGCCTTCTATAAAGCCCAGGAGGCCACCCAGTCCCGGCTCCCCTTAGAGGGTACGGTTTTAATCTCCGTGAACCGGAAGGATAAGGACGAGGTAGTGGATGTGGCCAGAAGCTTCCACGAAGACGGCTTTTCCATCATGGCCACCGGGAATACCTACCAGCTGATCCATCAGGCCGGGATTCCCGCCAGGAAGGTTAAGAAGCTGTATGAGGGCCGCCCCAATATCCTGGATATGATCACCAACGGGGACATCCAGCTGATTGTCAATTCCCCTGTCGGCAAGGAAAGCATCCATGATGACAGCTATCTGCGGAAGGCTGCCATTAAGGCGAAGATTCCCTATATGACTACCATCGCGGCCGCAAAGGCTACTGCAAGCGGGATCCACTACGTAAAAACCCATGCCCAGGGTGAGGTGAAATCCCTGCAGCAGCTCCATGGGGAGATTCACGAGAAGGTATAGTGCCTTTCCATATTTAACAAAATCAAGAGCAATTTAAAACCACGCCAAAAGCTTCCATAGCCTGCTTCTGGCGTGGTTTTTATTCTTTTTATAGCGGAAAGCACTTACTCCTCTGCCTTCCTGCCCTCTCTCTCCATCCTCTTAAACAGCCGAATCAGCACAATCACCGCCGCCATGGCCAGCACAAACTCTGCCGTAAACTGAGCATAGGCCAGTCCGTACAGCGGGAACAAATAGTTCAGCACGTACAGCGCCGGAATTTCCAGGATAATCTTCCTCATAATCGCAAAGATCAGCGCCTCCCGTCCCATGCCAACCGCCTGGAACACACCCACCGCCAAAAAATCCATGCACAAGAACGGCAGCCCCAGACAGAATCCCCGCAGGAACCGGGTCCCATAGGCGATGATGGACTCATTCTTCATAAACAGGGCAATCACATTCCCTGCCCCGATATAGTAAACCCCGAAAGCGGCTGCGGTAAATCCAATGGACGCTTTTCCTGAAAAAAAGATGGTTTCCTTCATCCTCTTATGATTCCCACTGGAATAATTATAGCTGATCAGCGGCATAATTCCCTGGGATACCCCCATGGCGATGTACATGGGAACCATATTCACCTTTTGGGAGATTCCCATGGCAGCCACCGCATCCGCGCCGAAGCCGGAGGTAAAATTATTCAGGATGGTCATGCCGGTTACATTCAGAAGATTCTGGATGGAGGCCGGGATTCCCACGCCGCAGATCCCCAGCACAATGGCCTTCTGCAGGGAGAATTTACTCGGCCGGATACAAACATAGGTGCTCTTCCTTCGGACAAACATCAATACCAGAAAATAAGTACAGGCAACACAGTTGGACAGGAAGGTGGCAAGCCCCGCCCCGGCAGCTCCCATATTCAGTCCCCAGGGAAGGATAAAAACCGGATCCAGAATGATGTTCAGCAGACATCCGCTCATGGTTCCCAGACTGGCATGGAGCGCCGCTCCTTCCGATCGGAAGAGGTAGGCCATGACCACATTCATAATGGCCGGCACCGCCCCGCAGCTCACCGTCCAGTTCATATACGCCGCTGTAGCCTCTCTTGTTTCAGGGACAGCCCCTAAAAGAGTTAACAGCGGCCCCTGAAATACCGTGCACAGCAGAGAAAAGATCAAACCGCAGGACAGGGCGCAGTAAAAGCCAAAAACAGAGCTCTTCTCCACCGTCTCAAAATCCTTTCTCCCCAGGGCCCGGCTCATCATACTGGAGGTTCCCACCCCAAACAGGTTGTTAATGGCATTAAAGGCCAGCAGAACCGGAGCTGCCAGGGTAACCGCCGCATTTTGGATGGGGTCGTTTATCATCCCCACAAAATAAGTATCCGCCAGGTTATAGATCACCATAACCAAAGAGCTTAAAATCGTTGGGATGCACAGCTGCGCCACTGCCCTGGGCACCGGTGTCCGCTCAAATACTTCCAGTTTCTTCTCATCCTGCATTCTCATCACACTCTTTCATTTCGTAAAATAGCAAAGCTCTGTAAGAAAAGGACTCCGCAAACTGCGGAGTCCTTAGTTACTGTTGAAAGCTGCTGGAGATCATTATACTCTACTTTTCATCAGAAGTCTATAGCTATTTTCCTATTTTCTTTTACTTCTTAAGCCACCTGTCAAAATCAAATTTCCCGCTTTCCAGATCCTCTCTGCGGGGAGAAAATATATCAAGATAATAAAAACGCTCGATCCCCTTATTTTCCCACGCATGCCATTCATTCGAGGGGATATAGTATGTATCGCCAGCCTTGACCGTATAGGTGGTATCTCCCACTATAAGCTCACCCTCCCCGGCCAGGACATACCCCATCTGCTCATTTGGATGCCTGTGCATGTCAAGTCCCTGGCCCGGATCCATAAACCCTTTGGTCATCGTAACGCCTAATGCATCAACGATGGTTTTAACCTCTCCTGCTCTTCCTTGTGAAAAATAAGGAATTCTCCCTGTTTCCTTTACAATCTGCATAATTTACTCCTTCCTATTATGTCAGGCCCTTCTTAATGAGCCAGCCTGTCCGCCACGCCTGACAAATACCTGCAGGTTCGTATGATATCCTCCCTCGGGCCATATAAATTACGGCCCTCGATGGCCATCGTCCCCTGGTAATTCATCCCCTTCAGCACACTGAGAACCGAATAAAAGTCAATGGCTCCAAAGCCGGGATAATAGCGGTTATTATCCGATATATTAATATTGCTGTAATAGCTCCCATAACCAACCATTACTGCCGGCATGCTGCTCTCTTCGATATTCATGTGGTAGGTATCCGGCAAAATCCGCATATTTTTTACATCCTCTCCCAAAAAATCCACACCATCCGACACCCGGTTCACCATAGTTGCCTCATAATGGTTGGTTGCCTCCAGATAAATGCAGGAAGAAGAATTTCCAAACCGTTCCTTCAGCTCATCGACTGACTGCTTCAGCTTTCTTCTGGCCATATCCGGTTCTTCTTCGCCGCCTCCTTTGATAAATCCGCAGATAATCCCCGCATCCAAGGCTTCCGCAAATGGGACGATCTGGCCGAAGGCGTCAACCGTCTGCTTTCTAACCGATTCATCCGGGGATGAGAGAGACAGTTTATTCTTTTTTGCAAACACACCGGTTGCAACCATAGTCAGCCGCAGGCCAAATCGTGCCAGAAAGCACTTCAGCTTTACCGGATCCGTATACATAAAATCAATGATATTCAGCTCCACGCCGTAAAAGCCATAGTCTCCAAGCAGCTCCATTGTTTCAGCAAAGTCTCTGTCCTCCCAAAATCGCTTCGGCAGTGTCAGCTGTATACAAAGTGGAAAACCATATCGGTCCATAGTCCCCATCCTCCATAAACATTTCTTTTCTTTCCCAAAATCAGTCCATAAACTCTGAAACATTCTCCGCGGTAATCAAAATGGTTTCAATGGCGTAAGTAGGATCTGCAGCACCTTCGGATAAATACTTGGCCGCCTCATAGACGCCATAGTAGCCCTGTCCAACCGGATTCGAGTTACAGGTTGCATAAATGCTTCCCTCCGAGATTGCAACCAGTGTATCCGCATTTCCATCTACGCCGGAGATCAAAATCTCACCGGTTTTATTTGCTGCGTTTACGGCCTCTGCCGAGCCAAGAGCCATCTCATCATTGCAGCAAAAGATCGCGTCCACATCCGGCGTCTGCTGGAGCAGATTCTGGACCACATTCATGGCCTCTGCACGGTTGTAGGTAGCAGACTGCTGCGCCGCAACCACAATATCCGGATATTCTCCAATTGCATCCAGCGCGCCCTTGGTACGGTCGATGGAGGTCTGGGCGCCGGTGGTTCCCTCAATCACAAACATTTTACCCTTGCCCTCCATAGCCTCGCACAAGGCCTTTGCCATCTGATAGCCCACCTGATAATTCTCAATTGCTACAAAGGACTCATATTTTGCCTCGGTGCCTGCAATTTTTGTGTTCACATTCACAACCGGGATACCTGCCTCATTCAGCTTCTTGATAGCCGGCACGATCCCCTCCGAGTCAACCGGTACGATGACGACGCAGTCCGCCTGGCTTGCGATTGCCTGTTCCACCAGCTGCGCCTGCTCCTCATTGCTCCCCCCGGCGCCGCTGACCGGGGCCTGTACGGTAATCTTTACTCCGTATTCCGCGCCTGCATTTTCACATCCCTCTGCCACCGAGAGATGGAAGGGAGTAACATTATCCTTCATGATACAAACGATTTCCTTCCCAGCGACAGCCTTCGTCTCCGCAGTCCCCGCATCACCAGATGATGTATTCTTATCCGAACCATTACTACATCCCGCCAAGATGGACAATACCGCTATACAGACCATACCAAGTGCCACGATTCTTTTTTTCATTTGAATACTCTCCTTTTATTTATTGCCTCAGGTTCCGATTAAAAGCCCGAAAAGGGCTTCTCATCCCATTCGTTTCTTTGTCAGCCTTCCAATGGCCATCTCATAAAATACAGAGAAAATAATCACAAATCCAACCACTGCCTGCTGCCAGTTCGTTGAAATATTCATGATGTTCATACCATTTCGGATAAATACAATAATTAACGCCCCTATAACCGCGTTTGAAACACTGCCTTTACCGCCGCCAAAGGATGTCCCGCCGATCAGCGACGCCGCTATGGAGTCCAGGCATAGGTTACCGCTGATATTGGGATCCGCCGCATTCAGCCTGGCCATATAAAGCACACCCACAAGCGCCGCCAGCAATCCATTGATTGTATATACCACCGTTACGACTTTCTTTGCGTCAATCCCGGACAAGATTGTTGCATCGACGTTAAATCCCGCTAAATACATACTCCGACCAAATATCGTCTTCCTCGTCAAAAACCACAGCAGGATAAAAATGATCATCGTTACCAGCGCGATATTCGGCACACTGGGTATGAAGCAGCCATTTGTAATGACCCGGAAATTCGCCGGAAAATCATAGATATACCTTCCGGCACAGACCACATATGCCAGTCCCAGAGCGATAAAATCCGTCCCATAGGTTGCAATAAAGGGCGCTACGCCTACCCGGGTGATCAGCGTTCCGTTCAGCAGTCCCGCCGCCGCCCCCACCGCCAGCGCGATCAAAAAGCCCATTGCCAGATTCCCATTTTTAAAGTAGCTTCCGCTTAGCATACTGGCTAATACTACGATTGACGCCATGGACTTGTCGATCCCTTTTGTGATAATTGCCATGGTCATGCCAAAGCTCATCAGGATCGTAAACGGCGCCTGTTGGAACATCACAGTACTCAGATTATTCCAGTTCAGAAAGGCCGGCGGATTAATCACAGACATCCCGGCCACGATAATGAGCAGAATGGTAATACGCGAAAGGAAATCTACATTTTTCTTAAAATAATCAATCATTTGCATAGATCCTCCTTAGCCCGTTTACATCCTTTTTCTTCTCTGAGGAAACATCCGCAACGATGATGACTACAATAATCAGTCCCTGAATCACCTTCTGCCAGGTAGCCGGAACCCCCAGCATAGCAAGGCCGCTTGCAATGATTCTTAAAAGCACCGTTCCAAAAACCGTCCCTGCCACGCCGCCCTTCCCGCCATTGAGCGAGGTCCCTCCGATCACAACCGCAGCCAGCGCATTGAACGAATACTCTGATCCCACGATAGGACTTGCGGAATTTGTCATGCCAGTGATCAGGATCCCTGCCAAGGCGGCGATCAGGCTGCTGATCAGGTACACCATCATCCTGGTTCGGTTCACGTCGAGCCCGCTCAGCCTGGCCACATTTTCTGAGCCGCCGATGGAATAAACATCATAGCCCAGCTTTGACCTTTTCAGCAGAAAGAGAATCAGCACGGTTAGTACAATGGTTAAAACAATCAGGAAATAAACGCCACATACCTTTCCATTCCCCAGAAAGTCCAGAAATTTGCTGCTGATCGGTACCGTTGATCCATCGGAGATAACCAAAGCCAGCCCTGCACCGATGCTCATGGTAGCAAAGGTAGTAATCCAGTAATCTACCTTCAGCACTGCAATCAGGATCCCATTTACCAGCCCAAACAAGGCCGCCGCCCCAAATGCAGCCATAAGCGCCGCTGCAAGAGGCACACCGTTCTTCACCATAACCGCAGAGACGGACATGACAGATCCAACGGACAGATCCACCTGGCCGATCAGAACCGCCATGGTCATACCGATGGAAACCGTCAGGAGAATGCAGGAATTCCTGGCAATCAGCATAACATTATACGGCGTAAAAAACTTCTTCTCAATGATCGAAAAAAAGAGAAAGATCAGCACAGATCCGTATACAATCCCGGGTATATTCTGTTTTTTCAGCCAGCCTGTTACCTTTGACATATTCACCCCTCCCTTAAATTGCATACCGCATGATATTTTCCTGAGTAAGACTTTCATGAGACAGCTCTGCCTGAATCTCTCCCTCTCTCATAACATACACCCGGTCACTGACGCCGATTACCTCGCCAAGCTCCGATGAGATCATTAAAATTCCATAGCCCTGGGATACCAGCTCATCCATCAATGCGTAGATTTCCGCCTTAGCGCCTACATCAATACCTCTTGTAGGTTCATCAAAGATAATCAGCTTACAGGAAGTGGCCAGCCATTTGGCAATCACAACCTTTTGCTGGTTGCCGCCGGAAAGCTCTCCAACCAGCTTATCCACGTCGGAGGTGGCGATCCGCAGCTTATCTTGATACAATTCCCCCAGGGTCTGCTCCGTCTTGCCATTAAGAATAAAATTAGGAAAGTCTTTCTTCAGGCAGGCCGCGACAATATTTTCTTTAATCGGCATAAGCAGATGCAGGCCCTCCGCCTTTCTATCCTCCGGGAGGAAGGCCATCCCCCTGCTGATGCACTTCTTGGGGGACGGCTTCTTAATTTCCTCACCAAACAGCTGGAAGCCGCCTTCTTCAATGGGGTCATAGCCAAACAGCGCTTTTGCAATCTCTGTCCGCCCAGCTCCCACAAGCCCGGAAAGGGAAACGATCTCTCCCTCATGTACAGTAATATTCACATTTCGAAACCGCAGCCCCTTCAGATCCCTGGTCCTTAAAATTTCCTTCCCTGGCTTATTATAGCTGCGTGCATACAGATTATCGATCTTCCGGCCCACCATCATGGTAATGGCATCATCTAAATCCATGGTTTTCGCATCCAGCGTGGCAATATATTTCCCATCCCGCATGATGGTAACCTGATCTCCTACTCGTTTGATCTCGTCCATCCGATGAGAAATATAGATAATCGCCACATTCTGCTTTTTCAGCTGCTCCATGATCTCAAACAGCTTCGCAATTTCCTTCTGGGTCAGGGAAGAGGTTGGCTCATCCATAATCAGCACCTTGATCCGATTGGAAAGTGCCTTTACCACTTCCACCATCTGCTGCTGAGCAATGCTCAAATTCTTTATATAATCATCCGGATTCAGGTCAAGGCCCAGATTCTTTAGCAGCGCCCTGGAGTCCTTCACCATTTTTCCATAATCAATCAGTCCGGCCTGATTGCGCGGCTCATGGCCGATGTATATATTCTGGGCGATGGTCCGTTCTGGCAGAAGGTTCAGCTCCTGGTGAATGATGCTGATTCCATATGCCATGGCTTCTCTTACATTGGTATAATTCACTTGCCTGCCTTCAAACTCGATGGTTCCCTCGTCCCTTGTATACACTCCGGATAAAATCTTAACCAGCGTTGATTTTCCTGCCCCGTTTTCACCAAGAAGCACATGTACCTTCCCCGGGTAACAGGTCAGCTGGACCTGATCTAATGCCAGCGTACCTGGGAAGCGCTTTGTAATCCCTGCCATCTGCAGAATCGGCTTTTTTATCCCGCTCAAGTTCTCCCTCCTTTCTGTTTTGGAGCGTACTCTTTTTGAGCACTCCCTTATATCGCTGCTGCAAAGCCCATCTCTTTGAAATGACGGCTCAGCGCCACTTTATTCTCCTGGCTTATGGGGCATACCTTCACGCCGAATCTCCCTCCATAGAGCTGGCCTGAAAACTGGAACGCACATGCCCCGTCAACAATGAGCCCTTCCTGGCCCTCTACCATCCCATAAATCACCCGCAGGCCTTCTACTGAGGCGTAGGTCTCATCATCCACCTGCACCAGGATTCCCCTCATGCATTTTGTAATTTTCTCCAGATATCGTTCCATAATCCATCCTCTGCTTCTGCGGCAGTCATTTGTTTTTACCCTTCTCTGCTTCCTATACCCATGAGCAGATGATTTGCAGCCTTTACCCTTGGGCATCCTGTGCCCTACAGATGCTCGAAATACCCGATTCTGGGAAGCTCTGCAACTGACTTCCAGCCTTCACTCATGGGCTCCTTCAAGAAAGGCGCCAGCTCTTCTGGAGACCGTAAGGAAATCTTTTCGATGGGAGGAACCTTTCCGGAAGGATATTTCTCATAAATCTGATCCACTAAAAGAGTCAGATAGGTAACAATCGCGGCAATGGGCCTTTTCGCCTTTTCGGCGGTAGCCTTCGACGGAACGCCTACAATCCCCTCAGGTGTGGCAGAACGCTCAATAGCAGCATGGCCTTCACCCTCACTCCAACGGCTCGGGCGTCTCCAGGGATCTACCGACTTATCTACATGGCCGTCAGGAAGAAGAGGCTCACCCAGTTTATCCTGAACATAGTCCATATCCACCATATCCTTAAACATAAGCAGCGCCACCGCCGTCTCCGCCTCATCCGCATGGACAAAATGTGTGCTCAGGCTGTCTTCATGACTTTTCACCGGATAGAAAAACTCCCGGACACATCTATGCCAGTCCAGCACCCGGAAGATCCCAGGCAGCTGATATCTTTTGCAGAACTCCTGAATCGCCGCTTCCAGCATCCACAGATGTCCATGATTATTCACAAATATAATCTTACGGTAGCCATCGTCCCACATGCCAAGCATAAAATAAATCAGGGTTTCCTTTACAACCTCCTCTGGCATGATCACCGTCCCTGGCATACCCATATGATGATATGGATGTCCGCCGTAGTTCAGGGGCGGGAAAGCCAGGCTAATCTCGTGGCCCTCCTTTGCTGTTTTGCGGCGTACCGCCTCGCAAATTTGTGTGCACATAAAGGTATCTAATCCAGTGTTATTATGGAGCCCGTGGTTCTCTGTGCACCCGATGGGTACAAGCAGGATGTCATTTTTCCGGCGCTTTTCAATCTGCCTTGCCCGTGGGGTATTTTGAATGTATGTACCTGCCTTGCCAAGCTCTGGTGCCGAGGGGATCCCATAATCCTCCAGGACCGTATCAATCTCCTCCATCGTCATATCCCAGATTTTCTTTTTCAGCCTTCCTACCTCCGTATTTTCGAAGATAATGGCCGGATCATCGGTAAGAATCCACTTGTCTGCCTTGTCAAATTCATCAAAATCTGAACGCCTGTTATTTCCCTCATAATGAAATGTAGGTAAATTCTTTATCATCTTTCTCCTCCTTGAATCTTGATTAGCGAAACGTTTTTCTATTTAGAACTATATCATTGTTTGTTTTCACTGTTAATAGTTTTTTGCAAAATATTTTTATATGTATTCTGCTATTTTTTTCTTGATTTTACTTAAATTTATGTTTATAATAGTATATAAATACACAAGATCAGAAAATTTATTTTTTCATATAAAGAAAATCGTTTTTCAATTATCGCCATGAGGAGGAATATAATGGAAAAAGAAATGAAACCAATCGGAATTAAAGATGTTGCCAAAACGGCGGGCGTCTCCATCTCTACGGTATCCCATGTGCTTAATGGAACAAAGCCCGTCAGCGATTCTCTGCGCAAACGGGTTATGGATGCGGTAGAAGAACTGCATTATGAAGTAAATATGGTTGCCAAAGGTTTAAAAAGCGGCCGCACGCATAATATTGCAGTAGTAGTCAACTCACTCACATCCATCTTCTTTCCGCCTCTTCTTCAAAGCATCCAGGGTGATGCCGATCGGCTTGGATACACAGTCACAGTCTTTGCCACTGGTGGAGAGCTAAATAAGGAGCAGGAACTGATCCAGATGCTGAAGAGCTTGTGGATCGACGGTATCATCCTTTCCTCCTGTGCTGATACAGCAGATCCAGCGAACGTTTCCTATCTGGAAGAATTAACAGACTTAAAAATCAACGGGCATCCAATTCCTCTTATCTGCATTGAATCGGAATTAAACACAAGGCTGGATGCAGTGATCGTCGATGATGTGGATGGTATTTTCACGGCTTTTAATCATCTTTATGATATCGGCCGCAGGCATATTGCCTATATTGCAGCGCCTTTTGCATATAACACAGGAAAGCTAAGAAAAGAAGGATATCTTGCCAGCTTGAAAAAATATAACCTGCCTTTTAACAGCAGGCTGATTCTGGAGGGGGATTATACACCGGTCAGCGGATATGAATGTATGAAGACGATACTTGCGTCTGGAGAAATGATAGACGGACTGATTGCAGGAAATGATCAAATGGCCATCGGAGCCATGCGGGCGGCGATGGATAAAGGCCTGAAGATTCCGGAGGATATCGCTGTCATTGGATACGATGACAACTTCCCTGCCTCCCTCATCCAAATGTCTTCCATCAATATTCCAAAAGAGGAGATGGGAAAAATGGCACTGGAGCTGCTTATGCGCAGAATCGAAAATCCAAATGCTTCCCGTATGCTTATCCGGTTAAATGGCGATCTGGTAGTCCGCAATTCCACAGTGGCTGGCACGAAAAGCACTTGGGATCTGGAAAACTGGTAATATATCCTAATTAAAAAACCCACAAACAAAAATGTTTACGGTTAGAGGGAAGTAATTTCAGATTAGGCGGTATAGCCCCAATTACAAGGGCTGTACCGTCTTTTCGAGTTCCTATGCGCCTTGCCGTT
>CATOJE010000038.1 GCA_951800145.1 uncultured Lachnospiraceae bacterium | reverse complement strand
AAACCGTCGGTGCTTAGACGCGGTATTCCACGCGTCTTACGCACCGCTACGCTTTCGGCGGAGCGAGAGCGCGGTGACGTTGGGACCCGGCTGCTGGGGTGCGTAGCTTCCCGGCGAATATGCGCCTGCACCGATACCCGAAAACTTAGGAGCCCTAACGGGTAACGACGTACACTCGGCTGACGAATCCTAATGGGTTACGGCACGTACTTGGCCGGCGAATCCTAACGGGCTGCGACACCCACTCAGCCAGCGATCCACTAGACCTCCGCGCTCACAGAGACTAAAGTAAATAGCAGCTATAGTTCCTCCAGCGCCCGATTCAGCTCCTCCGTCCCCGGCAGCGCAAATCTCCCGTCCCGGATGATTTCCAGCGCTTTCCCGTCCTTCTCATAAGCGATAATGGATTCCAGCTCATCATAGGGAATGGTCACATCTGTATGGCAGCTGAAGTATGCTTTGGAAACATCGGTCTTTCGAAGCGCGGACACCTCATTATCCCTGGCAATTACCTCTTTCCCGTCTGGATTATACATGGGGCAGTCCTCTGCCCAGCTGTAGCAGGTATCTCCTACTGCAAAATGGGGCCCCATCTTCTCCACGATCAGGATCGGCAGACGATCGACGATATTATACTTTCTTCCCACTGCATAGGCTGTGGTATTGGTCCCGATGGCGAACTCGCCCATGGGAAGGGATTCATGATTCTTTAGGATTACCTGTTTTACCAGCTTCCGGCTTTCCTCTGGATCTGGCAGATTATCACAGGAGTACTCCTTTACGAAGCCATGCTCGAACCGGAGCTTTAAATTTTTAAACTGGAAATCACCGATGTATACGCTGCCTACATTGAGCATTCCGGTGGTCCCTGTTAGCTTCGGGGATGTGAATACCTCCCCTACCGGGATATTTACATCTGCTACGCAGTTTTCAAATTTAGTCTCTGTCTCCGGGTTGGAAAGGGGGCAGAGAGAGATGGTAAGGTCTGTGGAATTTTCTCCTTTTCCCTTTACCTTCACGTATTCTGCCCGGTCCAGGGCATTGATTAGTACCTGCTGGATATCCCGGTACAGCACATAATCCAGGGTGTTGATGCGGATAATCTCCTGAAAGATTTCCTGATACGGCTCTCCGATCTCCGGTCTGGGGAAGGCTATGATAGTGAAGCTGGTTTCTTCTTCTGGCACATACTGGTTCATCAGCTGATTAAATTCATTATTAAAGCTTCTTACTACCTCCTCCTGGTGTGGAGAGAGGGCAAAGCATTCCTTTTTATTGACTGGCTGGAAGCCTTCCTCCCCAAAGGTTTCCACCACAGCCGGTCCTGCATACCAGGATGCCTCCTCCCTTCGCTCCTCGAAAGCGGTTTTAAGGACTTCCAGCTTCCTTTCCTTCACTGTATTTCCCATAAAAACGGCGCTGTCATACCGGTGATCGTAATCATACTGTTTATTGGGAGAGGTGCTGTGCCATCCCACCTTCCGGCTGGGATTCCGGGTAAGCACCCTCTGGGGCACCCGGCAAAATAAGGGCTCCAGGCCCAGCTTCCGAAATCCCTCCACTGCCTGGCGTATCATACGCTCAAACCCAATCTCATAGCGCACCAGTACGGTTTTTTTCTTCGACAAATCCCGGCCCATGGCCTCGAAGCCCTTTCGGTATCCCTCTACATAGGTGTCCGCCATAGACTGGATGGTTTCCTCTGGCAGTGTATTTAAAAATGCAGCCATCTCTATCTCTGAACTGGAGATGTATTCCCCAAACTGATACAGATACCGCAGATCCGACAGATCGGATTCCATGATAATATCCTTTGCAAAGCTCCACTGGGAGCTGAACCGTTCCATAAGCCAGGTCTGAAGGGTCTGATCTGCATAATCGCTCACATACCAGTACAGCACATCCTTCACCTCCTGGGCCTGGGGGATGCTTTCCTCGAATCGGTTGTATATCTCGATGAATGCTTCATTCGCCGCTGTGATCTCCTGAAGCTTTCCCTCGTAGGCACAGGGAATATTGCACCGGATTTCTGCGTAGAGAAGGGAAAGCAGCGGCCCAAGCTCCTTCCCTAATTCCATAGAAGCAAAGGCTGGATTACCATAGCTTTTCTCATAATTTTCCGGCAGGATATCCTGGTACAGCTCATGGTTCACCTGCTTCCACTCTTCTAAAGCTGCCCGCTTTTGTCCCCCATCCTGCAGCCAGGCTATCAGGCCCTCCAGCCTGATAATAAAACGGGCGGTTTTAATAAAAAATGAACCATAGGGCTCACAGACGCTTCCTTCCTCCGGAATCTGCCGGATCCGCTCCATGGAAAGCTGATAGCGCTCCATTACCCTCTGGTTCTCTTCCTTCCGAAATTCCCAAACATTCATAGGTTTATCCTCTCTTTCTCCTGCTAATCCTTTCTGCTGCCTGTTTACAGTCCCAGCCCGATCATCATCATAATCACCCAGATTAAAATCATGAGCCCGTCCAGAATGATGGAAAGCTTGGCCAGGATATAATTCTTTTCCTTCTCAAACAGGGCCTGAATTCCATAAAACAGCCCGCACAAGGCAAAAAGCAGGCTGGAAAATGCCATCGCTCCCACATTTAAGTGCACATTTCCCTGAGAGCGGATCGCCAGCCCCAGTACAGAGCCGAAGAGAATCAGCCCTACTGCAGTAAGCCCTGCTGCGTAAAAGCCTCCCCTGGCCAGAGGCTTTCTGATATAGTTTACATAATTATTTTTTTTCTTTTCCCCTGCCATGCTGCCTCCTCCAGATACGGGCATGCTGAACCGCCTGGTATAAAACATAGCCCAGGGCCGCCCCTGCCGTATTCAGCATCAAATCATCCACATCAAAGCTGCCCACCTTAAATACCAGCTGTGCCGACTCCACCAGAAGGCTGAAAAGGAATCCTATCCACACCGTATTGTACCACTTTTTACTTCTCCGGCTGATGATGGGAAGAAAAAATCCGCCAGGCATAAAGGCGACAATGTTTCCCACGATATTCAGCATCACTGCCCGCATCCCAAGCTTTTCCCGATAGGTCCAAAACCGCATAATTTCCTTAAATGGCGTCAGATTATAGGCATAGCCGGATCTGGCGCTCTCTGACCTTCCAAATGACTCAGCAAAAAACAGAAAATACACCAGCAGGGCCAGGTATCCAAGGAACAGTACCCAGCCCATTTTCTGGTGTTTCGTTGTATGTCTTATCATATATCATCTACTCCCAGAGACGAATCTCCTATAATCATCTTAAAATTCAATCTCTGACTTTCTTTTTAACAATATTGCTCCGGTAATAATGGACACGGTTCCAACTGTCAGCCCTACTGTGGCAATCACAATCCCCATAGCAATGCTTCCAGCTCCTACATTCCGCATCGTCTTATAAATCCGCTCCATATTCATAGGCCTTCCTCCTTTTTTTCCTTGCCAAGCCCTCTTCCGGGCTCCAGAAGCTGTTGTCTAGTATAAGCCAATTTAAATACCTTTCTGTTTCGGTGAGGATGCTTTTTCCTTTGTTCTATCGGGAAAGCAGACCAGCGAAACGTAAGGTTATTTAAAGTGGATTGTACTAGCACCATACTGACTATAATACGCATCCAGCGCTAATTTTATGTCATCATTAATCACAATCTGCCCCTGGCATTCCCGATTATACAGATATTCTGTTACCTCGCTCATGGTTACGATGGCGGCAGTGGGGAAGTGATAAAGATCCTGGACCTCCTCCAGAGCGCTTTTTTCCCCTTTTCCCCGCTCTAACCGGTTCAGAGACACAATCAGTCCCTTAACCTCCACATTTCCCTGGGCCTTTACGATAGGGAAGGTCTCCTCGATGGATTTTCCAGAGGTGGTCACATCCTCGATCATCACGACCCGATCTCCATCCTTTAGCTTGCTGCCAAGCAAAATCCCCGTATCCCCGTGATCCTTCGCTTCCTTCCTGTTAGAACAGTAGCGGATGTCCTTCCCATATAGCTCACTGATAGCCATGGTAGTGGCCACGGACAGGGGAATCCCCTTATAGGCCGGCCCAAACAGCACATCAAAATCCAGGCCAAAATTATCATGGATAGCCTTTGCATAATATTCTCCCAGCTTTCTTAGCTGGGTGCCGGTAACATAGGCCCCCGCATTCATAAAAAAAGGGGATCTTCTGCCGCTTTTCAGGGTAAAATCACCAAACTTTAATACCTGGCTTTGTACCATAAATTCAATAAATTCCTGCTTATACTGCTCCATATTCTTCTCCTTAGCTCAAAATCTTCAGCACTTATTGCAATAATTACCAGGCGGTCAGCACACAAATGGCGAACCCGGTCCTACTTCACCGCCCCCACCAGGGAGTTTATGTCTTGTATCTGATTTTTCTCCATATAATCACGGATTCCCTGAACCACCTCCGCTGTGGCATAGGGATTATGGAAATTTGCAGTTCCCACTGCCACCGCCGACGCCCCTGCCAGAATAAACTCCAGGGCATCCTCGCCGGTCTGGATCCCGCCCATGCCGATGATGGGAATCCGGACCGCCTGGGCCGCCTGATAGACCATCCGGACTGCCACCGGCTTTATGGCGGGACCGGATAAGCCTCCCGTCTTATTTGCCAGGGCGAAGGTTCTCCGGTTTACATCGATCTTCATGCCAGTGATGGTATTAATCAGCGAAATCACATCTGCGCCCCCGGCCTCTGCTGCCTTGGCCATAACGGTAATGTCTGTCACATTAGGGCTTAATTTCATAATAACCGGCTGCTTTGCATGGGACTTGCAGGCTTTTGTAATGGCCTCCACTGCCTTGGGATCCTGACCGAAGGCGATCCCTCCCTCTTTCACATTAGGGCAGGAAATATTAATTTCCAGAAGGTCCACCGGCTCATCTCCCAGCCGCTCCACCACCTGGATATAGTCCTCCTCCGTCCTGCCGCAGACATTTACGATAATTTTGGTGTCAAACTGCTTTAAGAAGGGAATATCCCTCTTTACGAACATATCAATCCCCGGATTCTGCAGGCCGATGGCATTCAGCATGCCTCCCCAGGTTTCTGCGATTCTGGGAGTTGGATTTCCCGGCCAGGGGACGCTTGCAACTCCCTTGGTCACCACCGCCCCCAGCTGGTTTAAATCCACAAACTCGCTGTACTCTGCACCAGAGCCAAAGGTTCCGGAGGCTTCCATCACCGGATTTTTAAGCTCTACTCCGGCCAGGTTTACTTTCATATTTATCACAGCTCCACCTCCTCTGCCCAGAATACAGGACCATCCTTGCATATCCGCTTATTTTTCACCTGAGAGTGGCCATCGATGGCTTTGGACTGGCATACGCAGGCAAGGCAGGCGCCAATCCCGCAGGCCATCCTCTCCTCCAGGGAAATCAGACAGCCTATGTTGTGCTCTGCCGCATACTGCTTGACGCCGCGAAGCATAGGGGTGGGGCCGCAGGCAAGGATAAGATCGCCCTGGATATCCTCCTGACGGATGGCATCCAGCACATTCCCCTTCACCCCGGCGCTTCCGTCCTCTGTGGCTGTGAAAACCGTTCCCAGGGCCTGGAACTCCTCCCACAAAAACATCTGGCTGTCCCGATACCCAAGGATAATTGTTTTATCCCCCTCCAGGCGCCTGGCTGTCTCCAGCATAGGAGGTATGCCGATCCCGCCGCCGATTAATAATACCCGCTTTCCGGCTGCCTCCTCCAGGGGAAATCCGTTCCCAAGAGGGCCCAGGATGTCTATCCTTCCGCCTGCCGGATACTGAGAAAATTCCCGGGTTCCCTCTCCGGCCACCCGGTACACGATCCGTAGCCTTCCCCCACCTTCGTCAATTTCACATAAGCTGATGGGTCTGGGAAGGAGCTTCGCCCCGTCTCTGGTATAAACATCGATAAACTGCCCCGGTGCTGCCTGGGAGGCGATTGCCTCTGTATGTATCCACATGCTGTAAATTCCCTCTGCCAGCTGCTCCTGGCTCAGGATCGCCGCCGTCTCTTTTATCTTTGCCATGTTTCCTCCTAGCCATTTCTGAAAATGCTCTTTTTATGCCCTATCTCACCCGGTTAATATCCTCCACCATATCCTTCACCGCCTGTCTGGAGGCATCCCCGAAATGCTCCGGTCCGAACCTTTGGTAGGCTTCCTTTTTATATGCTGCTATAATCCCCCGGGAGGAATTCACCACTGCGCCGAAGCCGTCTGCATTAAAGCAGTATTTCAAATCCTCCGCCGTCCCTCCCTGGGCGCCATAGCCAGGCACCAGGAAATAGGTATGGGGCATCAGCTTCCGCAGGACGCGGCTCATCTCCGGGTAGGTCGCCCCCACCACAGCGCCTACATCGCTGTAATCACCGTCCATGGCTTCATCTCCCCACTGGACCACCTTTTCTGCCACCAGTTCATACAAAGGCCTTCCCTCGATGAGCTGGTCCTGAAACTCACCGCTGGAAGGATTCGATGTTTTCACCAGGACAAACAGTCCCTTATCCTCTTTTCTGCACACATCCACAAATGGTTTTACTCCATCCGTTCCCAGATACGGATTCACCGTTAGAAAATCGGTGTCAAAACCGGAATATACCTTGCTCCCCACCTGCACCTTTCCCAGATGGCCTGTGGCATACGCCGCAGAGGTAGAGCCGATATCTCCCCTCTTTGCATCGCCGATTACCAGCAATCCTTTCCCGTGGCAGTAATCCACTGTCTTCTTATATACCTTTAAGCCTTCCAGGCCAAATTGCTCATACATGGCGATCTGCGGCTTCACCGACGGAATCAGGTCATAAACACAGTCAATGATCTCCCGGTTAAACTGCCAGATAGCATCTGCCGCTCCCTCCAGCGTCTCTCCAAACTGTTCAAAGGATTTCCTCGTCACATGCTCCGGAATATAGCTTAACATCGGATCCAGGCCCACACAGATCGGCGCCTTTGTTTTATCAATTTTCTCCATCAGCTGCTTTATCATAGCTTCCTCCTTGCACAGCCAAAATCTCCGGCTGCATCACGTATCTTAATCTGTCACTGCTTTCTCATATCTTACCATAATCCCGAATGGCTGTAAAGCGCATTAGCCATTTATGGATAATATACAGCTTATGGATAAGGGTGGTTAAATTGAATATAGAGGTGATGAAAATGGTTACATATAACCGGCTGTGGGAAACAATGCGAAAGAAAAACGTCACGCAGTACCGGCTGATCAAACATTATGGCATCAGCGCCGGCCAAATCGGACGTTTAAAAAAGAACATGTATGTTTCCACCCATACCATCGAAGTACTCTGTTCGATTTTAGACTGTCCAGTAGAAGAGGTAATGGAAATCATTCCCGACTCAGCCCTGCCTGGTCCGATTATCATTAAGGTAGACAGTAAAGCAGCAAAGAGTACGTAAAGCAAAGCCGCTGCAGGCAGCATTCCTCTGCTCTGCAGCGGCTTTGCTTTTGGATTTACCGCACAAACCGCTTCATCTTTGATTTCGGCACAAGCGCCTGGTAGCCAAAGCAATGTCCGGTGGCGGGATCGGTGGCACAGCACCGCTCCCACAAGCGCACCACTGCTATATGGCGGATACCCGTGGTATAGAAAATTTCCTTTGCACTGCACCCCTTCCGATATAGCTCCAGTGCCCTTCTTCTGGTTCGGTAAACACACCGTTCTGCTATGGTAAGCATCGTTTCGTCCACCTCTTCCCAGGTTTTTTCCTCATACTCCATAGGCCTTCTCCTGCTTTTCTTTCATTCATCCTTTTCGGGGGCTTCCTCTGCTTCTGTTTCCCCGTCGCCCTCCTCTGTTCCGGAGGTTTCCTTCTTTGCCTCCTGACAGGTTTCTACTTCCTCTTTTGCTTTGATAGTCCGCTTCGTATTCTTTCCTGGCCCCTTCCTCCGGCGCCTTGCTGTAATAAGGCCTGCAGCTAAGATCAAGATTCCAACTCCGGGGATCAGCCAGAAGGCCGCGGGTTTCTCCGGCTTCAGGATCCCAAAGCTTCCCGGCGCGTCCATGGAAAACACAAGGTAATCCCCATCTCTCCGGCTTTCTGCCAGCTGAAGCTGACCATCTGTCCAGATGCCGATCCCTGCATTCGCCGGACAGCCCTCAGCCAGCACATGGACTGTGATCCCCGCCGGAGCCCCAGCCCCCTCCGGCTGGCGGATATCGTACTGATACCCCTTTATCACCCGGATGTCTGACCGGCTGCCTTCCCAGTCTGACAGGGCGGCCTCATCCATTTCTGTCAGCTCCAGCACCGTTCCAGGATAGAAATTTCCCTCTGCCAGGAGCGTCGGCTTTTTATCCGGCGAAGAAGCAATGGTGGTATTCCAGGCCTTGTAGATAGCATGAACCTTTTCCCTTCCCCGGATACAGGACAGATCCTTTTCCTCCCACACATAGTAATATCCATCCTTCTGGGGAACCTGAGGGATCTGACTTTCAGGCACGCCTTCTCCATACTTGCAGCGAACCGTCTTGACCACCTGATCCTCCACCAAAAAGGTGACCGTTATCTGTCCAAAGGCTTCGGGAATCTGGGGCAGGCTAGAAAACTCACTGTAAGAAAGCCCCTCAGCCTGACCCTCATAGGTGATCCCGTCAAACGCCCCGATCCCCTCATCTACATAGCAGTTGCCCTGGACCGCTCCCTCCGGATCCCAGTCCCCGGCAATGCTCCCAATCCATTCACCATCCATGGCATCGAAGGAGACCATTGCGTAGTTTTCCAAAATATCGGTTCCCCATCCTGCGATGCCTCCCAGATAATCATTCCCGCGGATCTGACACATGCTGCAGTTGCCCCGCAGGACATAGGCGCTGCTGCCGGTGATTCCTCCTGCATAGTTCCCGTCCTCAGCCGAAATATCCCCGTAATTCTGGTTCTGAATCAGTGCGCCCAGATTCGCCTTTCCTGCGATTCCACCTGCATAATCATTTTTCACCGCCACCTCCTCCTGATTCACGCACTCAAAGATAATGGCTCTTACATTGCGGGTAACATTTAGCGTTCTCTCCTCATCCGCCTCCAGATCCTGTTCCGGATCCAGACTGGTTTCCATACCGATGATCCCTACGATCCCTCCGGCCTGATAATCCGCCAGGATTTTCCCCCAGTTCTGGCTGTCGTGGATCACACCCGCCTCCAGCTCCTCCCCGACTAAGTCGGACACATCTTCAAACAGCTCCTTCTCCTCTCTGGCGCGGTCAATACCATCGGAGATGGTGTCCTGTATCTCATCAATCTGAGCCTTAATCTGATTTTTCTGTTCCCGGATCTGAGCCTTGCTGTCCTTTAACCCATCGGTAAAGATATCCATATCCTGGGAAAGCACATCCATGTCAGCGGTTAAATCTTCGTCCATATGCTCTAGGTCATCCCTGAGCTGATCGCTGTTTCTGCGGATTGCCCGGATCAAGGTGCGGGATTCCTCCTGCAAATCCTCCAAATCTCCCCCGAAACCTTCCATACCGTCTATGGCATCTCTTGGTACATTGACCGCCAGGTAAACCAGATTCTGCTGCAGCTCCTCTGCCAGCCCGGCCATCTCCTCCAGAATCTGCCGCTTTTTCTCCAGCCATTCCTTCAGGGCCTTTACATCGGTGATCTCCCCCTCATAGCCCTTCCTGGCCTCTCTCCGCAAATCTGAAATTTTCCGTACCTGCTCCACAGCAGCCCGATAGTGGATCTCGCTTCCATTATCTACCAGATCCAGGTCCATATCCTCCAGGGCTTGAAGAATATCGTCCACCGCCGGGTCAATCTCCCTGTCAAACTGATCCCCGTCCTCTCGGTACACATCCTTATAGGAGCGGCCGGTATCCTTAATTTTCCCCAGCTGAGAATCCACCTGGTCCAGATCATCCACCGCCCGGTCTCCTGCATTCTCGATGATATTCGACAGGGTATCCCCCATATCCGAAAGAGCGTCTACCTGGTTCTGAAGGCTGTCAAACATATCCTCCTCATAGATCACTGTCAGATGAGGCTCGAATTGCCCTGCAATTCCCCCCACATCCTTTCTCCCCTGGATATTGCCCTTGTTAATACATTTTTCGATGTTGCCGCTCTGACGCCCGGCGATTCCTCCCAGATTATAGCCAATATGGGGGTATCCCACCGTCCCCTGATTAATACAGCTTTGGATCAGCCCGGTGGAAAGCCCGGCGATCCCCCCTGCATCATTTACCCGCTCAATGCGGATACGCTCCTCAAGGTCAATCTCCCCCAGTGCAACTTGATTCTCCTGCTCCTGAGAAACGCCTTGATCCGTAGCATTAATCTCTCCATGATTCACACAGGTAATGATGCTTCCTTCATTGATTCCGGCAATTCCGCCTGTTTTTAAATTCCCTGTCAGCTCCGCCTGATTCTCACACCGGAGAATCACGCCAGTTTCCTCATTATATCCGGCGATGCCCCCCAGGGCCTCCTGGGCAGTGATCTGTCCGGAAAACTGGCAGTTTTCTATCTGTCCCCGGTTCACGCCGGCGATGCCTCCGATATTCCTCCGGCTTCCCTCAGGTCTTAAGGATCCACAGACAGAAAGGTTTTTTACCACGGCCCCTTCCTGAATGTACCGGAACAGCCCCAGGTTTGAGCCAGAAGAAAGAATCTCAAGCCCTGTAATCTCATGGCCTTTGCCGTCGAAGACCCCGGCAAACACCCCAATGGGGGAAATATTCACTCCCTGAAGGTTCAGGTCTGCTTCCAGAACAAACTGTTTTCCCTTGGTATAGCTTTCTCTGGTACTGTTTTTACTGAATTCCAGAAAATCCTCCACGGATCGGATTACCATAACTTCTGTCTCTGCCATCTCAGCTGAGACCTCCGGCTGCAGGATTTGCCTCTGCTCTGCAAATCCGCAAATGCCCTCTGTCCCGGACAGCATCAGCGTCACTGCCAGAAGGGCCGCCGTTTTTCGGGTATGATTACCTCTATTTTTCATCGCTGTGCTCCTCCTTTTCCTGTTCTGACTTAGACGCCCTGGTCAGCTCCGTTTTATCAATCAGCTTATCGCCTATTAAGAGCAGCTGAGGAAGCACCGTCATAACCAGAATGATCGAGATCAGAGTTCCCCGTCCCAGCACCTTTCCCAGAGAAGCAATGACCGCATTATTGGTCAGATAACCGATGACAAACCCGGCGCTGGTTAAAATGGTTCCGGAGGTAATGATAGTGGGGAAGGATTGGTTTAAAGCCTCGATCACCGTCTCCTTCCGGTTCTCCATTTCCTTTCTCAGGCTCAGATACCGGCTGGTAATCACGATGGCATAATCAATGGTCGCCCCCATCTGGATGGAGCTCACCACCAGATAGCTTAAAAAGTACATGGTGCTGCTGGTGAGATAGGGGAAGGAAAAGTTGATCCAAATACTCCCCTGGATGGTCAGCACCAGCAAAAAGGGCAGCCCGGCAGACTGGAAGGTAAACAGCAGGATGACGCCTACAAATAAGGCGGTCAGCACACTGATAATCATATTATCCCGCTGGAAGGAGCTGCTTAGATCCTGATTGCTGGTGGCGTCGCCTACCACATAGACCTCATCGTAGTATTCCTCGGCCAGATTCCGAATCCGGTCTACCACGGCAAAGGTTTCTTCCCCCTCCACCGGCCCCTTCAGAGTGAAGACCAGACGGTCATAGGTCTCCCCCTCCAGCTGCTTTCTGGCATCACAGACTGCCTGGTACAGATCGTCGATCTCCTCAGACAGCTCGTCGTCAAACTCGATTCCGCCCTTTTCCTTCTGTTCATAGATAAAATCAATCATATCTATGATGGAGATCCGGTAATCCTCCAAATTCTTCATAAAAGCGCTGTACTGCTCCTGCTCCAGGGCATAAAACTGGTACAGCAGGCGAACCAGATCCAGATCCACCTCCGCCACCTCAGAGAATTCCCTGGGGCTTAATTTATCTACCAGAATATATTTGCCGTCATCTGTGACCTCCACATTGGCCAGGCCCAGTGCTGTGTCCACCTCTTCCATGGCCTCCAGGCGCTTCAGGATTTTCCCTTCCTTCTCGTAATCGCCCTTTGGCACCACGATAGCCATAGTATTCGTCACCTCAAAGGTTTCCTGGATTCTCTCCTTTGACGCCAGGAATTCATTTTTCTTGCTGGATTCGATGGAATTTACATCATAAATATAAGGGCACCTTCCGGATAATACACAGGCGGCTGCCACAATCACAAGAAAAACCGGAATGCCTATAAAACGCAGCTTTACCACAGCCTTCCCCCAGAAGCGGATGGCCGGCACAAAGTTTTTATGTACTGTGCGGTCGATGGCCTTAGAAAACATAACAATTAATGCCGGCATCAAAAGGAACACCGTCAGAAGGCTGATAATGATCGCCTTTGTCAGCACGCTTCCCAGATCCATCCCGATTCCAAACTGCATAAACATCAGTGCCACCATACCGGACACTGTGGTCAGGCTGCTGGAGGAAATCTCAGGAATCGCCTTGCTTAAGGCGATAATGGTTGCCTGGATGGTATCCTTTGTCTCATGCTCCTCCATAAACCGGTGAAAAAAGATAATTGCATAGTCGATGGCCAGAGCCAGCTGGAGAACCGCCCCCACTGCATTGGTCACAAAGGAAATTTCTCCGAACCAGTAATTGGTTCCCATATTTAACAGTGCCGCCACCCCAAATACCGCTAAAAAGATCACAATCTCCATATAGGTCTTGGAGGTAAAGAGAAGCACCACCAGGATGATGAAAATCACGATCACCACAATCACACGCATATCCGCCTTCAGGGAAGCTGCGTCATCCTTATCCACGGTACTGTATACATAGGAGGAATACTCGGACAGGATCTCCCGCATCTGCACCATGGCCGCCTGGGAAATAGGGGTGTCCTCCTCTTCCTCCAGGGTGATGGTATACAGGGCGCTGGCGTCCTGATAATAGTCCCCTCTGTCCTCACTGTCATAGCTGTCGCTGTCTTCGTCATAGAAGGCCACCGCGGAGACTCCAGTGATCTCCTCCAGCTCCTTTGAAAGAGCCAGCGCGTTATCGTATGTAATATTGCTCACCAGCACCGTAGCTGAGCCAAAGGTAGTAAATTCCTCATTCATAATATCCAGGCCCTGCCTGGTTTCCGTGCTTTCCGGCAGGTATTCCGTCAGATCATTGATCACACCCACCTTGGGAATGGAAATCGCACTATAGATGCAGGCAAGGGCAAACAGCGCGATAAAGGCTTTTCGTTTATTTACGATGAAGCTGGCCAGCTTTACCATAAAGTTTTCAGAAGTTTTTCTCTCCTCCATTGCTTCCTGATCCTTTCTTTTTGTTTCCTGTTACTTGCCATATTATGTATAATTATGATAAAATACTCAAGAATCAATATTTTAAATCTGTACAATATGAGACAGTTTTTACTTAATTGTCTCATTTTATACAAAATCACAGATACTGAATGGAAGAAGGAGATTCACCCTACGATGCAGCCAGACCGAAAAGAAAAGATTTCCACCAGACGAACCTATCTTCTTTTAAGCCGCTCCCTGTTCCAGCTGCTGGAGGAGATGCCCTTTGAAAAAATCACCCTGACCCAGCTGTGCGATCATTCCATGGTGCCCCGCTCTACCTTTTACCGGTATTTTGAGGACAAGTACGATCTTCTCTACTACTGCCTTCAGATCTTTTTCGAACATTTTGATCTGGATAAGGATGTGGTCTACTTAAAGGACGGAAAGGCCAGAGTTTTTGTAACCAAGCTGATTGCTGCCATCGATGGGAATAAGGCCACCTTCCAGAAAACCTACCAGGTAAATAAAAATGGAATCTTTATGGATATTCTGCGCAATTACCTGGTTCAGGTACTGGATCAAAAGCTCCACGATCTGGAGCTGGAGGGCTGCCGGCTGAATATCAGGCCTGCTGTCTTTACTTACCTGTTAGCAGAGCTGTACATCAGCATCGCCAAATGTTATCTGGAGGCGGAGGAAGACTACAATATGGAGGAATTTGTATCAAATGTATGCTCCTTTGCCAACCGGGAGTTTTTCGTTTAAGCCGGGCACTCGTCAGCCTGGCTGACAATCTTCCTTGAAGTGCCAGTGCGCAATAAAAGGCAGCCAGAGCTCTGTCCTGACTGCCTTTTTCCTATATCACTGTTTACATTAGTTGGCGTTCTCCATATTCACGCTGGCGATCTTAATATTAACATCCAGCACAGACAAGCCGGTCATATTCTCGATGGCGGACTTTACCCGGTCCTGAACCTTTTCCCCCACATCTGGAATATTATATCCATATTTTAAATTCAGGGAAAGATCCACGGATACATGCTCCTCCGTTACATCTACCTTCACTCCCTTGGAAAGATTCTTCATGCCCAGCTTCCCAACTAATTCATTGGTAATATTTCCTGCCATGGAATCTACACCCTCTACCTCCGTAGCGGCCAGGCCGGCAATAATTGCCACCACCTCGTCGGCGATCTGAACCTCTCCCAGCTTATCCTTTTCATATACCTTATGGGTGCTTCTATTTTCCATCTCTGCCACCATGCTACCTCCTGCTCAATCCAAATTTATATCCGTTAGCTCTCATTATAGCAGAAGATAGGCACTTTGGAAAGGTGGTTTTCAAAAGATTACCCGGATTACTCTGATAAATTCATCAGGGAAATGACGATCTGATCCGCAGAGGACTCTGTCTTCCGCTTTACTATATCCTCGATCTGCGCTCTCTGCTGGTCAGTAATGCTGGAGGCATTGATCACCACATCCACCTGCCCGGCAGAAACACTCACCACCGGATCTGCAAATCCCTTTGCCATCAGCAGAGTTTCCGCCGCATTTTCCTTCTCCGCCACCTCTGTGAGGGCAATCATATCCTGGATTGCCTGCTGCTTGGCAGATTCCTCGATCTCTGTGCTGTTAATCAGATTCATCAGTGTTTCCTTGTTCTTCGCCCGGACCTGTTCCCGGCTCAGCTGGACATTCGCTATGTAATCCGTCACACTCATTCCGCTGGTTAATACGGCTTCTCCTGGGTTTTCCATTCCTGCCTGCGACGCCTCGCCCTGGGCGGTCTGTCCGTCTGCTCCGGCCGCCAGGCCATCCTCTGTCTGGTTTCCTTCCGCATACTGGTAATTCTCCTCCATGGTGGCTTCTGCAATGGTTTCATCCAGGAAATCCTGATCCAGGCTGCCGATCTCGGTCAGTGAATCCCCATAATAGGGGCTGGCCTGATTCTCTGCCAGAATATCCTCGTCTGAAATCTCCATCATCCTGGCCTCATTCACCTGGCTTCCAGCGGCTAGCTCCTGCTTGCCGGCATAATTTAAGTATCCGGCAGCGGCAATCATCACTGCTAATGCAGTAATAATCACCTGGTTGCGGCGAAACAGTTTTTTCATGTTTAATTCTTTTTTCGGTTTCATTATCCTCGCTCCTTTATTCCACCCTCTTTAATACTTTTATCTTATGTGCAGGCAGGCCAAATAATGCCTCCATCGCATCCATAATTTCTGTTTTTACCGAAGCATTTCCCCCGCCCTGAGCGCTGATAATAATTCCGGAGATCTCCGGCCGCAGCTCCTTAGCCAGCAGAGGGCCCGTCCCGGCGCCGCTGTTCCCACCCATTACCACGGTGCTTGACTCCTGCTCCTGTTCTGTCACATCCCGCACGCCTCCTGAGACATCCTGCTCCTTGGTAGAGGACTGGGAGCTTCTTCCATCCGTCTGGTATACCCTCTGTTCTGAAGATTTAAGCACAATCAGCACATCCACCTTCCCCACCCCCTCTACATTTGAGAGCACCTCCTTTACTCTTTTTTCCAAAAACTTTTCATAGGAATCATCATAAACATCTGAATTTTGCCCTTCCTCTGGTGTGGGTATAGCCTGTGAGCTTCCATCCTTCTCAGCTCCGTTTATCAGACTGCCATTCCAGATATCTCCCTCCCCTCCTGATTGAGCCTCTCCCTTTTGGCTTCCTGTATCCCTGCCCCCAAAGGGTGCTGCCAGTATCATCAGGATCAGGCCAATACAGAGGAGAATCACCCAATTTTCCTTTGACATTTTACCATGCAATCCGGATATTCCCTTCTTCCAGTCCGTAATACTCTGCCACCTTTCTTTGAAATTCATACAGCTCTTTCCTCTCCTCTGTTTCCTGCCCCTGGGGCTCTGCCTTCTTTTCTCCCTTAACCTCTACCTGGATCTGAACCGGACGGATGGAGCCCTGCTTTGCGCTGGCAGCCTGTACCGCTTCTGCCCCCTGGCCAAAGATAAGCTCCATTCCCACCACCTGCCCGTAAGCTGCCTCCTCCGGCCGGCTCTCTATGGTCACCCGGACCCTCTGGCAGTCCAGCCCCTGGCCTTTGGCCATAGCCTTCACATCCTGAGATACCGCCTCCTCATACTGGCTTATCACCTCCAGGATCCGCTGATTTTCCATTCCCCAAAGCTTCTGGGAAAATTCCTCTGTATCCTGCTCAAACCGGATTTTTTCATAAGCATATGCAAGCTTTTGCTCTAAATTTAACCCTTTGGTCAGCGGGCTCATTACCAAAAGTACAAATACCATTCCGGAAAACAGCCGTATGTAGCGCTCATACCTTCCATTTGGGACCAGCTGAATCAGAAAATGAACCAAAATAAAATAATATGTAATATTCTTCACCCACCAGACAATCTCACCCATCCGCTCTCTGCTCCCTTTCGCCTATCCTCCAAAATATACAGCATTGGTGGCCGCACAGACCACGCCAATGGAAATCGCAAATAAAAGCACCACTGCCAGGACAATCTGCAGCAGTAAGCTATGGGCCTTCCCCATACCGTCTGCACAGGCTGTCAGACGCTTGTCACAGACCGGCTCCATGAAGGCGGCGGCTCCCCGGTACAGTATAAGGAAGAAGCATAGCTTGGCCACCGGCGCCGCAGCAAGAACGGCCAATACTACCACCGCGGCTCCGCCTACTGTATTTTTTAACAATACCCCCGTCCCCACTGTTACCTGGACAACTGCCTCTGCTCCGGAACCAATTCCCGGGATAGAGGCCACGAGCTTTTGAAGCCCCGCCCGCTTCACACTGTCTGCATAGGGCAGGATCATCGTCTGAATCATCTGAAGCCCCAGGAATAAGCCTGCTCCAGTCTTTAAGGTCCAGCGAATTCCTGCATCCAGTCCATCGGTCAGCTTTGTAATAAAGGCCTCCCTGGACAGATTTCCAGCCAGCACAAGGAATACATATACTTTTACCAATGGTATCATAACCCTGCCGCACAAAAGCTCTGCTGCTCCCACCCCGCCGATTACGCTTCCATAAAGGGCGGCTCCTGACAAGCTTCCCCCGGCAAGGGCAACGGTAAGAAAAAATGAGGGAAGCAGTACCTTCAAAAAGTCCAGAACATGTCCCACCACGGAGACAGCCGTTTCCACGCTTGTAAAAAAGCTGGCAGTCAGACAGGTAAATGCCAGAAGGTAGGTAATAAAAAAGCCGGTATCGGATATCCGGCTTCCTGGAAACACTGCCGCCACCTGGGAAAAGACCGCCCCTAAAATCCCCAGGATTGCCGCCTGGGCCAGAAGATGGATACTTCCTGTAAATTCGGATACAATCCTCCCCCGGAATGCGCCTCCTATCCTGGCAAGCATCCCTTTAAAGTCACCGGCTGTCAGATCCCTCATAAGACCAGCAAATGAAATGCCCTCGGTATCCTGAAGCTGATTTAGAAACTGCTGTATCTTCTCCAGCTCCAGGTCCTGACTCCCCTCATCAAAGAAAGCCTCTGCCCCTGCTGCTTCCCACACCCCAGGCCTTTCCTGTCCCCAAACAGAAGCACTGCTCCAGGCCTCTATGAAAAGAAGGCTCATCAGAAGCAGGCAGAAGCAGCCTGCGCTTTTCTTCCCATCCATGGCACGCTCCTCTCAAATCAGAAATGCTTCCAGTGTATTCAGCAGCGCCAGCACCACCGGAACGCTGACCGCCAGGATGGAAAGCTTGCCAAAGAGCTCAATCTGGCTTCCCAAAAAGCCATAGCCGCTGTCCTTGCAGATCCCGGAAGCAAACTCACCGATGTAGGTAATCCCCACCATCTTCATCAGCGTTGAAAAGTAGACTGGATTCAGCCGGATCTCCTCTTGGATTTTTTTAATTACATCTAAAATTCCCTCCAGCTTTTGAATTCCGAAAAAAAAGATAAACATTCCCGCTGCCACAGACAGAAAAAAGCTGTACTCCCCCTTCATTCCCTTTAACTGCAGTGCCAGAAAAACAGCAGCCATCCCTACAGCCGCCACAGGGATCATGGTCATAAGCCCTCCTACAGAGAAAATAATCGTTTCATGGTTTCAAACAGCTCATAGATATAGGGCACCATCCAAAACAGCACCAGCACTAAGCCGGCAAGACTGGTGAGGAATGCCTGCTCCTCCCTCCCGCTGTGCTTTAACACCTGACAGATCACAGATACCAGTATCCCCACGGCTGCAATCCGAAAAATCAGACTAACCTCCATAATGCCTCCTACGATTCTTTGCTACAGCATGGCTACTGTCAAAAACAGACCTCCCATCACCCCCAGGCTGGTATAAAGCTTGGTTTTCTCCTTTAAATGCATTCGGAGATATTCGATCTGCCCATCCAGCTGCTCCAGATATAAAAGCAGATTCCGCTCCTGCATGGTAAGGTCCAGATATCCCAGATGGTCTCCCAGACTTTTCAGCCCTGCCAGATCCTCCTCCTTTAATGGGGAGTCCTTCAGCCTGGCCAGTTCCTCCTTCCAAATATCCGCAAAAAGCTCTCCCTCCTGCATCCCGATCCGCCTTGCCACCTCACAGAAAAACCTGGGGAGGCCGCAGAGCCCCTTCTCACCCTCCGCCCTTTCACACCGCTCCCCCACCTGCTTTAGAGCCGTGCCTAAGGGAGTATGGCCGTAGAGAATTTCACCCTTTAAAAAATAAATCATCTGCCGCAGCTGCTCCAGCCATCGAAGCCGCAGCCTCCACTGGCGGGCTAAATGACGTCCCAGCCCTGTACATCCCAAAGTTACCAAGCACGCGCCCATCCATCTCATCCCTGCATTTCCTCCCTCTATTCATTCCTTGGAAATAATGTGCTGGCCTCCTTAAGCTGAAGGGATTATCTGTCTGCCGAAGGCTTTCCCAGATATCTTCCCTGGGCGTCAAATATCCCCTCCACCCTTCCGGCCCCGCCCTTGCCGCTTAAGACGACAAATCGTCGAAATACATTCTCCTGGATAAGCTCCTTCAGAATAGGCTTTTGCCGGAGATCCTCCAGAGATTGTCCATGAACCGTAGCCAACAGCCTGCAGCCGCAGTTTTTCCCATATCGGATTGCCTCCAAATCCTGGATGCTTCCAATCTCATCCACTGCCACAGCCCGTGGCGCCATACTGCGGATCAGCATCATAATACCTTCCGCTTTGGGACACGCATCCAGCACATCGGTCCGAATCCCTAAGTCATTCTGCGGGCAGCCATGGCAGCAGGCCCCCAGCTCTGACCGCTCATCCACCACACCCACCGTAATGCCTCTTACAAGACGGCCATTTTCCTTACAGGTCCAGCCATTAGATGCCTGCCGGATCAAATCCCTTAGCAGGGTTGTCTTTCCACAGCCCGGGGGAGAGATAAGCAGTGTGGAGCAAAGCTCCCCCTGTTCATAAATCCAGGGCAGAACCTCATCTCCACAGCCCGGCAGCTGCCTGGCAATCCTCACATTTAAAAAGGACGCATAGAGAAGATTCTTTACCCTTCCCCCTTCCAGCACCACCTGACCTGCCACTCCGATTCGGTGCCCGCCGGCAATGGTTAAAAATCCCTGCCGCAGCTCCTCATGAAACGCATACAGGGAATAGCGGCTCATAAATTCCAGCGTATCCCGGATATCCTCCTCTGATACCCGGTAAATTTCTTGTCCTCCATAGCCTGCCGCCTCTTCCCAGCACTGCCTCTTTTCTGCAAGCCACCACTCCTTCCCCCTGGCTGTCATCAGAAGGGGCTGTCCCACCCTCAGGCGCAGCTCCTCCGCCGGGAACTGGAGCGTATCTGCCTGCTTAAGGAGGCTCCGCAGCCTCTGGGGAAACATCCGTATCACCTGCTCCATCTCTTCCATCGCCATGCGCCCCCTTTACCGCAAATATATGGTGAGGATGTCCTCTTTATGACTTTATTTATCGTGAAAGTAGTTATCCCATCAATGTTTTGGCAATTAAGCCGATATATCTTAATAAGAACACAGCCTCCAGCACAGGAAAGGAAAAGACATGCCAAATATAAAAGCGAATGCCGCCTCCGCCGAACCAGCGGTCCGCGCAGAGCAGGAATTTCAGTTTGCCAAGCAGCAGGCGGAAATAAAGGACAGCGATGCACTATTACAGGAATTTTCCAGAAGAATCACAGAAAAGAAAGAAAGGGTCAAGGAAACCCATACAGAAACCGAACAAAAGCAGACAAAGGACACAGCAGAAATCACAGAGCTGCGCAGGCAGCTCTCTGCAAATGGATCCATTTCCGCCGACGAGGCGCTCAGATGGGTGCTGGAGCAGCTGGGTGAAGACTGGGAAGCTTTTTTAGAATGGCAGCCAGATCCGGAGCTGGAGCTCACAAAACAGCTTCAGGAGCTGTCAAAGCTGTACCTCGCCCTGCTGGAAGCCGCACTGAAATCTGCAGAAGGAGAAAACCTTAAAGCACAGCTGGAACGCCTGGATACTCTTTTAGCTCAAAAGCTGAATCTTATGATGGAACAGAACCTGGAGCAGCTGACCTCTCTCCTGGAAGAGACCGGGCAGGCTGCGTCGCTGGACAGCATCCGGTCCAGCCTTTACCGGCAGACAGCCGGACGGTCTATCTCTCCCCAGGCTGCACATACTCTGTTTGCCATCGGAAGACCGGCGGCCGGAAAAAGCAATGCTCACCCCAGGGAAGGCATGATTTATCAATCCTCCGGAAAGCAAAATGTCCGCTTTCAGCAGACTTATCATACACAGCAAAATTCATGGAAGGAGCAGATTCGGCAGCGAAATGCGATCATTAGCAATGCCAGAAGGGGCATCGCAGAAAATACCTTTAAGCAGGGAAGCCTTGCCTCCTGCTCAGGCAGGGAGCTGGAACGGGCAAACCGGTTTGCAGCACACATTAACGGCAGCGGAAATCTGTTTAAAAATCCTCAAATTACTGCCAGGAATGAGGAAGTAACCGGGCTGCTGGCCGCAGTCATGTCCATCAAGGGGCAGGTATATGCCAGTGAAAGCAGGGGAAATCCTTCGACTGCCTTTGCACTTGAGAATGCCATCGAAAAAATCATCGATCAATACCTGGGCCGGAAGGGAGCCTCTGGCGTATACTACCACACCCTGGCAGCTTATAAGCAAACGAAAAATCCCCAGAAGGCCATTCAGGAGGGAGAAGACTATGCATACCGGCAGTTTCGGGAAAAGCAAGGGGAACCTGCCTATCAAAAATCCTCTCAATATTCCAGGGATGCTGGGCTTTTCCGGTCTCTTCCCAAAGGGCTGAGTCCTGAAAAGGCATTTGCCATGGGGATTCAGATTCTGCAGAAGGACTGGCAAACCTTTTTATGGGCCATAGGGGGCAGGCAGGCTTCTCCTCATTCATCACGGGTGAAGGCTTACAGCCTCTGGGGCCTCCTGGCAGATACAGGAACCCATCTGACAGACAGCGATGGAATCATAGGGAAAATTTTGCTGGGAACCGCAGGAATCATTATCATAAGTGTTTTGGCTATCCTGTATTTTCGATTACTTTGACAGCTCAGCGCTCCGGCGCTGAGCTGTGCGAAAACGGGGTCTCGAAGTGACAATGTTCACTCCCGTTTTCTGCATATCTCCCGAAGGGTTTTAAAGGAACCTCCCTTTCTTTCATGGGGGATACCAAGCACCGCGGGGCATGGGGGGTTAGGCGGAACGTGTGTAAAATAACAAAATCTTATTCAGGCAAACGAGGTTTCCGATACAGCTTCTGCTGTATTTCCTCTAAATCATTTAATTCAAGTTTTATTATCTTTGCATTTTCAATGCTTATATCCATATATGATGTCTTAAAGTCGAGATCCTTTTTCAACGTTAGTAACGACATTATCACCGCGCCATGTGTTAATATCAAAACATCTCCATCTGAATAATTATCCTTCATTTCTTCCATTATCTGGTTCAAACCTGAAAATAGCCTTTCCAGTAAGTCCTGATAGGATTCTCCGTTTGGTACCTTGTTATAGCGTTTATCAGACTGCCATTTTGTAAGTTCGTCCGGATACAGAACTCCAATTTCATCCCAAGTATGCCCTTCAAATAAACCAAAATTCATTTCTTCTAATCCAGGAATCACTTTCACCGGTATATTAAATCTCGAACCAGCTATCTTAGCTGTCGTCAATGCTCTTATTTGACGACTGCTGTAAATTCTGCGGAGATTTACGCTCTCCTTTTCAAGATTCTCACACAAAAGTTCTGCCTGCTTTCTTCCATTTTCATTTAAAGGGATATCTGTTGTCCCCTGTACTCTTTTCGCTATATTCCAGTCGGTTTCCCCATGCCTTACAAATAAAATGCTCATAAATGTTCTCCCTTTTATTTCTCCGCACTTTATTTTTCTTTTTTATAACAACCTTTATCTGTATTTCTTGGTTCTTTTTCGCCCTCACTTGTGATATGGTTCATTCCCCATAATTCGAAAGCTGCGGTAAATCTGTTCCAGCAGCATCACCCGCATCAGCTGGTGGGGGAAGGTAAGCCTGGAAAAGCTGAGCAGATAATCTGCCCGGGAAAGCATTGCCTGGGAAAGTCCCAGAGAGCCGCCGATTACAAATACGATATGGCTGACCCCGCTTACCCCCAGCTTTTCCAGCTTTCCTGCCAGCTCCACCGAGTCCGGCATCTGCCCCTGGATCGCTAAGGCAATCACATACGCATCCTGCCGGATCTTAGCCAGAAGCCGTTCCCCCTCTTTTTCCCGGATCTGCTCCTCCATGGCCCTGCTGGCTCCCTCCGGCGTCTTCTCATCTGCTACCTGGATCATTTCCAGTTTACAGTACCGGCTCAGCCGTTTTCCATACTCCTCTAATGCCTCTGTCAGATACCGCTCCTTGATCTTGCCCACAGACGCCACTGTAATTTTCATTCCATTTTCCTTCTCATACTCATATATCTCTTACACAGCAAAATCCTCAAACTCCAAAATCATATCATACCACACTGCCCCGCCATGAACCGATCGGGATACCCCTGAGTTCTTATATCCAAACCGCTCATAATAAGGAATCAGCTTCTCCTTACAGGTAAGAATCAGCCCCTTGCGCCCCCTGGCCCTTGCCACCTCTATCAGTCTCCTCATCAAGGCCCCTGCGATTCCCTGGCAGCGGTACTCTGGAAGGACATCCAGCCCAAACACTGCCTGATATGCGCCGTCAGGCACATGGAACGACATCTGGGAAAACATCTCATCCTCAATCGTCCGGCCATTGGTCACACAGCCATTAATGAAGCCTATAATCCCTTCCTCTGTCTCCGCCACCAGAAAGCTTTCCGGGAATGTCTCAATCCGTTGCCGGAAGGATTCCTTTGAAGCTGCCTCTGCTGCCGGAAAACAGAGCTCCTCGATCCTGGCCACCTGATTTAGATCTTCTGGATGAACGGTACGAATGCGATAGGAAGCCTCCATATGTCTCTTCTCTCCTTTGTCCCTTCGTCTCTACTTTACCCGGAAGTAATATCCCACACCCCACTTGGTGTGCACATACCTGGGGTCGCTGGGGCTGGGTTCGATTTTCTCCCGAAGCCTCCGGACATGGACATCCACCGTGCGCACGTCCCCTGTGTCCAGAGCTTTATTCCCCCACACAAAGGTGAGAAGGGTCTCTCTGCTGTAAACCTTGTTGGGATGGCATACTAAAAGCTCTAAGAGATCAAACTCCTTTGCAGTAAGATTAATCTCCTTCTCCGCGATAAACACCCGCCGGCCCTCGATATCCAGCTTCAAGTCGCCTGCCGTGACCACCTTATTTTCCGGCTCAGTCCCCCGCTTATTCTTTTTGGCGCTGCGGCGCATAATCGCCTTGATTCTGGCCTTGACCTCCAGAATATTAAAGGGCTTTGTGATATAGTCATCTGCCCCGTACTCTAATCCCAAAATCTTATCCATATCGCCGCCCTTTGCGGTAAGCATGATAATCGGCATCTCCGAGAATTCCCGAATGGCCTGGCATACCTCAAATCCATCATGCTTGGGGAGCATCACATCCAAAAGCACTACATCGTACTCCTTCGCCTTTGCCATCTCGATGGCTTCCTCCCCGTCATAAGCGCAGTCTACCTCCATACCATCCTGCTCTAAGCTGAACCGAATACCTTTTACAATTAATTTCTCATCATCCACAACTAAAATACTGGCCATTCTCCACCTCTGTCTTTACACGCCTTAGCCCCGCAGCCAGCTCTTAAATCCATCATCCCTGCGAACGCGTTTAAACGGTAATATCGTCTTTTATTTTCTGAAATGCCCCGTCCTTAATCCCGGGCACCTGCATAATATCTTCGATTTTGGAAAAGCGTCCATGCTTCTCCCGATAGGCAATAATATCCTTTGCCCTGGATTCCCCGATGCCCTTAAGAGTCATCAGCTCCTTTTCACTGGCTGTGTTAATATTAACCTTTCCCTGCTTCCCGGCCCCTTCGCCTTCCTGTGCGGATGCCGTCTCAGCCTCCTCCCTGGTAAGAACCAGGATCTTCATCCCGTCAGAAATCAAAGCTGCCAGGTTTAAACCGCTCTCATCCGCCTCTGGAAGAAAGCCTCCTGCCAGCTCCACTGCCTGGAAAACCCGGCTGCCCTCTAAAAGCTCATAGACACCCGGCCTTTCCACTGCGCCGCAAATATGTACAAAGCAGACAGGCAAAGCCTCGCCTGCTGCTTCCTCCATGGCCGTCTCTTCTCCTGAGACAGCTTCTCCCGGCTGCCCCTTCCCTCCATCATCTTCTGTGAGAAACAGGACATCCTCCTTCCCGCTTCCACGGGAACAGCTGTAGCAAGCCCCGAAAATAAACATAGCGGTAAGAATTAATATTATTTTTATCCATTTCCTATGGAAATAATTCCTGGCAAGTTTCATCATAAACTGCCATTCCAGCCTGTAATACTATTCTACTAGGACTGAGGACGAAAAACAAGTCTTATTTTCCTGCTTTTTTCTTACTTTGAAAGTTCCGGACGGCAGCCATGTGGCCGGGCGCATGAAGGTTTACTTTTTAAAAATAATAATTCCAATCACCGCCACAACTGCCCCGATCACTTTTTTCCACTCAAATGCTGCCTTTTCCGCTCCGAAAAGTCCCATCAGCTCGATCCCATAAGCCACCACAATCTGGGCCACAACAATTAAAAGTGCTGCCTGGGCCGGTCCAAGGCTGTCCATGCTTCGGATCACGGTGTAGGTGATTAGTGCGCCCAGAACACCTCCCAGAAGCATGTACTTCGGCTCCACCTGCCACAGGGCCCCGATGGACTCACGCCCGCTGAAAAACCACATAATAACACACACCAGAAAGGCAGTCAGCTGTACAAACCCAGCTGCAGTCCAGACGCTGCTCTGCTTCGTTACCCCCGTATTCATTACGCCCTGAACACTCATCAGAGCCCCGGAAAGCAATGCAATGATAATTCCCATCCTTCATTCTCCTTTACCTGTCATTTCAATTTCTGAAGCTATCCTTATTTTGCAGTTTATTTTTCATTATTATTCTGCAATTTTGTAGGAATCGGCATTCCCATTTTCAAACATTAATGGTATAATTTTAAAAAATACAAATATAGGAGGATATCCCTTGAATAATCATTCGCAGACACAAACAGACAACCTTCTTTCCCTTTTAAAAGAAACTACTGACGAAGATTTCTTTCTCCTGGATCTGGAGACAGAGCGGGTTTTCTTCTCCTTTCCAGTTCATGAATCCTGCCTCCTCTCTCCTTCACCGGCAGAGGGGTATTCTATCCAGGACATCCAGTCTGTCCTGTATGAGAAGGATCTTCTTCCCTTTACCGAAAAATTAAATCAGCTTCTCCATGGAGACCAAAGGGCCTTTCAAGGTGAATATCGTTTCTTGAATCGGGAGGGGCATCCTATATGGACAAGCATCCGCGGAAAGCAACTGCCGGATTCCCAGGGCGGCCCGGCAAAGCTTCTGGGACGGATCACCCAGTCCCTTTCCAGCTTAAAAGTCGATTCCCTCACCGGCCTCCCCAATGCCGAGATGCTGACGGAGGATATTGAGCAATGCTTATCTGGTGAAGCCAGCGGCTATCTGATGATCCTGGGCATTGATAATTTCAAAAACATTAATGTCCGGTTTGGAAGAAACATCGGAAACCAGGTTTTAAAGCAGATCACAAAGACGCTTCTGGATACCGTGGATGCGGCGCTGCCCCTCTACCGCCTGGACAGTGACCGATTTGCCATAAATCTGACAGGCTACGTGAAATCCCAGGTGGAAATCCTCTTCTCCAATATCCAGGAGGCATTGATTTCCCTGGATTTCTCCATCTCCCAGGAGGATCAGACAGTTCTGGTCCCCTTCCCCCACTGTACCCTGTCAGCCGGTGCGTCCTACTACAGCAGCACCTGGCGTCAAAGCAGCAGTCAGCTGATCCTTTATGCGGAGAATGCCCTGGACCGGGCCAAGCATTTTGGGAAGAATAATCTTTTATTTTTCTCTGCTGAGGATTTTGAGAAGTATGTAAACAGCGTGGATCTTCAGGATGAAATGCGCTTAAGCATCGAAAATGACTTTTCCGGTTTCTTTCTGTGTTATCAGCCTCAGATTCACAGCCAGAGCTACGAGATATTCGGAGCAGAAGCACTGCTCCGCTACCACTCACCTACCCGGGGTCTGGTTTCTCCGGAGGAGTTTATCCCCCTTCTGGAGCAGACCGATCTAATCTGCCCGGTGGGTCAGTGGGTTTTACAGAATGCCTTGTCTCAGTGCAGGGAGTGGAGGGAATTCGTACCCCATTTCTCCATCAGCGTCAATGTCTCCTACATACAGCTTCAGAAAAAGGATATCTCTGAGACAGTGCTGGAGCTGTTAGCACAGTCGGAGCTTCCGGGGAACGCGCTGACTTTAGAGATTACAGAGAGCATGCAGCTGGAAAACTACGAGTACTATAATCAGATCTTCGGACAGTGGAAGCAGGCCGGAATCCGGATTTCCATAGATGATTTTGGAACTGGGTATTCCAGCCTAAGCTACCTGAAGCGTTTGGAGATCGATGAGGCGAAGATTGATCGCTGCTTTATCAACCGCATCCATCATAACCCTTACAATTACCGCCTCTTAGGTAATATTATCGAGCTGGCCCACAGCGCGAAAATCCAGGTGTGCTGTGAAGGCGTGGAATCGGTCGATGAGCTCCAGGCCTTGAGTGAGCTCCAGCCAGATGTCCTGCAGGGCTTTTTATTTGCTGAGCCATATGAGAAGGCGCCTTTTGAAGAAATTTACTTAAAGCGCCATGTTCTTCCCCACAGAAAGCCGGGTGAACCTCTGGCAGAGCCTGCGGCAGAGGAGCTGGCTTCCGGACGCTCCATGGAATTAGAGCAATATCATCCGGAAGAAATTATTAAAAACACAAACCTGGGGCTTTGGCGCATCCATCTGGATGAATCCTCCGGCCGGAAAGAAATGTATGTGGATCCCATCATGGCAGAACTTCTTGGGTTGTCCGGCCCCTTAAGCCCGGAGGAATGCTACCGGCATTGGTACAGCCGGATCAATGATGGTTACTACCATTATGTGAACCTTTCTATTGAAAATATGATCCAGACCCGCCGGATCGTGGAGCTGGAATATACCTGGAATCATCCGGAAAAGGGAGAGGTAGTGGTACGCCTTTTAGGTGTGCGGATCGACGACTATGACGGCATGATCTGCCTGGAGGGCTACCATCGGACTATCAGTGATATGGAGCGTCCCCGCTTCCTGTCTGGCGGGGCCGCCGAGATGTTTGAATACAATGAGCGCAAGCAGTCCATCTATTTTCACACCGGCCGCTCCCTGCTTTATGGAGAGGAAAAGCGGGAAAATTCATTCCCGGATTGCTGGATTGCTGCAGAGATGGTCCATCCTCATTTTGTGGAAACCTTCCGCGCCACCTTCACCCATGTTTCAGAGAAGGAGGATATCCACGGCTTTGAGCTGCTTTTAAAGACAAAAGCCGGCTCTTACGAATGGTTCCGCCTGAAAACCCGCCACATCGGCCAGGGCCAGCAGGATCAGGATACCATCGTGGTTCTCATTGATCCTGCAGATCACGAGCGAGCCATGGAGCTGGAATATCTGCGCCAAACCGACTTTTATGAGGCCATGCTTTCCGAAACCATCGCTTACGCAGAGGTGGATTTAGAAAGCGGCTACTTTAAGGCCTCCGGCGGCCTCTGGAAATCCTATGAGGCAGAATGCCGGAAGTATGGAAAAACCTTCAGCGAGGTCATGCAGCAGCATGTGCGGGAAGTCGTTCCGGAAGAATACTCAGAGCAATACTGCCAGCTTCTCCGCACAGAAAATATGCTGTCAATGTACCAGGATGGGGAATCCACACGGAAGTTCTCCTTCCAGAGAAAGGTTTCCGACGAATACCGCTGGATGAAGCTGGTGGTGCATATCTTCAAGGAGCACTTTTCGAAAAATATGTATGCTCTCCTGTATTTAGAGGATATTGATATCGAAAAGAAGGAAGAGCTGGCCAGGGAGCATGCTGCCAGCCGGGATCCCCTGACGAATGTACTGAACCGAACCGCCTTTGAGAATAATGTAATCTGCTACATGGAGGAGGAAGAGCATCCTTCCGGCGCCCTGGTTGTGGTAGATCTGGATCACTTTAAATCCATTAATGACACCTACGGACATCCCGAGGGGGACGCCGCATTAAAGCGGCTTACCCAAATCCTCCTGGCAACCTTCCGCCGCCACGACATTATCGGAAGGCTGGGCGGCGATGAATTCCTGGTATTCATTAAAGATATTACAGACCGCTCCACCCTGGCCAAGCGTATGGATGAGCTGTATCGCTCCCTTCAAGCTTCAGAGGGGATCCCCTTCACCTGCAGCGCTGGCATTACCCTGATTTCCGGAGATAATTTCTCTTATGAGGAAAGCCTGAAGCAGGCAGATGTGGCTCTGTATCAAAGCAAGGTAAAGGGGCGAAATGTCTACTCATATTTTGAGGATTTATAAAGAGTCTAAAAAAGAGTCCGGCAAGCCGGACTCTTTTACTGTGGCGAATCTATCCTTCATTTATCTATGGTTACTGTTTTCTGTACAGTATGCCAGCCGCCCGCACCAGGTGCTGCGCCAGCACCGCGGTGGTCACAGCGCCGACCCCGCCGGGAACCGGGGTCGCCATAGAAGCCTTCCCACTTATGGATGCAATGTCCACATCCCCGCAGAGCTTCCCATCTTCATCTACATTGATTCCCACATCGATTACCACCCCGTCCTTGCCCACATAGCTGCTGTCCAGCATCCGCGCCCTTCCGGCAGCTGCCACCAGGATCTCTCCATTTCTGCAGGTCTCCTTTAGATCCCTTGTCCTGGTATGGCAGATGGTTACGGTGGCATTCTCCTTCAGCATCAGCATAGACAGCGGCCTTCCCACCACCATGCTCCTCCCCACAATCACCACCCGCTTTCCTTCCAGGGGAATGTGGTAGGCCTTCAGCACCTGGATCACCGCCTCTGCTGTACAGGGGGCGAAGCCTGTCTCATCCCCGGCAAACACCTTGGCAATATTCTTTGGTGAAATCCCATCCAAATCCTTTCTGGGGTCGATCATCTCCTCGATATCTCCCTCACAGATTTGTTTTGGCAGCGGCCTTAAAAGAAGAATGCCAGTGATCTCTTCATCCTGGTTAATCCTTCGAAATGCTTCCTTAAATTCCTGGTCTGTAATATCCTCCGGGAATACGTAAGACTCAGCTGATAGCCCGAAGCTGTCCAGCTTTTTTTTCGCCCCCCGCTCATAAGACAAATCGTCCGGCCTCTCCCCAACCCGGATGATGGCAAGCTTTATGGGAAAGCCCTGGAGCTTTTTAAGCTCTTCTGTTACCTGCTCCTTAATTTTTGCTGAAACCTCCGCCCCTTTTAACAAAGCTGTATCTGTCCCCACGCTTTTTCTCCTTCCATGAAATGACGTTATCCCTGCCTTAGCTTTTTAAGCACTGTCTCATAGATTTCATCGGCCTTCTTCGCTCCATCTGCAACCATGGCATCGGCTCTTTGATTTAATTCCTCAGCCCTCTCCCGGTTTTTCATGGATTTCGTATTAATATAAACGTTCATAACTGCTCCCAGAAGTGCCGCCCGGGCAAAGGAAGCCCCTACTCCTACATCGCTGACTGCCATCCTGCTTCCCTTGTGAGCTAAAACCTCAAGGATACTCAGCACCTGAGACGCAGCCTCCATAATATCCAGCGGAACCTGGCTGGCTGCCAATAGCCGCTCCTCCATCACCTGCTCCTTATAGGCTTTCTCCTCCTGGGTACCTGTTGGAAGGCTGTAGGCCGCCGCCAGAGGCGCAAAGACCTCCCCGTCCTTATCTGCCAGATGGATCAGCCTTTTCTTAAGCTGCTCCATGGTCACAAGGAGGCCCTCCATCTCCTCCTCCACATCTGCATATTTCTTTTTTCCTATGGTGAGATTCATCACCATCTGTCCCAAAGCCGCCCCCAGAGCGCCTCCCACCCCGGCGGCTCCTCCGCCTCCAGGAACCGGCGCCTTTGAAGACAGCTCCGTCAAAAACTCATTGAATGTATTTTGTTCCACCATGGCTTTCACCCCTTTCTCTCATGCTTTCCAGCTGGCTTCCGGTAAACAGCACATATCAGAATAAATGCTAAAAGCAGTACTGCCACAGCCATCCAGGAGATAAACTGCCCCATACTTCTGCCTTTAAACATATCATAATATCCTTTCATATAAATTAAAATAATAATGGCAGGAATACAGTAGGACACATATTGCCGGAGTCCCTTGGGGAATGCCATCCCCCGGCCGGTATTCGCCTCCTTCAGGAAGGCATCCCAGCCCCACCCGCCCTTTCTGGTACAAAACAGCACATAGCCCAGGCTTCCCAGGGGCAACAGATTATTCGAAACAATAAAGTCTTCCAAATCCATAATCGTTGTCCCTTCTCCCAGAGGCTGAAGCCCGGAGAGAAGATTAAAACCCAGGACGCAGGGCATGCTGAGAATACAAATCAGTACCATGCTAAGCAATACACTCTTTTTCCTCGTCCAGCCCAGCAAATCCATATCAAAAGAAATAATATTTTCAAATACAGCTATGATCGTGCTCAATGCCGCAAAAGATAGAAAAAGGAAAAACAAGGCTCCCCAAAGCCTTCCTCCAGCCATCTGGGCAAAGATATTCGGCAGAGTGATAAATACCAGACTCGGCCCTGCCCCCGGCTCGATGCCAAAGGAAAAGCAGGCCGGGATGATAATAAAGCCAGCCATCAAAGCCACAAAGGTGTCCAGTACTGTGATACTCACTGCCTCGCCGGTAAGACTATGCTCCTTACTCATATAGCTTCCAAAGATCAGCATTGCTCCGATTCCGATGGACAAGGTAAAGAAGGACTGGCTCAATGCGCCAAATACTACATTTCCAATGCCATTCTCCATCATCTTTTCAAAATCAGGAACCAGGTAGAAACGAATCCCCTCCTCTGCCCCATCCATAAAAAAAGAGTGGACTGCCAAGACCATCATAATCACCAAAAGCAGCGACATCATAATCTTCGATATCCGCTCGATTCCATTTTTCAATCCAAACAAGCATACCCCAAAGCCAAGAATACACACCAAAAGCGTCCAAAAAATCATCAGCCCAGGGCTCAAAAGCATCTCCTGGAATGCCCCGGAAATCATCTCCGGATTCGCTCCTGAGAAGTCCCCCCGAATGCTGCGGAAGCAGTAGTAAAGCATCCAGCCGCCTACCATAGTGTAAAACATCATCAGCATATAGCAGCCGATAATCCCAACCACCTTAAGCATATGCCAGCAGGTGCCCTCCGGCTCCAGCTTCTCAAATCCGGCCGCCACACTGCGGCGGCTGCCCCGGCCCACTGCAAACTCACATACCATAATGGGAATTCCCAGCATCACCAGAAATAACAGATAAATTAAAATAAATGCCGCTCCTCCATACTCTCCGCACATATAGGGAAATTTCCATACATTTCCTAATCCGATAGCACAGCCGGCGGAAACCAAGATAAAACCCAGGCGGGAGCCAAATTTTTCTCTCTCCATAAGAACCTCCATGTAATTAAGTGATACGTTTTCTTATTATAAAGCAAAACAAGGGTTGTTGCAATGCTTCTTTTCATCAATGTTACTGTTCGCGCCTAATGTCATTAACTTAATTTTGGATGTAGATTTTTCATAGTATGTAAAACGCGAAATTGCTATTTAAGTGAGTCGCGGACGCTTAGAAGATCTCTGGCTAAGTGTATTTCCAAGCCCGCCAGGAATCTCTGGCCAAGTGTTTTGCTGCCCATTAGGAGCCACAGGCAGCGACAAAAGATGCAGGCGCATATTCGCCAGAAGGCTACGCCCGCGTCAGGCCGGGGCCCAATGTCACCGCGCTCTCGCTCCGCCGAAAGCGTAGCGGACGCATAAGGTCCGTGAAAGACCGGACCTAAGCGCCGACGGTTTCGGAGGGGTTCCTTATGGGA
>CATOJE010000037.1 GCA_951800145.1 uncultured Lachnospiraceae bacterium | reverse complement strand
CAACAAGCATTTTTGCGGGCCTGCGGCCCAGCAAAAATTTCGGGTGTGGCCACACCCGAATTGCTTGCCGTTTGTGCGCTCCCCTATACATGGCGCGAATATGGGAGGCGTGGTTTCCTTGTACTTGCGCGGTTTATGTGGAGCGGAGGGTGGAAAAATGGCGGCAGATGTGGTAGACTAAATACAAACAATGCAGGAGGAAATTGCCTATGAACATAAAAAATCTAAAGATACCATTACAAGTATTTTCCTTGGCTTTTGTTTGCTGTACGCTTTGCGCCTGCCAAACAGATAATGCTTTATCGCAAACTACCCAGCCGCAAAAGTCATCCCAGCAGTTGTTAGAGGAACAACCCATAGACGATACCCACGATGCTTTTCTGGTAGATACTGGCGGCGAACTTGGGTCGCTGCTGGTGACTGCGGAGTTAGCTATGGAATACAAGGATGAATTTGGAACCCGCGATATTACATTTTCAGTCTGGAACCCAGCAGATATGGAACAACCTATTCAAACATTTTCAGAAGAATTTATGATGGGTGTTGCGCCGGAGTTTCATCATGTGGTCGATGTTAATTTTGACGGCTTTCAAGATTTTGGGTATCTCTTTCATGCAGGAAATCAACCATATTATCGACATTACTGGCTGTGGGACGAGACGCAAGGTCAATTTCAATACTGTGCGCCTCTTGTGGAGATTTCACAGCCCGGATTTGACCCGGAGCGGCAAGTGATCACTGGCTGGGCGCGTAGTAGCGGAGCAGGCGATGGTGTCACTACTTTCCACCGTTGGGAGAACGGGGAACTGGTATGTGTGCGGCGGGTTGAGTCGTTCTCTTCATGGGAGGGACCAAGCGTTGTCTGTGTGCAAGATAGGATTGATGGAGAACTTCAACAGGTCTATCGCGAGGAGTTTTCTTGGCCTGGCGAGGAACCGGAAGGTCAGGAAGCATGGCGGCAGGCACAGCATAAATGGTGCGATTTGGACTATCACGGCGAAGTTGAATAGCGGGGGAAAACAGTGGTGAACAAAGAAAAATCTTTGAAAATAGCATGGTATATTCTATTAGCGAGTATGTCTGTGCTTACAGTCTTGTTCTTTTTCGATATTAAATTTATGGTGACGGGGTTGAACATTATCGCGTGGGATATATTGGCAGGCGGTATTTGGATTTTTATTAAATTGTGTAAATGGGCTGGGCGTGAGAATACGGGGAAAAGGACACTTGTCGTAATTGCTTTAATGCTTGTGGGCTTATTTGCGGTGTTTAGCCTGCTTATGAAATCGGGGTAGTCGCTTAGGCGTGCTGTTTTTGATGGTAGAGAGCGGTTAAGGATTCCTGTAACACCTAAGAGAAGTCAATGTGATTATTTTCGGCAAATGTGTTGAGCCATGTAGGAATGGTAAGGTTTTTTCTTTCTGCTTTTTCACCATACTTTTCAGCATAGGCATCCATATCCAAAACCAGCATACTTACAAAACCACCAGGATCGGGAATAATGCTTTCTAAGGGGCTTGCTTGGGATGCGGGCTTTCCGTCCTCCAGTTCGTCGAGAACCCCATCCAGATGCAGCGTCTATACCCATAAGAATAGCTTCTGCCAGTGTGTCGCCCTCGCTAACACAACCTGGAAGATCTGGAACCGCAACAGTAAACCCTCCCTTTATGTTGCTTACATCGTTTAGAAAATGCCGCATCTGAAACCCTACAGCAAGTCCGCCGCCCTCCGAAACAGCACATACCCGATGATAAACAGCACAGCCAGCATGGCCACGCCCACATTTGCCGCGCCGGTAGCCTGGGCCACCAGGCCTACCAGGGTGGTTCCCAGGAAGGAGGCGCCTTTCCCGCAGATATCGTAGATGCCGAAGTATTCTCCGGATTTTTCTGCCGGGATGATCCGGGCGAAGTAGGAGCGGGACAGGGCCTGGATGGCTCCCTGAAACATCCCCACCAGGATGGCCAGCAGCCAGAATTCCCAGGGCTTATCCAGCTGGATGGCGAAGAGTGCGATTCCGATGTAGGCCAGGATGCAAAGCTTTAACAGCCTGGCAGTCTCGTATTTTTTTGAAAAGCGGGCAAAGAGGAGGGCGCAGGGAAAGGCCACTATCTGGGTGGCCAAAAGGGCCAGCAAAAGCTGGCTGGAGTCCAGCCCCAGGGCGCTGCCGTAGGCGGTGGCTATCTCGATAATGGTGTAAACTCCGTCGATGAAGAAAAAGAATGCCAGAAGGTACAGGAAGATGGGCTTCTGTCCCCGGATATCTTTAAGGGTTTTGGAAAGCCGCTGGAAGCTGGCCTTCACCGGATGGTCCGGCCGCTCCACATAGTGGATTTGTCTATAGGTTTTCAGAAGGGGGATGGTCATCAGCACCCACCAGGTCCCATTGAGAAGGAATACCAGGGTGATGGCTATTTTCATGGTAAGCCCTATGGGTTCATGGGCCAGCACAAGGGCCAGGGAAATCACGAAGGGGATACAGCTTCCGATGTATCCCCAGGCATAGCCGTAGGAGGAAACGAAGTCCAGACGCTCACGGGTGGTGATGTCTGTGAGCATGGAGTCATAGAAGATCAGGCTGGCATTATATCCAACCTTTGCCAGCACAAAGACAGCCAGAAAGGCCAGCCAGTGACCGGGAACCGGCAAAAGGGCACAGCCGGCCACCCCCAGCGCCACACAGGCAAGAAAGGAAGGCTTTTTAAAGCCTTTTGTGTCTGCCATGGTTCCCAATACCGGCCCGATCAATGCTACCATCACCGTGGATATGGAGGCTCCATAGCCCCAGTAAGCCAGATAATCCACCTCAGACAGCCCGGCAGATGACGCCAGACTGTTAAAGTAGATGGGAATGATGGTGGATACCAGCAGAATAAAGGCGGAATTCCCCACATCATAAAGTATCCAGCATTTCTCCTGCCGGGTTAATCTTCCATTTCCATCTTCCATGAAGTCTTCTCCTTTTTTTGGCGTATACGATTGATTGGCCTTTTTGCTTTTCCAATGCCCGTCCCATATTATTTCCGCAGGCAGCACGCCAAGCGGGCATGCTGGCATACAAGTTGGGCGAATGCCTGGCGGTTCTATATTACATGTTTCCCAAATCATACACGTCCCATTCCAGCTTTTTCACATCACTGGTTCTTTGCTGATCAATAGATTAAAGCATCTGCGCAATATCCGGAAACATCTCCACGCTCCGCTTTAATATCCCGCGAATGTAAGCAATCAGTATTCCATAATTGGTCATCGGCACCTGCTGATCCCAGGCAAGGCCCAGGCGGTATTTCATCTCCCGCTCATTGAGCATGCAGCCGCCGCAGTGGACGATGAGGCGGTAGTGTTTAAGCTCCTCCGGAAACTCCGTCCCTGAGGTAAAGTGGAAATCCAACTCCTTCCCGGTGTACTCACGGATCCAGCGGGGCAGCTTTTCGCTTCCGATATCGCCGCACTGCCGGTGGTGGGTACAGCCCTCGCTGACCAGGATCCGGTCTCCATCCTTCAGCTGCTCTAAGGCGGTCACCCCCTGTACCACAGAGGACAGATTTCCTTTATACCTGGCAAAGAGGATGGAGAAGGAGGTAAGGGGAATCTCCCCCGGCACAGCTTCGGCCACTTGACGGAACACCTGGCTGTCTGTGATCACCATCCTGGGAGGCCTCCTAAGGCTCCCTAGGATCTCCTCCAGCTCTGTATCCTTTACCACAACTGCCGCTGCCCCTGTATCTAATATATCCCGTATGGTCTGCTGCTGAGGGAGGATCAGCCTTCCCTTGGGCGCTGCCTTGTCAATGGGTACGACCAGGACGACCAGATCCTTTGGGGAAATCAGGTCTCCCACCAGGCGCCGGCCATTCTCCTCCTGTGCTGCCAGACGGGCAAGGGCTTCCTTTAGCTGGTAGATTCCCGTCCCTTCCCTGGCGCTGGCCCACAGGATGTGCCCCTCTTCTACCCCCGCAGACAGAAGCCCGGACCGGAGCGCTTCCCGTTCCCGGGCTCTGGTCTGATCCTCCTTATTGCACACTGCCAGAAAGGGGATGTTCTTTTTCTCCAGCTGCCGGATCAGCTCCTGCTCCTCGCAGGATATGCCCTCCGTCCCATCTATTACCAGGACTGCAGCATCGGTTTTATTTAACACCTGGCGGCTTTTCTTTACTCTCAGCTCTCCCAGCTCCCCGGCATCGTCGATACCCGGGGTGTCAATCATGACCACCGGGCCCAGGGGGAGCAGCTCCATGGATTTATAAACCGGGTCGGTGGTGGTTCCCTTCTGCTCGGAGACCACGGATAGGTCCTGGCCGGTTACTGCGTTAATCAGGCTGGATTTTCCTGCATTCCGCTTCCCGAAAAATCCGATGTGTACCCGCTGGGCAGCGGGGGTTTGATTCATTCCCATATGTGTTCCCCTCCGCCTTTAAAAACGAAAATCCCGGTTGCCCTTTTCGATCTCGGTCAGCCGCTCCTCCACGATTGCCCGCACGTTTTCTTTCGGGATGTTTTCCAGCTCCTTCTGAATTAATGCCGCGCCCTTCTTCTTTGTGTCCTCTGAGGCGTAATCCATCAGATATTCCTTCAGGGTCATAAGGGCATTAGGCAGGCAGCAGTTATGGATCTGCCCTGCCTTGCACAGGGACATGAAGCGGTCCCCGGTGCGGCCCTCCCGGTAGCAGGCGGTACAGAAGCTAGGGATATATCCCATGCCCATGAGCCAGTTCACTACCTCGTCCAGAGAGCGCTTATCGCTGACTTCAAACTGCTCTGAGCTCTCCTCCTCCGGTTCCGGATCCACATAGCCTCCTACACTGGTCCGGGATCCGCCGGAGATCTGGGAGATCCCCAGGTGCAGCACTCTTTCCCTGCATTTCTGGCTCTCTCTGGTGGAGATGATCATCCCGGTATAGGGGACTGCCACCCGGATACAGGCCACGATCTTGGCGAAGGTGTCGTCGTCGATTCCATTGTCAAACACATCTGGGTCGATATCATCTGCCCGGCGGATCCTGGGGACGCTGATGGTGTGAGGCCCTACCCCATACACCGCCTCCAGATGCTCTGCGTGCATTAACAAACCGGCAAACTCGTAGCGGTACATCTCCAGCCCGAACAGCACGCCGCAGCCTACATCGTCGATGCCGCCTTCCATGGCCCGGTCCATGGCTTCTGTGTGATAGTTGTAATCGTGCTTTGGCCCGGTGGGATGGAGCTTTTCATAGCTTTCCTTGTGATAGGTCTCCTGGAACAGGATGTAGGTCCCGATCCCCGCCTCCTTAAGCTTTCGGTAATTCTCTACTGTGGTGGCCGCGATGTTCACATTTACCCGGCGGATGGCGCCGTTTTTATGCTTAATGCCGTAGATGGTCTGAATGCTCTCCAGCACGTATTCAATGGGATTATTTACCGGATCCTCCCCGGTCTCTAAGGCCAGACGCTTATGCCCCATATCCTGGAGGGCTATCACCTCCCGGCGGATTTCCTCCTGGGTCAGCTTCTTTCTGGGGATGTGCTTATTCTTCGCGTGGTAAGGACAGTAGACACAGCCATTAACGCAGTAATTGGACAGATACAGGGGAGCAAACATAACGATGCGGTTCCCATAGAAATCCTTCTTAATCTGCTGGGCCAGCTCATAGATCTCCTGGTTCTTGTCCTCCAGCTCACAGTCCAGCAGGACGGCTGCCTCCCGGTGGCTTAATCCCTTCCGCTCCCTGGCCTTTTCAAGGATCTGACTGATCAGCTCCCGGTTTGCGCGGTTATTTTTGGCATAGGCCAGGGTGTCCATGATCTCCTCATGGCTGATAAATTCGTCTGCACAGTTTGATTTTGGATTGTACATCATAAATTCCTTTCTACCTCGGGTCAGATTCTCCATGCTGCCTCTCTTTCCCTTCAGGTTGGTTTTTATTATTGTATCCGTTTCACATCGGGTCTTTCTGCCCGGCTAAGGCCTGCAGAAAGCTGCCGGGGAAACAGTTACCATCGTGTCTTAGAGTACAGCGCCTTTGAGCTGATACCGGGAAGCCGCCCCAGCTTCCCGGAGAGGGCGCTGATAATATCCGCCGGCGCATCCACTACAATACTGATAATATTTACCTGCTTCTTCTCATAGGGAAGGCCCATGCGGCCGATGATATACTGGCTGTACTGATGCAGCAGCCCATTCACCTGCTCCGCCTGGCTCTTATCCTCGATAATGATGCCGATCACGGCGATTCTGGTATTGGTTTCTTCCATATCTTCCTCTCCTTCTGGCTTAAGGCGCGGATCCTTTTTGTTTCATAGGACGCAATTTCCTATGAAACAAAAAGAGTCCCTGCAAGGGACTCCTCGGACCGTTTCCACCGGGCCACAGCACAAGTCTTCCATGTGATGTGGTTTCAATTAGACTATGCCGTCTTCCCGTGGGAAACTCCCTTGCCGGTCAGTAACAGTAGCGATGATGAATCTTCGCCGTAAGAAGCTTATGGCTTGCGGCTCAGATGGAACCCCGGCAAAGGCGCTTCGGGCTCTGCCGGGAAACATTATAGCTTGAATTATAGCGGATGGACTCAATTTGGTCAAGAGGAAAACTAAAAATGCTGCCATTTTGTCCAATGATGTGGTAAATTTCCCCTTTTAAAAAATTACCTCATCCGCCCGATAATCTCATTCGCCTTCTGATATATCTCCTCCGGATCCTCATGAATATGGAACTTGCGGTCCTCATAGAGAATCTGTCCATTTACCATGGTAAGCTTTACATTTGCCTTGCTGCCGCTGTAAACCAGGTTTTTGGCCACATGGTTTAGGGGCTGCATATTAGGCTGATGAAGATCGATCAGGATGAGATCCGCAAGCTTCCCCTCTGCCAGGCAGTCACAGTCAGAAAGGCCCATGGCCCTTGCGCCGCCTGCCGTTGCCATGGAGAGAACCTTCTCCCCCGGCACAGCGGCCGCATTCTCCTCCCTCAGCTTGGCAAGGCCTGTGACCAGGAACATTTCCCGGAACATGTCCAGGCAGTTATTGCTGGCAGGGCCGTCGGTGCCGATGGCCAGGTTGATCCCGGCCTCCATCATATCCGTAATCCGGGCTATCCCGCTTGCAAGCTTCGTATTCGACCCCGGGTTTGTCACCACAGACAGGCCCCGCTGCTTAAATATCCCCAGATCCTCATCGGTCATATGCACACAGTGGTAGCCTCCGCCTCCGTACTGGAACAGTCCAAGGGAGTCTAAGTAGGCGGTTGGGGTTTTCCCGTGGCGCATGATACACTCCTCCACCTCCCGGCGGGTTTCGGAATTATGGGCATAGACCGGCGCGTGGTACTTCTCTACCAGGGCGGCCACGCCCTTTAGACGCTCCTCTGATGTGGTGTATTCTGCGTGAAAGCCAAGGCAGTAGCTGATTAATTCGTGGTACTGGTTGTAGGTGAGGTAATCCCTCTCCAGCTCCTCCACCGAAGAGACAAAATCATTCAGCCCGCTGACCAGTACGGTGCGGAAGCCGCACTCCGCCGACGCCCTGGCGATCTGCTCCGGGTGGAAATACATGTCAAAGTTTGCCGTGATCCCGCTGGTTAAATACTCCATGATGGCAAGCTTGGAAAGCCAGTAGATATCCTCCCCCGTCAGCTTTGCCTCCATGGGAAATACCTGCTGGTTCAGCCATTCCTGAAGGGGCAGATCATCTGCATAGCTGCGCAGGAAGGTCATGGCGGAGTGGGTGTGGGCATTCTTAAAGCCCGGCATGAAAAGATTACCCTCTGCATCGATCTCCCGATCCCAGGAAGGATGGGGAATGGTTTCTGCCGGGCCCACATGGGTGATCCGGTTTCCCTCCACCCACAGCTCTCCCGTAAGGATTTCCTCACTGCCGTTCATGGTGAGGATTCTCCCATTATAAAAACGAATGTTCATAGATTACCTCTTTCCTTTATCGTAGATTTCCCCAAGGGCCCGGGGAGCCCGGTTGTACTTGGAGAAGAAGATCAGCAGAAGCAGTGTTACAACATATGGCAGAATCATAACCAGATCCGAATAGCTGCTGGGCATCTGCAGCTTCTGCACCAGATAATATCCGCCGGAGCGGGCAAAGCCGAAGAGGAGGCAGGAGCCTAAGGTGGGCAGGATGGTCCAGTTTCCGAATATCAGCGCGGCGATGGCCAGATAGCCGTAGCCCACATAGATGCTGGAGGAGAAATTCGCGGAGATGGAGTAGGCGAAGCTGATTCCTGCCAGCCCGGACAAGCCGCCGGATACCATAACCGCCACCAGGCGCACCCTTGCCACGTCCACGCCGGCGGCATCCACCGCGTGGGGATTATCCCCGCAGGCCCTTAAGTTCATGCCGTAACGGGTCTTATACATCACATACCAGGCAAGCACCGCCGCCGCGATGATAATCAGCTCAAAGGGGTAGATATCCTTAAAGGCGGCGCCCAGCACCGGGATCTGGCTGAGGACAGGGATGGTGAGCTTTGCCGATACCCCCAGCACAAACTTATCGGAGGCGGCCCCGAAGACGCTCCGGTTAATAAATTTTGTTAAAAATGCGGTCAATGCCATAGCAAGGATATTGATCACCACGCCGCTGATGGTCTGATTTGCCTTAAAGCGGATACACAAAAGGGCGTGGAGCAGGGAATAGATCATCCCCCCCAGGACGGCAAAGACCATGGCGGCATAATATGGGACCTGGGAGCTGCCGGAAAGAGCGCTGGCAGCCAGCACAGCCGCCAGGGCGCCGGTAAAAGCGCCCACCCCCTGGAGTCCCTCCAGAGCCAGGTTGGTAATGCCGCTTTTCTCACTGTAAATCCCGCCGATTGCCATGATAAACAGCGGCAGGGAGAAGGACAAGCCATCGATTATAATCCGTTCCATCAACCATTCCCCCCTTCCTTTGTACTGGGTTCTGCTGCTGCCTTCCGCTCCTCCTCCCTAAGCTCATCCTGGAAGGTTTTAACCTTGTACTGGATGTATGCGCCGCAGGCGGCGAAGAGGAGGATCACGCCGGTGATCACCGAGGCGATCTCCGACTCCAGGCCGGAAGCAGAGTTCATGTAGGTGCTCCCCTTGCTGAGCACTGTGATCAGGAAGGAAGAAAAGATGATGCCTACAGGATTACTGTTTGCAAGGAGGGATACTGCGATGGCGTCAAAGCCGGTGCTTGGCAGCACCTTGGGCTGGATGGATCCAAAGTATCCCAGATAATAGGTCACGCCGGCCAGCCCCGCCAGGGCGCCGGAGAAAAACATGGCCATCACGATATTTTTCCCCACATGGATCCCGGCATAGCGGGCGGCATTCCGGCTGGTTCCCACACACTTCAGCTCATAGCCAAAGGTGGTGCGGTCCAGAAGGAATTTAACGATAAAGGCAGTAATCACCGCCAGAAGGACGCACAGGGGGATATCCATCTTCAGATTTCCCACCGGCGTATCCATCAGGGAAAGCCTGGCCGCCTTTGACACAGCATTGGACTGGCGGGATACCGGGTTTACGTAGTAGGTATTGATGAAAAAGCTGATCACATACTGGGCGATGTAATTGATCATAATGGAGGATACCACTTCGTTAATATTAAACTGGTATTTCAGCCAGCCGATGAGCCCGCCCACCAGAGCCCCCACAAGGATGCCCATGACAAGCACCAGAGGCTTTGCCAGGGGAGCGCTTAAGGAGCTGTAGCCGATGGTCAGGGTGGTGATAAAGCCGGCGGTGAGCATCTGGCCGGACACGCCGATATTAAACAGTCCCGCCCGAAGAGCCACTGCCACAGACAGGGAGGCAAAAAGCATAGGCGTCCACGCATTTAAAAAGCTGGTAAAATCCGTTAAAATGCTCTTATACCCGGCATAGGACGCCTTAGGCAAAAGCCCGGAGCCCTGAAGCAGGTTCTGATAGGCGATGAGGGGATTCTTCCCCTGGAACAGGATCACCACAGCCCCTGCCAGAAGGCTTAAAATAATGGCAAACAAGGGGATGGTGACGGCCTGATAACGTGGGTTTCCAAGAAGCCGGACCATGCCCCGCTTTATCACATGTCTATTTTTCTCCATCCCGTTTCACCCCCATCATAAATTCTCCCACCTCATTGGTTGTCAGTGTGCTGGCCTCTGCAAGCTTTTGGATCTGGCCATTATAGATGACGCCGATGGTATCCGCACAGTTCATGATCTCATCCAGCTCCAGGGAAATCAGAAGGATGGCCTTACCTGCATCCCGCTCCTTTATGATCTGCTTGTGAATGTTTTCGATGGCCCCGATATCCAGGCCCCGGGTGGGCTGGACGAAGATCATCAGCGGGGATTTCAGTTCGATCTCCCGGCCGATAATGGCTTTTTGCTGGTTGCCTCCGCTCATAGAACGTACCACCGTCTTGACGCCCTGGCCGCTTCGGATATCGTACCGGTCGATAAGCTCATTGCCGTACCGGTCCAGCTCCGCCTGATTTAAAATCCCCTTTTTGGAAAAAGGCTCCTTAAAATAATCCTTTAAGGCCAGATTCTCCTCCAGGGTAAAATCAAGCACCAGGCCAAAGCTCTGCCGGTCCTCCGGGATGTAGGAAATCCCCGCCAGGGTCCGCTTACGGATGCTGTAATGGGTGATGTCCTCCCCATTTAACAGGATGGAGCCTTCCGCCGCCTTCTCCAGTCCGGCGATGGCGTCGGCGATCTCCACCTGCCCATTCCCCGATACCCCGGCGATGGCCAGGATTTCCCCGGCGCGGATGGAGAAGGATACGTCCTTCACCACGTCAAAATGATTCTGGTTCTTCACCGTCAGATGCTTTACCTCAAGAACCGTGGGGCCATACTCCGGCTCCTTCTTCTCTACCTCAAAGGATACCTCCCGGCCCACCATCAGGTTTGCCATTCTCTTTGTAGAGGTTGTAGCCACATCCAGCACATCCACCAGGCGCCCCCGGTTTAAGATGGCGCACCGGTCCGCCACCTGCTTGATCTCCTCCAGCTTATGGGTGATCAGGATGATGGTCTTGCCGTCCTTTTGCAGCCCGCGGATAATCCCAAGCAGGAACTGGATCTCCTGTGGGGTAAGCACCGCGGTGGGCTCGTCGAAAATCAGGATCTCCGCTTCCCGGTACAGCATCTTCAGGATTTCGACCCGCTGCTGGATCGATACATTGATGTCTTCTATGATGTCCGTTGGGTTTACCTCCAGGCCGTACTTCTGGGACAGCTCCCGGATCCGCTCATCCGCCTTCTTAAGATCCACATAGGGCAGGATTCCAAAGAGCTTGTCCCGGCTCTTTAAGCCCAGGATAATGTTTTCCGTGATGGTGTAATTCTGGACCAGCTTAAAATGCTGGTGTACCATACCGATGTTCAGCTTGGTGGCATAATTCGGAGACGTGATCCTCTCCTTTTTTCCCCGGATATAGATCTCCCCCTCATCCGGCTCGTACATCCCAAACAGCATGCTCATCAAGGTGGATTTCCCGGCGCCGTTCTCTCCCAAAAGCGCAAAGATCTCCCCCTTTTTAATCTGCAGCGTCACATCATCATTGGCCACAATACCTGGAAAACGTTTGGTAATATGCTTCATCTCAATGATGTATTCAGACATGGCCCTCCTCCTAATAATAGATATGTACTCTCGGAAGCTCTTTTGCATCTGGCAAAAAATCATCTTACAAAGTCAGGCACAAAGAAATTCCGAGAATACATAGATAAAAAAGTGCGCGTCTTGACCTATGAACCTTCATGCGACCTTTGACGTTGCTCCTGCAGAGCTTAAGCGCCCTGCAGGAAGCATGAGAATTCACGTCGCATCTCCCGCCGTCTATCCTGTTGCGTTTTTACTCCAAGCCAGGGAAGCTGTCCGGCTGGATGTCGTTAAAGTTTGCCGCCGGCACGATGGTTCCGTCCTTTACCAGGGCAAAGGCTGCATCCAGCTTCTCGATGGTCTCCGCGGACATCTGATGCCGTCCCTCTGCCTTTACAAAGCCGGTGGAATCCGTATCCGCGCCTAAGAGCTCATTGCTGCCCTTAAATGTGCCCTCTGCAATGGCATTTAACTGCTTCTCCACGTTCATTCCCATCACCTTTAAGCCGGAGGTGAGGATGATGTTGGAGTCGCCATTCGCGCCGTCATCATACTGGTCTACATCACAGCCGATGATCTTTACATCGGTGGCTTCCTTTGCCGCGGTAAACACCCCATTGCCAGAGCCGCCGGCTGCCACGAAGATCACATCGCAGCCTTCGTCGATAAGGGCCTGTCCCACCACCTTGCCGGTGGCCTCGTCTGCAAAGCTTCCCACATAGTTTCCGCCTACGTTGGCATTGGTCACATCGGTTCCAGCGTAGGAAGGAAGCTCCACGATTTCAACTCCGGCGTCATACTTTGCATTTGCATAGTTTACCCCGGACTCAAAGCCGTACTGATAGTTTACATTGGAAGGATATGCGATGCCGTTCACAACTGCAACCTTCTTGGACTGGGACTCCAGGGCGGCAGCCAGCCCTGCGAAGAAGCCGCTCTCCTGCTCCTTAAAGGTCATGGCATATACATTATCACAGCTGATCTCCGTGCCCTCTGCATCGGTAGGATTAGAATCCACCAGGATAAAGTTCACATCCGGGTTATCATTGGCAATGCCGCCGATGGCTGCGAACTGGAAGCCGCAGCATACAATCACATCATAATCCGCCACAATATCCGCAACAGCCTGGATGGCGGCAGCGGTATCTCCGGTCTCCTCCCTTACAGGGGTAACGGTGGCGTCGGGATGGGACTCGATAAATGCTAAAATACCATTATAATTATCCTGGTTAAAGGAACCATCATCCACACCGGAGGGGCTGCTGACAATGGCAATCTTTAATGCAGCGCCGGACTCCCCTTCTGCCGGAGCCTCTGTGGCTTCTGCCTCTCCCTCTGTCTCCGGGGCAGTTTCCTTAGCTGCCTCTGTGGATGCGGCCTGGGCCCCCGTGGTTTCCTTGGCGGCTCCGCCGCCGCATCCGGTGAGCAGTGCGCCAATCATGGCCGCGCTTAAGAATACGCTTAATACTTTTTTCATCTTTCTCTCTCCTTTTTCCTGTTTTGTGATCGGAATCACACTTTATTTTTACTACAATTTCTTACAAAATACAACTATTTTTTCTTTAACGTCTTCAAACCTTTTAAGCTTTCTGTATAGGGCTCCCGGAAAATCCCCTGTTCTGTGATGATTCCGCTGATGAGGGAATGATCCGTCACATCAAAGGCCGGGTTATAGCACTTAACCTCATCTAATGCCATGGGCTTTTGGTAAAACTTCTCCTTGATCTCCTCCGGGCTGCGAAGCTCGATCTGGATATCCGCGCCGGTTTTGCAGCTTAAATCTACGGTGGAGCTGGGGCCCAGGACATAAAAGGGAATATGGTAATAATTTGCCAGAATCGCCACGCCGCTGGTGCCGATCTTATTCGCCGCGTCTCCATTGGCCGCCACCCGGTCGCAGCCCACGAAGCAGGCCTGGATCCAGCCGTTTTTCATCACCAGGCTTGCCATATTGTCACAGATCAGAGTGACGTCAATCCCTGCCCTCTGAAGCTCATAGGAGGTAAGCCGCGCCCCCTGGAGCAGCGGCCTTGTCTCATCGGCAAACACCTTAAAGTTCATCCCCCGCTCCTTTCCAAGGAACAGCGGGCCTAAGGCAGTGCCGTACCGGGAGGTGGCCAGGGGGCCTGCGTTGCAGTGGGTCAGGATTCCATCCCCGTCTTGAATCAGGGACAGGCCGTATTCGGAGATGGCGCGGCACATAGCCCGATCCTCCTCCTGAATGTTCCTGCACTCCTGTCCCAAAAGGGAAAGGATTTCCTTTACCGGCAGTCCGGCGTGATCTCTTACCACCTGCTCCATCCGGTTTAAGGCCCAGCTTAGGTTCACCGCCGTGGGGCGGGAGGAATTTAGGTAGTCCTTATATTCTGTAAACTGCTTTAAAAATGTCTCATAGTCCTCAGTGTCTATGGTCCGTGCCAGAACATAGATGCCGAAGCCGGCGCAGATCCCGATGGCCGGGGCGCCACGGACCTTCAGCTGGAAAATGGCGTCGTACAAATCCTCCGGGGTTTTTAAGGTCAGGTATTCTGTGGCATTGGGAAGCTTTGTCTGGTCGATAATCACCACGCTGGCATCCTCCGGCCCAAGCTTTACATTATCAATATGGGTAATCTCTCTCAGTGTATCCATGGATTTCTCTCCTTTTTCGGTTATGTACTCTGGGAGTCTCATTGTTAAAGGGGACTGATTGCAAAGCCTGCTTTAAAGCTTCCGGAATGAAAGGCAGCCTCAAAGTCCTTCAGCTCATAAAAATCCGCCTCCGGAAGCTGCACCAGCCCCTTTTCAAGCAGGCGCAGCGCCGGCCCAAAGGGGCCGCAGCGGCTGCCCTTTATGGTAATCTCATTCACCGCATAGTAGCTCATGTCCACCAGCGTTTTCCCCGCATAGGTGCTTTTCAGGACAATGGTTCCCTGCCTGCGCACGATTTTGCCTGCAAGCTCCAGCCCCGAAGGGGATCCGGATGCCTCCACCACCAGCTCAAAGGTATCCTCTGTGGAGAGCACCGGCCTTCCAAAGGCCTCAAACCGTGCCAGCTTTTCCGGATGCTTGCCGATGATGGTTAGCTCTGCCCCAAAAAGGTGAAGCACGCTGGCAATCAGATAGGCCAGCCGTCCGTCCCCGATGATGGCGATGCTGCTGTCCGGGTCTATGTGTACCTGCTTTGGGATTTCCAGGGCAGCGGCCAGAGGCTCTGTGAGAAGGGCCTGGCGGGAGGAAAGCCCTGCTGGTATCTGGTGAAGGAGGTGGGTTTCCAGGGTCATATATTCCCCGAAGCAGCCGTCCTTCCCGTCCATGCCGATAACTCTTCGGTCCGGACAGTGCTTTTCCCGGCCGGTGCGGCAGTAAATACAGGTGCCGCAGCCTGCGTTCAGCTCTCCCACCACCCGCTTCCCTATCCAGGCCGGATCCGGGGAAGACTCCACCACTCCCACGAATTCATGGCCCATGATCCCTTGAAAGTCAGGCCGGTAGCCCTTCAGGATCTCCTTGTCTGTATTACAGATCCCGGCATAATGGATGCGGATCCGGCTTTCCGTGGCGGAAGGCTCCGGCATGGGGAGATCCTCCCGGTACACGGCCCTTGTTCCGTCAAAGTAAATCCCTTTCATGGTCAGTCTTCCTTTCCCATCCGGATGATGGACTCGGTGATCAGGGACTTAAACAAGGGCGCCACCCGATCCGCGGTTTCCTGTACCTCCATATGGCTTAAGGGCTGATCCGTCATGCCGCAGGCCAGGTTGGAAATGCAGGAAATGCCGCAGACCTTCATCCCCATATGATTCGCCGCCACCGCCTCGCAGGCAGTGCTCATGCCCACGGCATCCCCTCCTAAGATCCGGCACATCCTTACCTCGCTTGCAGACTCGAAATTCGGCCCGCTCAGCTGGATGTAGACCCCTTCCTTTAAGGGAATTTCAAGGCTGGCCGCTGCTTCACGGATGATCTGGCAGAGCCCCCGGTTATAAATCTGGCTCATATCCGGGAAGCGGAGTCCAAGCCTTTCTTCATTTGGCCCAATCAGAGGGGAGGGAACCAGACTGGCGATCTGATCCGTAATCATCATAAAATCCCCTGCAGAAAAGTCAAAATTCACCCCGCCTGCCGCATTGGTCAGGAACAGGATCTCAGCTCCCATCAGCTTCATCAGCCGGGCCGGAAGCACCACATCCTCCATGGCATAGCCTTCATAATAGTGCACCCGGCCCTGCATCACCACCACCGGGACGGCGCCCACATATCCGAATACAAAGCGTCCCTTGTGTCCGCTTACTGTGGACACAGGAAAGCCTGGAATCTCATGGTAATCCAGCACCGCCTCCACAGCGATGGAATCCGCATAGTCCCCTAGTCCCGATCCCAGCACCAGGGCCACCTTGGGCTGGAAATCAATCTTCGCGCGAAATGCCTCATAGCATTTCTGCAGCCGCTCATATGCTTTTGTCATGGCTGTATCCCCTCCTTTACTCCCCTTCATATCCTGGTATCACCACCGGCTGGCCGCAGCTTAAGGCCATGTGGTAAATCTTTGCCGTATCCTCCGCGTAAACGCTGTTAATGTACGCCTGATCCAGGGTCTGGCCCACCGCCACCACCCCGTGATTTGCCATCAGGCAGGCATTCTTCCTCTTCAGGATAGGAACCGCGTTCAGTCCCACCTGGGCGCTTCCCTGCTCTGCATAGGGGCTGACCTCCAGGGATCCCTTTAAAAATGGAATCATCTCAATCAGGATCACCGGGATCGTCTGATGATTTACCGCAAAGCTGGTTGCATAGGGGGAATGGGTGTGTACCACTGCCCCCACATGGGGAAGATGCTTATAAATCTCTCCGTGCATCCTCCACTCAGAGGAGGGCTTATGGCAGCCCTCCACCACCCTGCCCTCCAGATCCACCACAACAATGTCCTTCTCCTCCATAATGCGGTAATCATAAGAGCTGGGGGTAATTACCATCACCCCTTCCTCCCGGCAGAATATACTTAAATTTCCGCTGGTGCCTGCCATCAGCTTCTCGTCATAGGCCTTCTTGGCAGTGAGGAGCACTGCCTGCTTATAAGTCCTTATTTGCTGGGAGCTCAATCTCATCACCCTCCTTTTCTATCTTGAGCATGTTTAACCTTTCGTTCCTTCCCATCCATAACCGACACATTCCTGCCTCTCACATCCCGTGCAAACCTTTGGTCTATGTCCTCCAGGGAGCAGTCCAGCACAAGGGTGTCGATATCCTCCAGGCCGCCCACCACATAGAGGCCGTTCCGACCGATCTTGGTGCTGTCCGCCATAAGGATACACTCCTTTGCCTGGCGGATTACCTGGCGGCGGATCTCCGCCTCCTCTCTGGTGGAATCGGTGATCCCCGCCTCCAGGCTTACCCCGGCGCTGCTGATAAATGCCTTCTGGATAAAGGTATCCTTCATCTCATCCAGAACGCTCTGGCCTTCAAAGGCCACCCGGTCCCGGTTCAGCTCGCCTCCAAAGAGCACCAGGCGGATGGAAGGATTTGACATCACCTCCATGGCGACCCCAAGGGAATTGGTCATCAGGGTCATCTTCTTATCCCAGCTGGCTAAAAGCTTTGCCATGTGCAGCGCTGTGGTGCTGCAGTCCAGGAAAATGGAATCCTTTTCCCGGATCAGCTCCAGGCTCCGCCTTCCGATCAGCGCCTTCTCCTCCTTCAGGATCTTGCTTCGGACTCTCACCGGCGTCTCTGTGCCGTAGCCCTCATTTAGATAGGCGCCCCCATGGACACGGCAGAGGCGCTCCTGCTTTTCCAGCTTTTCCAGATCCTTTCGGACTGTCTCCTCTGTCACTCCCATTTCCCTGCTTAAATCCGCTACCATGACTACCTTATTCTGCTCCAGCATAGCCATGATATGGTCTGCCCGTTTTATGGCGTGCATAGGCTCCTCCTGAATTCCTGTCTCTTTCTACTGATAATCCTCACCCTTCAGGTAGCTGAAAAACGCGGTGTTGCAGAATCTCTCCACCGGTGTCACATCCAGCTCCCCTGCCAGCTCCTTCAGCTGGGAGATCACGGCATCCTTATCCTCCGGCAGGGCGAAGGGATGGATGGAATACATGCCATTAGTCACAACGCAGTCAAAGATTTGATGATATGCATCCCCTGGCATATCCGCCTTTGTGGTGCTGTAAAGAGGCTGCCACCAGGAGCCGTAGATCAGGCCGAGAGCTTCTTCATTCCCCTCGTTTTTCTTAGCAAAGTCCTGAATCACCTGGTCAAAGCGCAGCATATCCTCCGTATTGTTAAATTCCAGCTTCAGATCATACTCCACCGCATAGACCAGATATAAGTCATCAAACTGCTTTACCTCATAGGTGGGGGTGGGATCCGGAACCGGCCCCCATTCCAGCAGATACTGATAAATGCTGATCTTGGGCTCCAGCTGAATCTTAGCGTCGATATTTTCACTGTTCAGCAGCCCTATAAGCTGGTGGGCGTGCTTGATGTCAGAGTGGCCGTACTGCAGGGTAAGCTCCGGCAGAAAGCGTGCGTCGTAGGCCGAGGACTTGATGCCGTAGCCGGTGGTAATCTGCTGCTCCACCGCGGTTTTCCCCACCTGGCTTAACTGCCCGTCATCAAAGATAATGAAGGAATTCCACATCTGGTCTACCTTGCCGTAGATATCCGGATCGCTGGCCATGCCCAGATAGTTTCTGCCGTCCCCATTAGCCTGGGCAATATTCATCAAAAGCGTCTCTGCGTCTGCTCTGGTAAGCGCATCCTTCGCTGCCGCGTGGGCGCCGCCGTCTGCGGTGATCAGATCCACATCCATGGCGCAGGCGATATAAGCCCCATCCGCCTCCACTGCCGACGCATCTACACCGTAATGCCCCAGGCGCTCCTTCGTCTTTTCCTCTGGATAGCTTAATGCCAGCTCCTCGTAGTCTGCGGCTGCCACAGCCGCCTTAACTGCGCTGGCCCAGGTTAAGTCGCCCTCAGCCTCCGGGGCCTCCTCCCCTGCCACCTTCTTAAGACTCTCTGAAAAAGTAGCTGCATCCAGTTCTCCCTCCGGCAGCTCCACATCAAAGTATACCTTTAAATATTCCCGGTCATCGCCTGCCTGATCCGCCTGCTGTCCGCTTTCCTCAGGCTTTGCCTCCTCTGTCTCCGGTGTGGTCTCTGCCTGGGTGGTCTCTTCCGCCTGGGCAGTGGTCTCCGGAGCCTGGGTCTGGGCCGCTGTGGTCTGGGTATTCCCGGTGCTTTGGCAGCCATTTGCCATCAGGGCGGTCATGGAAGCGGCTGCTATGAGGGCTGCGGTTTTCAGATTTCTTCTCATAATTACGAATGTCCTCCTTTTGTGATATCCGGATTGTTTTTGGTCTCTTTCATTATACCAGGACCTATCTGGTAAAGCAATGTTTTTCTTTTATTTTTTTTGGTTTTCTTTGTTTTCTGACTATTTAAGGCAACCGTTCAGACGGCGTGGGATTTGACATGAATTTGGAACGTCAAGCTTGCTTATTTCAGCCCTTTCCTGTAAAATATAGTTTATAACACATTATGGGCAAACTGCTTTGTATTATAAAGTCTTTGATATCTATAATTACTCTCGGGGAAAATAGTGAGTGGCAAGATATTTTTTAATGGAGTAGCAAAAACAGTTAGAACATGATACTATAAAAATAGTCATCTCGTAAGAGTAAAAGGAGATATACTATGGTTTAAATTTCTATCTGGTGGTGATAAAAGCACAAAAGGCTATTATATATATTTGGATTTGAGATGCAAACAGAGGTGGAGGCTCACAAAATGGCAGAGAGTCAAAATATTGAATGGAAAGAATCGTGGCGTGACGAATATCTTAAATGGATATGCGGATTTGCAAATGCACAGGGCGGCAAAATTTATATTGGAACACGAGATAATGGGACGGTAATTGGAATTCGCAACTCAAAAAAGCTGTTAGAGGATATTCCTAATATAATTCAAAACAAATTGGGAATTATGGCGGATGTGAATCTGCTTACTAAAGGTGGACTGGATTATATTGAGATTGTCGTTAGTCCGTGGGCGTTTCCCGTAAACTATGACGGGGAATACCATTATAGAAGCGGTAGTACAAAACAGATGCTGCGTGGAAATGCATTGACGAATTTTTTAATGTCAAAAACTGGGTTGAAATAGGATGCAGCAACAATATCTAATATTGGGGTAGATGATTTAGACCAGGAAAGCTTTGATATTTTTAGAAGAGAGGCCTTGCGAAGCGGGCGAATGACAAAAGAAGATTTGGATATTGTGAATGTCGAGCTGCTGGAAAAACTGGATTTAATAGTAGATGGAAAGCTTAAACGTGCAGGGGCATTGTGTTTTTACCGCAACCCAGAAAAGATTATTGGTGGATGTTATGTGAAAATTGGAAAATTTGAAGGCAGTGAGCTATTATATCAGGATGAAGTACATGGTTCTTTGATTATTTTGGCAGACAGGGTAATTGACCTGATTTATTTAAAATATTTGAAAGCGGCAATTTCATATTACAAAGAAACAAGAGTAGAAACCTATCCTTTTGCTCGTGATGCCGTAAGAGAAGCCGTTTTTAATGCCTTGATTCATTGCAATTGGGCTGATAATGTCCCAGTACAGATACGTATTGAGGATGATGCCATGTATATCAGTAATTGTAGTATGTTGCCATTTGGCTGGACGGTTGAGACCCTTTTAAGCACCCATGTATCAAAACCATACAATCCTGATATTGCAAAAGTGTTTTATCGTGCAGGATATATTGAAAGTTGGGGACGAGGTATTCAGAAGATTCGGGATGCATGTAAAAATCTTGGGGCGGATGAACCTGAGTATATTGTTCATGGAGAAGATATTATGGTGAAATTTTCTGCCCTCCAAAGTGCTAAAGTATCGGATGCCAAAGCCCTAAATGTCCTAAAAGATGTCACAAAGGATGTCACAATAGAAGTAAAAATATTAAATTTGATTAAAGAAAATGCATCTATTACTACCACTGATATGGCCAGGCAGTTATCTGTTAATAGACGAACAATTCAGAGAGGTTTGGAGGTATTAAAGAGCAGAGGTACGATTGAGCGCAAGGGTGGTAAACGATACGGTTACTGGGAAGTTTATGAATAGTTTTTGTCAAGATAATACGCCAACCCGGCGGCTTCTCTCCGCTCTCGGTAATGAAACGCTATCGGCTGCAGAGCTTATGGAACGGCTGGGGCTTTCTCATAGACCCACCTTCCGCAAAAACTATCTGAATCCCGCCCTTGACGAGAAGCTGATTGAGCGCACGATCCCCCATAAGCCAAACAGCAGGAATCAGAAATATAAAAAATCCAGGTAATCGGGGATTAGCATACAAATGAAAGGATTTTCGATTATGAAGACAAACGCACTGAAAGCAGCCTTCCCCCATACCCTTCCCATCTGCGTCGGATTTCTGTTTCTGGGGATGTCCTACGGATTTCTTATGCGGAGCAAGGGCTTCTCCTTTGTGTATCCCATGCTGATGAGCCTTTTTATTTTCGCCGGCTCCATGGAATTTGTCACGGTGAATCTTCTGCTGTCAGCATTTCATCCCCTCTATGCATTTTTCCTGGCATTGATGGTGAATGCCAGACATATTTTTTACGGTATTTCTATGCTGGAAAAATATAAGAATACAGGCTGGAAAAAAGCGTATCTCATCTATGGCATGTGTGACGAAACCTTTACCATCAACTGTGCCGTAAAGCCTCCGGCCGGGGTGGACCGGGGATGGTTTCTGTTTTTTGTCACCCTTCTGAACCAGATATACTGGGTATCCGGAGCTACCCTGGGCGCTCTTTTAGGATACGTGATCCGCTTTGACACAACCGGAATTGAGTTTGTTATGACAGCCTTGTTCCTTGTCATGTTTATGAACCAGTGGGAGGAGAACCGGCGCCACGGGCCTGCCCTTACCGGACTGGCCTGCTCCCTTGGCGCCCTGCTGCTTTTCGGCGCGAAGGCCTTTATTCTTCCGGCCATGGCCCTGATGATTCTCTGCCTTTCTCTCACCAGAGACCGGAATATAAGCCTTAAGGAAAAGGAAGAAGGGAGGAAGCCATGACGGTACTGCAGCAAGTGATTACCATATTAGCGGTTATAATAGGCACCATGCTCACCCGATTCCTGCCCTTCCTCCTGTTTCCGGAGGGTAAAACTCCCCCCAGGTTCATCGCCTGGCTGGGGACGGTCCTTCCCTGTGCTGTGATTGGATTCTTAGTGGTGTATGGCCTGAAGGACGCGGTCTTCTCCCGGTTTCACGGCCTCCCGGAGCTTTTGTCCATCCTGTTCACTGTTTTTTTACATAGGTGGCGCAGGAATACGCTGCTGAGCGTGGGAGGCGGAACGATTCTATACATGTATCTGGTTCAGACGTGGTTTCATTAAGCAGCGCCGCCTAAAAGCCGAAATCGCCCTACAGCAGCTGCCTTCTCAGCTCCTCCCCGCTTTTTGCCGAGAGATAGGACGGCGGGATATCAAGGATGGTCTTGCCGCCTGTCATCCCCTCCTGGTTCATCCGGAAGGCGGCTCTGGCGCAGGCAGTGAGCACAGCCCCGGTAAATTCCGGGTTGGAGTCCAGATTCAGGCGGTACTCGATCACATGGCCGTGGTCCTTTTCTATGCCGGTTCTGCCGGTGCGGATGACACAGCCGCCGTGGGGCAGCCCGCTGTGATCCCGGGCCATCTCCTTTGCTGTGATGAAATGCACGGTGGTGTCATAATCTGCAAAGTAATTAGGCATGGTTTTAATCTCCTGTTCAATTCTTACCTTATCCGCCCCTTCCTCTGCCACCACAAAGCATTCCCTGGTGTGCTTCTGCCGGGTGTTCAATTCTGGATTCCTGCCCTCCCGCACAGCCTCTAAGGCTGCAGGAACCGGGATGGTATACTGTCTGGCATCCGCTACGCCCTTGATGCGGCGGATGGCGTCTGAATGTCCCTGGCTGACCCCCTTCCCCCAGAAGGTATAATCCTGTCCCTCTGGCAGGATCGCATTGGCGTATAAGCGGTTCAGGGAAAACATTCCCGGATCCCAGCCGCAGGAGATAATCCCCACCTTTCCCCCGGCCCTGGCGGCTGCATCCACAGCCGCAAAATGCTCCGGAATCCTTGCGTGGGTGTCAAAGCTGTCCACCACATTATAGCTTGCAGCATAGCCTGGAGTCTGCTCCGGCAGGTCGGTGGCGCTTCCGCCGCAGAGGATCAGCACATCGATCTGGGATTTCATGTGCTCCAGCTGCTCCACATGGAGAACCGGTACTCCCGGCGTTTGAATGCTTACTGACTCCGGGCTGCGGCGGGTGAAGACGGCGGCTAATTCCATGTCCGGATTCTGACGGACCGCGCTCTCCACCCCCTTTCCCAGATTTCCATATCCTAAAATTCCTATTCGAATGCTCATAAAAATTCACTCCTTTGTATTATCATCCATCGTTTCGTATTTTAACACAAAATTTCTGTTTGTAAAGACTTTCCTGTGTGGCGGTGCCTCCTTTGCCGGGCGCATGAAGGCTTACTGTAAAATCACCATCCCGTCCCCGGCCTCCGGAACGCCGCCTGCCGGATTCTTCCGGACATCCAGGTACTTAAGGCTTCCGGACTGATTTAAGGGCGACAGATCCGTCACATAATTATCCTGGAGGCTGAAGCGCTTCAGGTTTTTCAGAGAAGCCGCAAATGCTATATTGGTAAGCTGGTTCTCATTCAGCTCCAGCTCCTCCAGGTTTGGAAAATGAGCGAGGAAGCTGGTGTTTTCATCAAAGGAGACATCGTCATACCAGATATTAGTCATACCTCCATAGGATTCCACGTAGAAGTTTTCCTTTACGCTGATCTTGTTCATCCGCAGCACCTTAAGGGATGGATTATCCTGGATCCGTCCGAAGTCGATGCCCACCACACAGTCGCTTAAGTACAGCTCCTCCAGGCCGGGGTGATTAAACACATTGGAAATGTCGCCGTAGATTTCCACATTATTTCCATATCCGCTGAAGAAGCTGTCCGGGTGGAGATTGCAGAAGCTAAGGCGCTTTAGGTTCGCCATCCCGTCGATAAAGCTGACATTTTTCATGGCGTGGGCGTTGGTCCAGACCGAGTAGCAGGTCAGGCTCTCCAGCCCGGTCAGGGAGGACAGGGCCCATGCCTCATCCATGTTGCAGCCATGTATGCTAAGCTCTCTTAAATTCCCCATATTCCCAAGGAAGGCGACGGAGAGAAAGCCGCTGATCTCCAGCTCCTCCAGATTCCCCAGGGAAGATAGATCCGGGTCATTGCAGGTGGTATTTTTATCGATGGTCAGAGTCTTCAGCCCGGTCAGGCTCTTTAAGGGGCTGTAGTCCGTTACAGAATCATTATCCCCAAGCTCCAGAGAGGTGAGCTGGGTCAGCTCCCCCAGAGGCTCGATTCCCAGACATTCCGTGCCCTGGATCGAGAGGCTGGTCAGCTTCCCCAGAGGCTTTAAAAAGCTTAGCTCCCGGATGGCCTCCGAGTCTAAGGCCAGGTGCTCCAGACTGGTAAGCACGGACAATGCGGAGTAATTCGTCAGTGCGCCCGCCTCATCTGAGTCAAAGTATTCTTCTATGGTCAGGGACCTTAAATTCTTAAGGGTCACCAGCTGCTTCAGATCCGGCGTGCGCACATCCTCCAGCCGGAGAATCTCCAGGTTCTGGAAATCTCCTATCCCCTCCAGTCCCTCCGGATGATCCACATCCAGCTCCAGGATCTGCTCCGCGGGAAGGATTTCTGCCAGGGAGGAAAACTCTGCCCGGTAGCAGGCAAGGCCCTTTAAATGCTCCAGTGTTCCGATGGCCTCCAGCCCATACGAATCCGAGCCCAAATCGGCCTTTACCAAGCCGGTGAAGGCGGCCCAGTCCCCGGGATCCCAGGACACTGCCCCGGTCTCCAGATCATAGATCTGGGCCTGGTCCGACTCATAGGGATCCTCAAAGCTGTATCGAATCCTGTGGGTGTCGGAGCCCAGCTCTATGCTTAAGTATTTCAGGGTGTCCAGCTCCTTGGCCGTCACTGTGTCCGCGGGCTTTTGGAATATCTCCCCCAGAATCTGCTCATACAAGGGAGAATAGGCCATCTCCGCCTCCAGGTTCTCCTCATCGCCTTCTTCTATGTCATAGAGGCTTTCCCCGGTAACTGCCTGGAACGCAGAGGCCGGAACCGTCGGCGGCGCATCCTTTTTCGACCCGCGGATGACAGACAAGGAGATCATCGACAGGATAGCGATGGCCAGGGCTGCCACTGCAATCCCAGCGGATTTCGCGGAAAAGTCCCCACCGGTATTCGCGGAAAAGCGCTCCGGCTGGGCTGGAGGCGTACTGCCATACTGGTGGATATGATAGTTTATGATTTGATCCTCCTCCAGCACAAACTGGCTTTTACAGTATTCACAGCAAACAATTTTCGAATTTCCCTCCACCGGAATCAGCTTTCCGCCGCAGGAGGGGCATTTTAAGTCCACGATCTTCATACAGATACCATCCTTTGTTCCATGATCACAAATTAGCAAATACATCCATCTGCCGCTGCAGTTCTCCTACTATCTCCTGATTCGTATCCATCCCCGCTGTGATGCCAGCCATATCCTCCACCAGGCCATGGGTGCTGCCGGCTGTGCCGGCCACTCCCTGGGCCGCGCCATCGATGGCGCCGGAGATATTTGCAATGGAGTCGGCGATGGCATCCATGGCAGATCTCAAAAGCACAGTCCGGCTATTAAAATCCTCCATGCAGCCCTGGATGTATCCTGCGTCCTCCCGATACTGCTGTCCGGTCTGGACGGATTGTTCAAACTGGGCAAGGACCGTCCTGCCCAGATAGTCTACCAGCTGCTGGGCGCTGTCGGAAAGATAGGTCACTGCTTCATTTACCACTGTGCTCACCTCCTGGATATGGACTGCGGTCTCTCCACAGGAATCCGCCAGGCTCCGGATTTCCTGGGCAACCACGGCAAAGCCCTTCCCGGCCTCTCCGGCCCGGGTGGCTTCGATGGAGGCATTGATGGCGATCAGATCCGTGGAGGAGGAGATGGAAAGTATATCCTTGGATAAAAGGCTGATCTGATTCACATTCCGGCTCCGTTGGATGGCTCCGTCCAGCATAGACACAATCTCCTCCGTCCGTGCCTTTACAGCCTCCATCTCTGTGCGGGCAGAGGCCTCCATGTTCTCCGCCCTCCCGCGCATCTTTGCAGAGTAATCCTCCATGGCGGCGCACTCCTCTGCCATGGTTTTCGTATCCTCCTGGGTTCTCTGGGCGCTGTCGCGGATCACTGAGGCGCTGCTGGCGATCTCCTCCAAAGCAGCGGAAAGCTGGTCTGTAAGGCCGGAAAGCTTCCTGGCATTTCCGGCAGAGGCCTTTGTCCGTCCCCGGACATCCCCCACCACGCCGCGGATGCGCTCCGAGCTTCCCTTTAAGGTGTCCATGGCGTCCCGAATGGGGGCGATAACCGACCTCCGGATAATGCGGAAGGCAGCCGCCACCAAAAGGATGCCGGCGATCAATGTAACCGTGCTGATCCCCAGCGCTGTAAAGTAGACTAAGGTAAGCCGGCTCCTGGCCTCCCGGGCCTGGGCGCTGGTTGAGGCATAGAGGGCGTCCATGCTTTCCTCTGCGGCGCCGATCCAGGTGGCCACCTCGCCATTAGCGCAGGCGTAGGCCTCCTTCGTCTTGCTGTCCGCGCTGGCGCATACCAGAGAAACCAGACCGTGCTTTAACGCATCGTATTCCTGCAAAAGGGATTCATAGGTCTTAGCATCCGCCTCTTCTACGAAGCACTTGTAATCCGCCAGCTTTTCATCCAGCTGGCTCTCCTTCTCCTTGATCTCCTGGACCAGCCGAATCATAGTCCCATGGTCAGCTGCCACGATATGGGACAAGGCCAGGCGGTGAATGTCCATCATGGAGCGCCGGATATCCTCCAGCCTTGCCTCGCTGGTCATGTATTCATCTACGATAATCCCTGCATTGGCATTCACATTGTGAATGCTGAAAACCGCCAGGATATTTGACAGAAGCGTTATCAGCCCTAACAGAATGACGGGCAGGATCAAACGCTGCTGCAGTGTCAATTTGCCTTTCATACCATTCTCTCCTTAACACATCTTCGGCTGCCTACCGCGCAGTCACGCCCTCCGCCAGCCGGTCCAGCTGAGCCTGAAGGGAGGCGCCGGAAGGGTTCCCCTGAGCCATGCTCTGGGCATATTCTGCCACCGGATCCCAGAACTTCCCTCCGATCCGCTGAAGCTGGGAAAATTCCGACTGGGCTAACAGCGCTGCGATAGCCTGAGAGGACTGCACCTGAGGGGAATTCGCCGCACGGATATTAGAAGGTCCCTGCCCCCGCAGTTCAAAACGGAGGGACTGATTCTCCTCACTGGTGATCCACTGGGCCAGGCGATCTGCCCATTCCGGTTCCTTGGAGTACGCATTCACACCGATGAGCTTACAGCCGGAGAAGGAGGCCATCTGAACAGGCTTTCCCCGGCAGATATAAGTGGGGAGCTTCGCTGCACCGGTGTTTTTCCCCCAGGCCTCCTCCACTGCCAGTGCATTCCACACACCGCTGACTCCGGCGATCACTGTGCCGTCCTTTACCCCCTGGAGGAATTCCTCATCCGTCCGGCTGGCAAATCCGGGGCTGGTTCCCACTCCCAGCATAGCCTGGGCCACATCCACGCCGCGGATGGAGCCGTCCGTGCGATTCCAGGTACAATAATTGGTAAGTCCGTCCTCATTCAGCCCCACCTCTAAACCGGTATTTCCAAAAAATGCATAAACATACCATGCAGAGGACCAGTCCATGGAAAACTCCTTCCCCGCCTCCTCCGCTACTTCCAGGATCCGCTCCAGGCTTTGAATATCCTCCTCCGAAAAATATGCCTGATTATAGTAAAGGAAATACCCATTATCCGCGGTCAATGGGTATGCATACAATGTGCCTTCCACCGAGGCCGCCTCCACAGCCGTGGATAAATTCGCCTGGCGGATCCCTTCCCCATTCTCAATGGGATCCAGGGCGCCGGCAGCCGCCAGGGCCGCCACCTGATCATCGGCAAAGGCGAACACATCCGCACCGTGCTCTAGGTTACCCAGCAGTGCATCCTTGCAGCTGGACTCGCTCTGGGGCTGATAGGTGATCCGGATATCTGCCTCGCCGGCATAGCGGGACTGGAAGGAGGAGAAAATTTCAGAAAGCAACGCCTCGTCCTCTGCGGCTCCCCAGACGGTCAGCTCCACTGAAGAACTCTCTATCCTGCCCTGGGATACCGGAGGCTCCTGCCTGCCACAGGCGGCTGTCAAGAAAAATGCTCCCATGACCGGAAGCAGGAAAAAACAATTTCGATTCATCGATACCATACCTTTCCAGTGAAATTAAAAAAAGTATACCATATATCAATTTTATTGACAATGAATAACTTGCTTTCCTACAGAAAAACCCGGTTATCCCCCAGACGGCTGTACCGCCTGGAAAATAACTGGGTTTTTAAGCTGATTTAGTGGCAGCTGCCTCCATTTCCTCCGCAGCCATGGTTATCCTCTCCACAGGAATGCCCCTCGCCGTGATGGTGCCCTTCCCCGTGGTGATTGCAGTGGACATCCGGATCGTAGGCAAGGCTTCCCGCTAACAGGGCAATAACCGCCTCATCCGCGCTGCCGGACACCCCGCCGTAAAGACGGATTCCCGCCTCTGCCAGGGCATTCTGTGCCCCTGCACCAATCCCGCCGCAGATCAGCACATCCACCTTTTGGCCGGAAAGAAAGCCTGCCAGAGCCCCATGTCCGCTTCCATTGGTATCCACAACCTGGGAACCGGTAATCTTCCCGTCCTCAGCCTCATAGATCTTGAACTGCTCTGTATGCCCGAAATGAGGGAATACGTTTCCATTCTCGTAAGTAACTGCAATCTTCATCATCCTGTCTTCCTTTCTTCCTCCGGCAGCTTCCTCCACAGAGCTGGCATTCCCGCAGCTTCGGTTGCAGCACCTCTGGTCTGAGCCGTCGCAGAGCTTATAATTTCCGCCGGAAATATGCAGTGCTTTCCCATTGACAATGCAGTCCGCAAGCTTTGTCCGGGCCCGCTCATACATTTCGGTGACGGTTGTGCGGGAAATCCCCATCTGCCTGGCACACTGCTCATGAGTCCTTTTTTCATAATCAATAATGCGGACTGCTTCAAATTCATCCACTGTCAGCAGGATTTGCTCTGTCCCTTCCACCCCGCAGGGGGCAAAATGGTCATACCTTGGCTGAAAACAAATCCTTCTGCATCGAGTCGGCCGTGCCATACCCCACCTCCGTTTCCGACATATGACGATAATAGTATACCTCAAACCGCTGCCAAAGTCAAGAGCTCCTGACGCTTTTATTGAATCTGCAGAACCGCCCCGGATGCTGCGCGCAGCTTCTCATTCTCCTTTTCCACATTTAACCGGGTCAGAATCAGTGTAATCAGAAGGTTAAAGAGCATCGGAAGCCACAGGTACATGATGTGGAGCATATTGATGCAGGAGGCGGACTGCTCCGGAGCGCCGCCTACATAGCCGCTGTATGCCAGCAGCCAGCCGGCAAGGGCGGTTCCGATGCCGCCTCCCAGCTTCGTCCCCAGGGAGGTGCAGGAGTACATGGTGCCGTCCACCCGTTTTCCGGTTTTTAAAAAGGTATACTCGGAGCAGGTTGCAATGAGGGCGTTCATATCTCCCTGCAAAGGGCTCATCCCTATGGCGGCGATGGCAGTGCATAAAAGCATCAGCGGAATGCTTCCCATATACCCGGCAATCACCACGCCCAGACGCCCTATGGTTCCTAAGGCATAGCCATATAAGTTCAGCCGGTACATCCCCCTCCACTTCGCCACCAACGCCGGGGTAAATAAAAGTCCGATAATCATGGGAATATTAATTGCCCAGGAAAACACCCCCAAAAGGTTCGCATTTTTCAGCACATAGGTCATAAAGTAAATTCCCATGTTCAGGGTTGCAGAGTAAATCTGCATTAAAATGTAGGAAGCGCAAATCATCAGATAATATTTATTATGAATCAACAGCCGGAAGGCCTCGGTGAGATGATACGCTTCTTCTGGCTTTGCCGGATCCTGGCCCATCTCCCCCTCAGCCAGCTCCTCCGGGGAAAGCTCCTTCACCGACCACACGGACAGTGTATTGGAGATTACCCCTACAATGGCGTAGATAATAGCCACGGTTCTCCAGGCGCTTGCGCCGCCGCCGAAATAAGCTACGCATCCCACGGTGATGGTCTGAATCAGCATGCTGGTGCCAAAGGCAAACATAAAGCGAATGGAGCCCATCTGAACGCGCTCATGATTATTCTTTGTAACCAGGGCGGTTAAGGCGGAGTAGGCGATATTATTCGCTGTGTAAAAGCCTGCATTCAGCAAGGTATAGGCGATGAAAAACCATGCGTACTGGGCAAACTCGCTGATATCCGCCGGGATGATAAAGATAGCCACCAGGCAGACTGCGCATCCAAGGTAGCCATAAAGCATCCAGGGACGGGCCTTCCCCATTTTGCTGTGGGTCTTGTCGATCATGGAGCCGAAGAAGATATCGCTGACCCCGTCAAAAAGCTTGGAAACTGCAATCAAGGTCCCTACAATCCCCGCATTCAGGCCCACGGTATCCGTGAGGAAAATCATGACAAAGGCAGACAGAAGGGCATACACCACATTCCCCGCAATATCACCAGAGCCATAGCCAACTTTATTGTACCACTTTAAATAGGTTCGTTCTTTCATATTGCTGCCTCCTTATCCTGTTCTTCTGTGTGTTCTGGTTTTAAATGTAAAGAGAAAGTGAATGTCTCCTCCTTCAGCCGGTATTTCTCTAAAAGCCTTGGGCCGCAGCTGTTGGATCCGATTCCATTCTGCCTGAAATCCAGATTCCACACAGTGCTCCCGCAGGGAACCAGCTCAAAATTATGCTTTTTTTCCGTCAGCTCCTCCTGGGTGAAGACGGAAGCGTTAAAGGAAAATGGCTTTTCTCCGTATGCCTTTATGGCGCTGTCCCTCCCCTTGAGAATCACATAGTCACAGCCAAAGTGGCTGCCGTTTTCCTGAGGCTTTATATAATCCTCATGGAGATCTGCAACCGTGGAGGAGTAGAGCCCATGGCTTGCAGCCCTGCACTTATCCACATAGCTCTCCTCCGGCCCCATGCCAAAGTAGGTAACCTGGTTCATCTCCTCCGGAAGGAAGAGCCGCAGCCCGAATCTGGGCAGCTCCGGAAAATCCGGATTCCTTGTAACATCCATAGTCACAGAAATCTGTCCTGTGTTATCAATGCGCCAGACGGTATCGATGTCCATCATCCTTTGTACCGTCACTGCGGTCATGGCCATCCGGCTGTGGATCTCCAGATGCTCTGCGGTTAATGTATAATTGGTCACATAGGCCCTGGACAGGGCCCGGTTATACATCGCCTTCTCCCACTCTGCCTTGATGTACATATCATTGTCCGTGGGCGCCCTCCAGAGGCTCAGCTCCATGGCCCGGTCTAAGAATTCCCTTCCCCCCACGGTCAGCTGGTCAAAGATGCCGTAGAGCTTATTATAAACATAGGTAAAGGTGCCGCCCTTTATGATCAGCTGCCTTTGGGTCTCCGATACTGTAAGCTGAGGCAGGCCGGCGCGGTTTTCCCTTGCTTCCTCCTGCCATTGAAGGCTGGTCTGGTTGCGTGGATCCCGGTTTGTAAGTGCAATTTCATCAAAGCCAAGCACATGGCCCCGTCTGCGGAAGGGCTCTTCCTTTTTCAGGGTATACCATACCTTTAAAAACGCCCTTCCCCGTTCCGGCACGGTTACTGGAAGAGAGATCGGCGCCTCTCTCCCCGGAGGGATCTGAGGGATATTGGCTTCGTCGATTTTTCCAGAGGATATCTCCCTTCCGTCTACACTTACCTCATAGGAGATCTCTAAGTAATCCCGGATGTCCACATAGTTCATCTGATTTTTCAGCACCAGGATTCCTGAGTCCTGGGCGTAAGAAAGGATTCTGGCCGGACGGTGGACATTTTTATATTCCAGCAGTCCCTTATGAGGGGTCCGGTCCGGATACACCAGCCCGTCCATACAGAAGTTTCCGTCCTGGGGGTATTCTCCGTGGTCGCCGCCATAAAGGTACTGGCATTTGCCATCTGCAGTTTTCCCCTTTAAGACAGCGTGGTCGCACCACTCCCATACAAAGCCGCCGCAGATGCAGTCATATTTCTCCATCAGTTCAAAATAGTCCTCATAATCTCCCGCGCCATTTCCCATGGAATGACAATACTCGCAGAGAATGTAGGGCTTATCCGGATTAGATTCTGCATAGCTTGTCACCTCTGTAAAGCTGGGATACATCCGGCTGTAAAGATCAATATTGGAGTAATCGTATGTTCGCTTGCGTCCCCGGTAATATGCGCTCTCGTAGTGGGTCAGCCGGCTGGGGTCAAATTGCTTTGTCCAGGCCAGGGCCTTTTCAAAGGTACAGCCGTAGCCGCATTCATTACCCATGGACCAGATGATGACGCAGGGACGGTTTTTGTCCCGCTCTACCAGCTTTTTCACCCGGTCAAGGGTGGCTTCGTTAAATTCCGGATTATCGCTGATCAGCTCATTCCACCGGCCGGCCCGCTCTGCGTCCGTATCATTGGAATAGCACAGCATCCATGGCCCATGGCTTTCATTGTCCGCTTCGTCAATGACGAAAAACCCATATCGGTCGCACATCTGGTAAAACATAGGCTGGTTTGGATAATGGCTGGTGCGGATGGCATTGAAATTATACTGCTTCATCATGGCCAGATCCCGTTTCATGTGGTCCACAGAAACCACACATCCAGTGGCCGGATCCGAATCATGGCGGTTCACTCCCCGAAAGGTTACAGGCGATCCGTTTAAGTACACCACATTTCCCTTCACTTCAATCTGGCGGATGCCGATCTGCTCCGTGATCACCTCCCCCTGGGTTTCCAGAACCAGCGTATATAAATATGGCTGTTCGCTGTTCCACAGATGGGGCTCCTGGATCATAAACCCGGTATCTCCCTGGTAGACAAACTCTGTCATCCATTTCCCCTCTCCATCGTAAACCGTGGCGGTCACCGGGATGATCTGGTCCAGATATTTGGTCCGGATGTTTACAAGGGCCCCGTCCTCCTCCAGGGTGGTGTTGATGAAATAGTCGTAGATACACTGCTTGGGCCGCTTCATCAGATACACATCCCGGAAAATGCCGCTCACGCGGAATTTGTCCTGATCCTCCAGATAGCTGCCGTCACACCATTTTAGAACCAGGACCGCAAGAAGATTCTCCCCCTCCTTCATATATTTGGTCACCTGGAATTCGCTGAGGCTGTGGGAAACCTGGCTGTAGCCCACGTAATTCCCGTTAAGCCACACATAAAAGCAGGAATCAACTCCTTCAAATTCCAGAAATACCTCCGGCGCCTGCTCCTGTTTTTCATAGTGAAAGGTGCGCAGATACGCTCCGCAGGGATTATCCTGGGGCACATAGGGCGGATCCACAGGGAAGGGATAACGGAAGTTCGTGTACTGGTGCTGATCATAGCCATAGCTCTGCCAGATGCCGGGGACAGCCACGGTGTCATAATCCCGGGAGTCAAAGTCTGGTTCATAGAAGAGCTCATTAAGATGATAGATGCTGTGGAAATATTTAAATTTCCATTGGCCATTTAGCATTTGGATACGGTCTGACTGTTCTCTCTGCTCCACAAGTCCATCCATCCGAACCGATGAAGGGATATAATACGATCGGTCCGGCATGGTATTTTCATGAAGCACATGCAAATCCTCATAATAGCGCGGTACAATCATGGCAGGTTCCTCCTTATATACATTATTTTTGACTATGCTACAGCGTTGCAGAATGATTTGCAAATCCCTTACTTCATACACAGGCCTTGTGTTTGTTTGTATTATACGATACTATTTCTAATTTTTACATAAATCAGAATGGACAAAACATGCACAAAATGATACAATTAGCAGAGATCCTTGTGCACTTTTACATATAGTACGTTCCTAATGTCATTAACCTTGCAAAACTGTGCGCGTTTATGTCAGAGGGCATAATTTTGCTGTTTCAGTGAGTCGCAGATGGTCTGGGGAGCTCCAGCCAAGTGTACTGCCGATCCTTCTAGGGATCTCTAGCCAAGTGCACTGCCATGCCTTCTGGGAATCTCTGGCCAGGTGCACTGCCATGCCTTCTGGGAATCTCTGGCCAAGTGTTTTGCAGCCCGTTAGGAGTCGCAGGCAGCGGGGAAGGTGCAGGCGCATGTTCGCCAGGAAGCTACGCCCGCGTCAGGCCGGGTCCCAACGTCACCGCGCTCTCGCTCCGCCGAAAGCGTAGCGGACGCATAAGGTCCGTGGAAGACCG
>CATOJE010000036.1 GCA_951800145.1 uncultured Lachnospiraceae bacterium | reverse complement strand
ACCCCGAAACCTTGGATTCCCTAACAAGTAACGACACCCACCTGGCCAGCGAATCCTAACGGGCAACGACACCCACTTAGCCAGCGATTCCTACCGGGCAACGACACCCACTTAGCCAGCGATTCCCAACGGACTGCGACACCCACCCACTCCCATAAGGAGGTAATCATTTATGTACACCGATAATGCATACTGGCACAATTCCCTTCGAGATTTTAAGGATAAAAAGCACCCCCTTTTTGTGGGAAGCGCCGGCGTCTATCAATTATTTACCAGGCCCAGGCTTCCCACCCACCGGCCAAAGGGGCGCCTGGACTATCAGCTGCTCTATATCGCCTCCGGCAGGGCGCATTTCTATTTCCACGGAAAGGAAGAGATCGTTACTGCCGGAAATATGGTTCTCTACCGGCCCAAGGAGGAGCAGCGCTACTACTATTACGGAGTGGACCACACAGAGGTCTACTGGGTTCACTTTACCGGGAATAATGTGAAAAATATTCTGCGGAAATACCGTATCCCTGACAAGGCCCATGTGATTCACACCGGCACCTCTCTGGATTATAAACGGATTTATTTACATATGATTCAGGAGCTGAAGCTTACCAAGCCTCATTATGAGGAGGTTCTTGTCCACTACCTGGAATTACTATTCGTCCTGATCAGCCGGCTTCAGGAAAAGAAGCCGAAAAGTAAGAATGTATTTCTCATCGATGAGATGGATCTGGCGGTTACTCACTTCCACTCGAATTATAATCACCCCATCAACATGGAAGAGTATGCCAGGAGCCGCGGCATGAGCATCAGCTGGTTTATCCGGAATTTCAAGGATTATACTGGCGTAACCCCTACCCAGTACCTGCTCTCTCTTCGGATATCCAATGCCCAGAGCCTGCTGGAATCCACCTCTTATAATGTTACAGAGGTTGCAGAGATCGTAGGGTATCAGAATCCTCTGTATTTTTCCCGCCTGTTTAAAAAGCAATGCGGGGTATCTCCCACCGAATTTCGAAAACAGCAAAAGGAGGCGTAAGCTTTGGGAAAAAATGTGAAACCGGTATTTTGGATCATCCTGGCTGCGGCAGCGGCCTGTATCCTGGCTGCGGCAGCCTTTCTGGCCAAGCCGGCAGAGACGACCTATGAGAACGAAAGCTATGAGAATGAAAGCTATGCGAACGAAAGCAATGCGGATGAGAACGAGAACCAAATTCAATATATGGGGCAATGGTACAGCAGAGAAGACCTATCCGAAGATACCATCCAATGGCTGGAATGGTATAATCTCCTTTCTCCGGAGGAGCAGATGGCCATCAGCTATGTTCCAGGAGAGCTGCAGGAGCCTTTGACTCAGATACATGGTACGGATGAGCCAATTGTCATAGAAACAACTGGGGCACTGGAGGAAGGCTACATGTGGGAAGCTTTCCCATCCCCCCTTTATCAGGCGATCCGGAACGCCATTTTGCAGAAGAAGAAGGATTCCTATTCCCGCATTTATGACTTTGCCTGCTGTGATTTTGTTATGCTGGATATGGAAGCTGACGCTTCGGAAAGCGGCGGCGATACCGTGGTATGCTATGGCTGGGTGCTCTATATGCGGTATATCGTCTCAGAGCATGGGCTGGAGGAAAACGGCGGCTGCCATATCCCTACTGTGCTGACCTTTGAAGCGGAGCCAGACGGCTATCTCTTAAAGGAGTACTGGGAGCCTCGGGATGGCAGCTATTTTGAGCAGGATATCCGGGATAAATTTCCAGAGCATCTTGTACAGGATGGCATGGACAGCCAGAAATTTATTATCCGGCAGCAGCAGAGCTGTTACAAACAGGCCGTCCAGGGCACTTGTCTGGATACAGTCCCTGTGATCCGCCGTCTCCTGGATACACTCTGCTCCGGCCCCGGCGCTTCCTTTAACCCTCAAACCATCCCTGGCCAGAATAATACGGAATACCGGGAGCTTATTAAATATGGGGATTACTCCCTCTCCTATTGCCTGAATCAATTTGAGCAGGGAGGGGAGACGGAGGTGAATGGAAAAATCATGGCCTTTCTCTGCGAGGAATTACTGCAGACCAGGGGGACGCTCCCTCTGGATGCAGCTGACGCTGCCACCGGCCAGCTCTGGTATGATACCCTATGCGATCATAGCTATGATCTGGTAAAGCCTTATTTGAATCAGGATTAGCTGTAGCATTTTGGCTTGTCTGAAATAGTATATTATATAGGCTGCAGCAAGGGAGGCGCTTATATATGGACAGCCAATTAGTATGGAAGGATGAATTTAATATCGGAGTAAAGATTATCGATGAGGAGCATCAGAGACTATTTCATATCATCAACAAGCTATTCACTTTAAAAGGGGAAGCCGCGAAAAGCAGGCGGGCATGTCAGGAAGGGATTAAATATTTTAAAACCCATGCCCTGAAGCATTTTGAAGATGAAGAGCATTATATGGAATTAATCGGATATGAAGAGTTCCCGATGCATAGACGGCTGCACAGAGATTTCAGGGAGAACTCCCTCCCTGCCCTGGAGAAGGAATTACTGCGGGAGAACTACTCTCCTTCCGCGATGGAGCATTTTCTCGCAGTCTGCGCCGGATGGCTGATCGGGCACACCTTAACCGAGGATATGGCAATCACCGGCGAAAAAATGAGCAAGTGGATCGACCTTTTGCCGGAGGAAGAGCTTTCAGCCATGGAAAAGGTGATCCTTTCTCTTTTAAAAAGCATGTTCCAGCTCAAGGCTCAGGTAATCAGCAATGCATATGACGGGGAAAAATTCGGAAAGGGAGTCTATTACCGCCTGGTTTACAGCAGAGAACAGGATCATAAGAAGTGGGAAATCCTTTTAGTGTTTGAAGACAGCATTTTGATCCACACGGTGGGGAAGATCATGGGGCTGTCCTCTGACAAGCTGGATATCATGCTGCTGAATGCAGCCCGGTATACGGCCTGCCAGTTTGTGCGGCGTGTTATGAATCACTATCCCTCCATCCGCGATTATGATATGACGGAGGAGAACCTTCTGACCTATGAGCAGTTTCATGAGATCTTTGAGAAGAAAAAGCCTCAGGTCAGTCTTTTATTCAGCACCAGAGAGGGATACTTTGCTTACTGCGTCTTTGCGCCACAGCTGCTGGAGAAGAACTTCTGGATCCCCCTTCATGTGGGCAATGCGGTTACAGAAATCGAAAAGTATCTGATAGAAAAGGAACGGAAGGCAAGAAGAAAGATTTTGATTGTGGATGATTCCATCACCATACGGCAGCGGATAAAGCGGCTGCTGGCTGAGGATTACGATGTCTCCGAGGTCAGCTCCGGGGTGTCTGCCATCCGGTCCATTACCCTGGACAGGCCGGATTTGGTTCTGCTGGATTACGAAATGCCCATCTGCGACGGACTCCATGTGCTGGAAATGCTCCACTCTGAGAAGGAATTTGCAGATATTCCCGTGATCTTCCTCACCTGTATTGATGATAAGGAAAGTGTTAACAAGGTGTTATCCCTAAAGGCAGATGGATATCTGCTGAAATACCTAAGTCCGGTGGATATTAAGAAACGGATCGACGAATTTTTTGCTAAACGAGTTTATCAATGATCAAGCAGGGGGCCTTCTAAGCCCCCTGCTTGATCGTACCTGTGATTCTCACATCCCCGCCCTCGGTAAAGATTCCGGAACAGTTATACTGCCAGGTTCCCGGTTCCAAGGGAATCTCCTCAGTCATATGGGAAGCTCCGATGGTAATGCGGCGTTCCTTCCCATCTGGGTCAAATAAAAACAGCTCCACGGTTCCTCCTTTGATGGTTGAGGTAACGGTTATGGTTAAAATCTGATTCGCCATTGCCTGAAATGAGCCGGACTCAGCAATATTTTTCTGATTCGCATGGTTCGCCAGATCCATCACTACATTTCCCTGTACACCGCCGCCGGTTACTTCTTGAGAATATCCGCTCTCCGGCACCAAATCAAGGGTATTCGTCCCGCTGTCCCAGGCAATTTTATATCCCAGCTTCTCAAATGCTTCATCGGCTGGCACATACAGGCTGGAAGCTTGTGAATCCTCCATCGTAACCGAAATCAGGGGCTTGCTGAAAGATATGGGAATTCCTCTTAGCGTCAGCTTTGTATCGCTTAATACCGCAGACCGGATATTCGTCGATGCAAAGGCTGTGGTGATCCCCAGTGTTCCAATGATTATTCCCGCTGCAAAACTTTTTACATCAAACCTTTTCATGGATTAACACCCCCAATGCCTTTTTCTTCCATCTATCATAGCAGAAAAAGACTTCCAGATCAATCCATTTCTTTATACGCTTACATTAATATTTTCTCCGGTCTCCGCAGCTGCTTCCACAGCCTCCCCGGACTTATCATACACCACATCCGGTGCATTGTCTGCTGAAGGAGCGGCCATTTCAGCCTGATATTTTCCTTCTCCGCTGATTTCCACGGAATCAAGGCCAGCTTCTCCTGATGCCTCCTCTCCCTCCTTCACCTTCTTCTCCAGCTCCTCCCGCTCTTTTCTACGGGCCTGGATCCATTCCTCCTGGCGCAGCTCTTCCTGCTTCTTCGCCTCCTCGGCATCCAGCTCCATTCCCTTACTGGTTTTCTCGCCGTATGCCTCCGCCTGATCCGTCATCTGAGAGGCATAGCTTAAGGCCCGCTTCATTTTCTCCGTATCCCCTTTATTCTCCGCCTCCTTTGCAATGCCCATGGGCGTGGACATCAAATGGATGCTTGCATTGGCTCCCGCCAGCCCTTCCATCGTTTTTACGTTCATACATTAACCTCCTTCTTGAAATTCATCATCAGAGAGGCCTGGATTTTCTCTTGGCCTCGCCTTCCTCCTACGATTTTTATATCGGCAGGAAATGAATCCGGATTTTAATTATGTTATGAACAGGCGGATTGACGTTATAAATGGTTTTTTATCTCTGCCGCTAAGCTCTCCCGACCCGGGCGCTATTTTTTTGTTTCTCCTTATCCCTTATCGATGACGCCCGCTTCCATTTCCGTGCCCATGGCCGTGTCCGCCCCCATGGCGTCCCTGGCCTCTGCCCTGGCCATTCTCTTCCCATGGCGGCTCGTACGTCCCCTTCTCCGCCTTCAGGGAATCTATAAGATCCCAGATTTCCCTCATGGTCATCCCGCGGATTTCCTCAGCAGTGATATGGGGATTTAAGCTTTGGATCTCCAAAAAGGCCCGGTATTTTCCGCAGGACATCCCCGCCTGGTGGGCCGCATCCTCCTCCTTTGTATCAGAAGAATAGCAGTAGGTATTCTGATGTCCCGCTGCACAGGCTTCAACGCCGGAAAGAAGCCGGAAGGACTGACCCTCCTTCCCGTCGATCACCGTGATCAGCATAACCTCATCTCCCGCCAGCAGAGCTGCCACTGATTCATTCTCCAGAATCTGATTCACCGCTTCCACATAATTTACATACTTGATATTTAGAGCATCGGCTAATTCCTGTCCGTCTTCATTATAAGCCTCCACGGAAACCACTTGATCAAACCGGTTGATTCCAAGCTCGATGGATGGATTCACGTCAATGCTAATTTTCGCGGTTGGGATGAAATAAAGCCAGTGGCCGCCAGCCATCAAAAGCAGCAGGCAGGCGGCTGCAGAGATAAGAAGCGGATAATTCACCCAGCTCCTTCTGGTATATCCCCGGGTTTTCCGGGCGAGAAATGCTCTGGTCTTATCCTTCAGCTCCTCTCCTGCCTGAACCTGGTCAAAGGCCTGCTTCCATGGGTTATTCATATCCGTCACCTCCCAGCTTTTCCCTGAGCATCTCCTTGGCACGCGTCAGGTGTGTGTACACCGTATTTACATTTTTCCCTATTATCCGGCTGATTTGCGGGGCTGTATACTCTTCATAGTAATGCAGATATACCACCTCACGATACTTTTGGGGAAGGGAAAGCACCGCTTCTAAAAGCTCCCGGTGATCCGGCGCCGTCCAGGCCGGCTGATCCATGACTTCATCCAGTGAAACCGTGCGGCTGCGGAAAAAGCTTTTCAGCAGATCCTTACATGCATTGATGGTAACGCGGATAAACCAGGCCTTCTCGTGCTCTTCATTTTCAAAGGAAACAGAACTAAGGACATATTTCAAAAATACAGTTTGAAATATGTCCTCTGTGTCCGCATGATTTTTCAGATGAATCATACAGAGCCGCCGGACCGTATCCGAATACCGGTCTATGGCTCTGTTTACCTCCTGCTCGCTCCGCATGCTAAAACCTCGTTTTTAAGTGGGTATTACCTTCTGTGACAGCCATGGCCCCGCCCTGACCCATTTCCATGGCAGGCATTTATACCGCTTTGGCCGGGAATCCTGCCGCAGGTATCACATACCCCGTCTCCATCTGCATCAGCAAAATAGCAGACATTACCTGCGTAATCGCAGATCCCGTCCTGATTTTCATCCACAAAGCGGCCGCCCCGCCCATGGCACGCCCCAAATGCGCTGGTAGCGCTAAGGCCAAATACCAATCCTGCTGTTACAATGCCGATTAACTTCTTTTTCATGTCTGTTTCCTCCATATTTGTAATCATTTTCGTTTCATTAGGAATACGATTGGAAACAGGCATTCCATTCAAAAAAAATAAAAAATTTACTTTACCTCAGCATATACCCGATCATGGCAGTTGTCATAATCAGCAGAGCAATCCCGGCCCAGATCAGCCCTTTCCCCTTTGAATTTTCATTCTTCACCAGATCCGCTATCCCAAAGGCCAGTCCGAAGACAAAGACAAAGGGCCAGATAAACCAGGTCCAAAGGTAAAAAATCAAGATCCCATTTGCAATGCCTAACAGCATAAAAGTCCTCCTCTAACGCTTTGCAGTCCTCCCTGACCGACGCTTTCATCCATAAATCGGTCACTATGATCAGCATACAGAAAAAATGCGGTGGTGTCAAGCGGTACTTGGATCCTGATTCTGTTTCCTGATTCTGTTTTAAAGCACAGTTCGTTACCTAGCGCCAGCTACAACATACCAGGAAGGTATTTGGCCTGACAGTACCTGATGGACGGTCATAGCTGAATGAAGAGCCATATTCTTCAGGCTTTCCTCTGTAAATGAAGCGGTATGAGGGGTGAGCAATACTTGTGGAAGCCCAGCCAGCGGATTCTCTGGAAGAATGGGCTCCTCCTCAAACACATCCAGAGCCGCGCCTGCCAGCTTTCCCTGCGCCACAGCCTCCCACAGCGCGTCAGCATCGATCAAGGCTCCCCTTGCATAGTTAATCCGGATGGCCCCTTCCTTCATCCAGGAAAATTGCTCCCTTCCGATCATGTGATAATTGCTGCTTAATAAAGGGGCGTGAAGAGACACTACATCCGAAGCCTCCAGCAATTCCTTCAGGGTGCCTGCCAGTTGGATTGGATATTCCAGGGCCTTTGGTTTTTGGAAGGGATCGTATACCAGGATGTTCATATTCAGCCCCAAGGACGCCTTTCGCGCCACAGAATAACCGATTCTTCCAAATCCTATGATTCCAAGGGTTTTCCCACACAATTCCATCCCGCAAATCTGTGTCCGCTGATGATAGCTTCCCTGAGAAATCATGGTCTGACATGGATAAAAATGCCTTGCCACCGAAAGCATTGCCCCGATTACCTGCTCCGCCACACTATTGGTATTTGACTGCGGTGCATTCGTAACCCAGATCCCAAGCTCCGCGGCAGAATCTGTGTCAATGAGATCCACACCTACGCCATGCCTGGCGATTACCCGGAGGCTCGGGGCTCCTTCCATCATTTCCCTTGTAATTTTCGCATTTCGCGTAATAACTGCCTGACATTCCGGAAGCTTTTTCATAATTACCTCTGGTTCGCAGGAGCCATAGAGCAGCTCATATCCCCGTTCCTCCAGATAGGTGCTTCCGATGGGATGAATCCTTTCCGGAAGCAAGACCTTTTTCTTCATATTAAACGCCCCTTAAATACAGACTGGCTGCCCAGCTGCTCCTCGATTTCCATCATTCGGTTCCATTTCGTTACCATTTCCCGCATTTTTCTTGTATCCAAGCCTTAACCGCGATTCATTTGTGGCAAAAATATCATCTCCCACGATCCATGGGGGAAGGCTTTCCTTCATCATCCGAAAGCCGTCGTAATCCTCCTCCCATACTCCATCCTCGATAAAATGGATGGGATAATTCCGGCATAAATCTGCATAATAGCTAATCAGCTCCTCCCGGCTCCGATCCCCGCCTTCCATCTCATATAAACCATTTTCCCGGTTATAAATTAATCCGGAAGCCACATCCACTGCAAATCCAATTTTTCCTTCATAGCCAGCCTCCCGGATGGCCTCGCTTAAAAAGTCAAATGCATCCTCATTTCGGTATAATGGAGGCGCCAGCGCCGTAATCTGCGCGATTAAGCCATATTCCCTGCACAGCCTTCGGTATAAAATATGGAACACCTCCACCACAGCCCGGATGGACTCTGAAAATGTGTCAAAGCCGTGGGGAACCACTAAAAAATCTTCGAAATCAAGGTGATTTCCGGCAGTTTTTGAGCCGGATATTAAATTGGGGCATAGAATGGGTATCTCATGGGCTCCAGTGCCTCCTAAATATGCATACAGAGGAAGCTGTCTGGCCGCCGCCGCTGCTTTTGCAACCGCCACAGATACTGCTATCATGGCATTGCCTCCCAGATAGCTGCGGTTTTGCGTGCCGTCGATTTCGATCATTTTCCGGTCGATTTCCTCCTGGGAAAAAACAGACATTCCACGAAGTGCCGGAGCAATGATATGCTTTATATTAGATACTGCCTTCTGCGTTCCCTTCCCCATAAATCGGGAATCTCCGTCCCTTAAATCAATGGCTTCATGGTCAGAGACAGAGATCCCGGAAGGCGCTGCCGCCCTGGCTGTAATCCCAGATCCACATTGGACAATGGCTTCGACGGTAGGAATCCCCCGCCCGTTTATGATTTCTCTTGCTGTAATCTGTTCAATTTTTATATGCTGCATCTTTATTCTCCTCGATTACCATAACCCTGAGGTTCACCACATTGGTTCCCGTAGCTACCGTCATAACCGCATCCCTGATTTGGGTCAATAGCCTTGAGGAATCATGATGTTTTAAGCCTTCAAATACATCAATCTGGTTTTTCCCAGCACATTCCATGGATGTTTCGTCGGTAATTCCCCCGGCTATCTGGGTCGGCCCGTCTGTTCCCTCTGAATCAATGGAGGCGCATACAATATTGGGATATCCCTTGATATTTTCCGCAAAGCCCATGACAAATTCCTGATTCGGCCCTCCGGTTCCATGGATATCGCCTACAGTTACCCTGGTTTCCCCGGCGCTGATAATCACACAGGGGGCAGGAAAGGGCCGGTTATATAAGCTAATTTCCTTAGCAATTCCCGCGAATACGCACCCGGCCTCCCTGGCCTCTCCTTCGATCTTAGTGGACAGAATGGCCGCATGATAGCCCTGCTTTTTTGCGTACTGCTCTGCTGCCTCACAAGCGCTTCTTTGATTCCCTACATCATATATTTCATGGCGGATTCCTTCCGCTGATTTTAAGGTTTCCATCGCTGGATTCTCCATGCCACGCAGTAAATAATGATGGATTTTCTGAGAAATGTGCTCCCACATATCATACTGCTTTAGTATCCGGATGGCATCCGAAAAGGTGGAAGGATCCGCAAGCATGGGATCCGGCCATGGCAGATTTTCTGGTCTTGTATCCTGTGTCAGTGTAATCACGCGGGCTTTTTTCAGCATATTTAATAAGCCGCCTCCCTTTAAACGGCAGGTATGCTTACAGATCGCATTCATCTCACTAATGGGCGCTCCGCACTTCATCAATTCCCTGCCTAAAGCCTGTATATCGGAAAAGGGTATATCATCTGGAGGAAGCAGCATCAAGGAAGAGCATCCCCCTGTAATACAGGCAAATACTAAATCCTTTGATGTCAATTTTTCTGCCAATGCCGCAATCCTTTTCCCTGCTTCCAGGCTCCGCTCATCTGGAACCGGATGGGATGCATGAATCAAAGCAATCCGCTGATTGGATAAGGGTTCTGTTATCTCTTTTAATGCCACAACTCCTTCGTCAATCCGCGAGCCCAGGATTTCATCCAAAGCTTTTACGATGGGAAAGGTTCCCTTTCCTGCTCCAACCACGTAAATATGCTCCAGCTGGGAAATGGGGATCCTTTCTGTCCCAACATAAATATTTTCTGCATCGCATCGTAGGATCCTCTTTGTTCCCTCATATGTACTGGCTGCGTCCAGGGCTACATTCAGACAGTCCAGGGCTGTTTTCCTTGCTTTTTGATATCCATGATCCAGTAAACTTTCATAATTCGTAATGTAATTCATATCTTCCCCCTGATTCAAGATTTTATTTACATATCCTCTGAAGTCTTTAATTCAAGAATCATTTCTAATTCCACGGATGCATGAAAGGGGAGCTCCTGCACACCTACAGCCGAGCGGGCATGGCGTCCATTTTCACCATATAATTCGTATAGGAGATCCGAAGCCCCGTTAATTACTCTTGGCTGCTGATTAAACCCGGGAGCACTGTTTACAAAGCCTACAAGCTTCAAGGTTTTCTTTACCTTATCTAAGTCTCCAATTGCTGCCTTCAGCGCGGCCAGACAGTTTAAGCAGGCGTCTCTGGAAGAGAGATATGCTTCCTCCTCACTGACCGTGTCGCCCACCTTTCCTACATACCGCCGCACCCCGTTTATCCTGGAGGTCTGTCCTGATAAATATGCAATATTTCCGCTGATCTGTACCGGGATATAGGCGCCTACCGGCACAGGGGCCTCGGGAAGCTCCAGCCCCATCGCTTTTATTTTTTCTTCGATTCTCATACTGCTTTCAATCCTTTCTTTTTAAAGTAAACCACTGGATTCCGCTAATAATAGTCAAGCAAATCAACCCGATAACATCGGTTATGGCTCCCGGATAAATCAAAGCAAGCGCCCCGGATGCCAGCAGGACTCTCTCACAGACTCTGCAGCTTTTCAGCAGATATCCAATGACTGCGGCATTCAGCATAATGACTCCCATAAAGGCAGTGGCAAATACCGGCAGAGCGGTTAAGATACCCGCTATTATGCCATTTCCCACATGTAGCAGCATCTGAGGCGCTGCGGCAAATACATATGGCACCAGAAAGCCTCCGGCTGCAATTCCCGTAGCAGTAATACCGGTTTTAAAGGAATTTCCCCCGGAAATACCGGCAGCCGCATAGGCGGCTAATGCCACCGGCGGCGTAATATCCGCTACCACGCCAAAATAAAATACAAACAAATGGGCAGCTAACACAGGGACTCCCATATTAGTGAGTACTGGCCCCACAATCGTAATCAAAACAACATAGGTTGCAACTGTGGGCAATCCCATGCCCAGTATAACACAGGCCAGCATCGTCAGAATTAACGCAAGAAACAAATTTCCATTTGCTATGATCTCGATATAGCTGGCAAGCTTCAGCCCCACGACGGTTAAGGATATAATTCCGGAAACAATTCCTGCGGAGGCACAGGCGATGGCCACAGGAATTAGTCCGATTGCCGCGGTTTTCAAAGCAGAGAATATGCTTGCCGGATGAAACCTTGTTGTCCTTCTGGCCATGGCCAGGGCCACCAGGGAGATAATCCCCCATACAGCAGACTTCATGGGAGTGGCGCCAGTGATGAGAAGGCCAAGGATGATAAAGAGAGGGAGCAGTAAGTGGCCGCGGTCCCGCATCATTTTCTTAATGTCTGCCTTTTCCTCAATGCCGCTTAAATTACACTTTTTTGCCTCTAAATGAACGGAAACATAAACACTTAAGAAATAGATCACCGCCGGAAATATGGCTGCAATCATAATATCCGAATAGGGCTGGCGTGTATAATCAATCATTAAAAATGCGGCGGCTCCCATAACCGGCGGCATGATCTGCCCTCCAGTAGACGCAACCGCCTCTACTGCCCCTGCAAATTCTTTGCTATAACCAGATTTTTTCATCAGAGGAATTGTGAAAGTACCTGTGGACACTACATTCGCAATGGAGCTTCCAGAAATCGTTTCCATTAACGCACTGGAAATTACAGCTGCTTTTGCAGGGCCGCCCGCTTTTTTCCCAGTCAGTGCCACTGCTATGTCAATAAACATATCCCCGCCGTGAGTGACTTCAAGAAACGCGCCAAAAATTACAAAGATTGCAATGCTGGTGGCAGAGGTTCCCAAGGGAGCACCGAAAATCCCCTCTGTTGTCATAAACATATGATCAATCAGGCGTTTCATGGAAACCCCTCTGTGCCCAAGCATTCCCGGGATATACGGCCCTGCCAAGCAGTACACAAGAAAGACGCCTGTAATAATTACCAGCGGCCATCCCACGGTCCGTCTCGTGCCCTCCAGTACCAGTATGATATAAATCACGCCTATGATTAAATCAACGGTATTTGGATTTCCGATCCGCAGTGCAATGGTGGAATAGTTTGCAAAGATATAGCTGATAGAAGCAATAAGAATCAATGTAATAAGAAGTGCTGTGAGGGAACATTTCTTTTTTCTTCCCTTTCCTCTCCGATCATAAAGCAGATAGGTTAAGATTAAAATTGCCGTTAAATGGATTATTCTTTGCTTATATCCCAGCAATGTGCCAAAAATCGAAGTATAAATCTGAAACAACGATAGGCCAATGGCCACAGCTGTAATCAGATACTCGATCCGCCTATCCCGGATATCACTTTTTTCTTCAGACATATTTTTCTCCTAATTGATTTTAGCGCAAGGCATAGTAAGGATGCCCTGCGCCTCCATAAGATATCTACTGTAGCATTCCGATTTCTTTATAATACCTTTGTGCGCCTGGATGAAGGGGGATGCTAAGGCCGTCCAGAAGCGTATCCTTGCTGATGGTAGTTCCACAGGAATGGGTATTAGAAATTGAATCGATCTGTTCAACCAGCAGCTTTGTCAAATCATATACAATGTCTTCATCCATGTCCTCTGTGGTTGTAATAAGCATGCGTACAGCAACAGTATCAAATCCGCCGGTTCCCTCATAGGTATTTTCCGGATAATGAATGGCCACAAGGAAGGGATATTCTTCCAGAAGCTTATGGATGGCATCCTGATTTAATCCTAATACATTAATCGGCTGCGTAATGGAAATATCTGTAACCGGGCCGTAAGGCACCCCGGTCATGTAAAAGGCAGCATCCACATGGCCATCCCGAATCGCCTCTGCACTTTCTGTAAAGTCTAATTCCTTTGCCTTTACATCTTCGAATGTAAGCCCATATGCATCCAATACACGTTCCGAATTTGTCAGGGTCCCGCTTCCCGGAGGGCCTACGGTTACTGTTTTATGATTCGCGACTGTCTTCAATGGAATTTAATTCGCTGCTTTTCCTCACAATGGTGTGAAACCCCTCCGCGTAAAGAGCTCCGATGCAAACCAGATTTTCAACTGCCTCCCCTTCAAAAACCCCCTCTCCATTCCTTGCGTAATAGGCAACGTCATTCCCCACCATAGCAAAATCCGCTTCCCCATTTCCCAGCACCCTGGCACAGTACGCAGAACCGCCGCCTACCTGATTCGTAACCTGAAGGTAGGCGCTCTTTTTATTGACAAGGTCCGCCCAGGCCCCGGATATTACATACATAGAGCCGCCCACAGGCCCTGTCACAACTGAAATATTCTGCCGGGCCTTTTCCGCGCTTTTGTCTGATGATGCGGATTCCGCCGGCTCCCCTGGGCTCTGGGCCGTGGCGCCTTGCTGTGGGGATGAACACGCCGCACAGGATAATGCGACCGATGAAATCAAGGCGAGTGCTGCTAATTTTTTCCTATTCATTTCGTACCTCCTCTTATCTTTTTCCTTTAATCTTAAATCCCCTGAAGGATTCGGGTTCACCCCATGTGGGCCGTGGTCAGTGCGCGGATATTCTGGCCTGAATTTCCTCCAGCTTGGAGTAAAATTCCTCTTTGCCATTTACCACAGCTGCAGGGATTTCTACATTGCTTGATAAGGTGATCCCATCCTTAAATCCGGAGCCAGTAACGACTGCTACCAGTACATCGGTTGGCTTTAGCTTATGGCTCTCAGCCATTTTATAGGCGGATGCAACCGAAATTGCAGAGGAAGGTTCACAAAATATGCCGGCTCTTCCAAGGCGCTCCCATACCCTTAGCAGCTCTTCATCCGATACCTTTATCCCGCAGCCACCGCTTCCTCGTACTGCATGAAGCGCTTCATCGCCCAGTAAACCCGGATTGGATACCGCGATGGCACTTGCAATGGTAGGACCTTTATCGATTCCTGGCACAGAATCCATTCCAGCGCTGAATGCATCTGCAATCGGCCCGCAGTTCTCTGCCTGACATGCAACCAGTTTTGGAAGATGATTGATAAGCCCTATGGCCTGAAATTCCTTAAAGCCTTTCCAGGCCTTTACAATAGACATTCCTCCTGCTGCAGGCTGTAATAGATAGTCCGGCGCCTTTAATCCTAAATTCACTGCAATCTCATACCCATACGTCTTTTTTCCTTCGTAGCGGAATGGATTATCGGTTCCGCAGTCATACCAGTGATACCTTCTGCTGGCAACCATCTCACGATAGAAAGCGTTTACCTGGGAATAGTGTCCGGCTACTCTCACCAGATTTGCTCCATAGAATAATGCCTGCTCCAGCTTTTGCTTAGGAGTTTCCTCCGGACAAAATACAATGCTCTGCATGCCTGCCCTCGCCGCGTAGCCCGCTGTGGATGCCGCCTTATTTCCTGTAGAATCGCAGGATAATACTTGATATCCAAACTCCCTGGCCTTTGTGGCAGTAATTGCAATGGAGCGATCCTTCAGGGAACCAGTTGGCTGAGATGCATCATTTAAAATATAAAATTCAGCGATGCCCAGTTCCTTTGCGAATTCGGGACACTTTAAAAACGGAGCGCCTCCCTCGCCTAAGGTAACGATCTGATCGAAATCAATGACAGGAAGTAATTCACGAAATTTCCAAATATCATTGGGCCTTTCAGAAATACCTAGAGTATTCCAGTCCTTTTTCAGTCTTTCATAATCGTATTGAGGGTCTAAGAGATTGTTACATTCCGGACATAGCAGCAGATCCGAATCCGGACCATAGATTTTACCGCATTTGATACATTTAAGTCCTAAGAAATACTGGTTTTTCATTGGCATCCTCTCCTATGGCTTATTGTTGGGCAGTTCACAACCCGTTATTCATTTTTGACCGTTTTAGACGCTGGTGCGCGTTCTCGATGTGCTCCAGCATAAGCTCAGCTGCCTGCTTTGGATTCCGTTCTTTAATATATTTTACAAGATCCAAATGATAGGCATAAGAAATATTAGGGAGGTGAGGCATCTTGGCGATCTCCTCCTGCTGCGCATTCATCATGTCATAGATTAGCTTCACAAATTTGTAAATAATCGAATTATGGGATGATTTTGCAATGCATAAGTGAAATTTAGAATCATTTTCCGTATATTGGCTGATTTCATCTCTGCATTTCTCCATTCTTTGGAGTAATTCCTCCAATCCTTTAATATCCTCCTCCGTTGCCCGCAGGGCAGCCATTTCCGCTGTCTTTGTCTCTAAAATCTTTCGCGCTTCCATCAGTTCATCCAGATCTGTATCATTTAACTGAAGAAGCGGATACAGACGGCTGATATCGGCCTGCATTTCCAGTCCGTTAAAGTAGGTCCCATCACCCTGCCGAATGCTGACAATTCCCATGGTTTCCAGCTTTTTCAAGGCCTCCCGCATGGTGTTCCGGCTTACTCCATATGTCTTCTGCATCACATCCTGAATCGGAAGCTTTTTCCCTGCAGTATAGCCTTCCCTTCCTGCCGATTCAATAAAGCGGTTCACTACCTTATCCACTAATGTCTCTGACTGATTTCCCATTCTGTATATTCCTCCAATAAGTATGATTTATTATCAGAATATACCAATATGACGCTTTGCACAACTATTTTTTATGCTTATTGGCAATTCATACTATCTATTTGGTATAATACACTATTTTCTTAGGGATGTCAAGATATTTATACTATGTTTTTTAAATATTCTTGTATTTTTTCCTATTTTACCTGTATTCATCCTATGAATTTATCAAGGTATATAAAAAGAACGACAGACTGTTATAGACTGTCGTTCTCGATCCTTATGCTTCCAATCCAGTAATTTTCCTTTGCCAGCGCTTTTATCAGTGAAACCGCGATCTCCCGTGCCCTGGCGCTGGATACCTCTTGATTTGCTGTTTCCCCCAGATAAACACAAAAGTAAATCCCTGGCACCCTTCCATCAGTATATCATATGTCTTGGAAATTACAACTACTGAAAAAACACTAAAGAGCGCCGCAATGTGACTTCGTCACAGAAGCAATCCTTTTCCTCCTGTATAATAAAGAAAAAACAAAAGGAGTTTTACCATGGCAAAAAGGAAAGCAATCGTCAGTACCCAGGAATGTGTTGCCTGCGGATGCTGCGCAAGGATTTGTCCGCGGAGCGCAATCACGATTCCCCATGGCATCTATGCGGTCATCGACCGGGAATTATGTGTGGGATGCGGGAAATGTGTCAAAGAATGCCCTGCAAGCATTATCTCATTGGAGGTGACAGAAGCATGAAAGAAAAAAAGAAATGGTATGATTACCTTTGGATTGTCTCCCTTACTTATCTGATCCTTGGATTTTTTAATATCCTCTTTGCTTGGCTGGGGCTTTTCTGCTTTTTTATCCCCCTCGCCATAGCGATGATAAAGGGCAATAAGGCATACTGCAACCGATATTGCGGCAGAGGCCAGCTATTTTCCCTCATCGGCGGCAGGTTTGGGCTGTCGCGGAAAAAGGATATCCCCGGCTGGATGCGGTCCGCCTATTTCCGCTATGGATTTTTGATATTTTTCTTTATTATGTTCTTCCTGATGCTGTGGAACACCTGGCTGGTTTTTGCAGGGGCAAAAAATCTGGGCACGGTGGTAACGCTGCTGTGGACATTCAAGCTCCCATGGCATTGGGCTTACCATGGCACCCTGTTCTCTGACGGCGTGGCTCAGTTTGCCTTCGGCTTCTACAGTGTGATGCTTACCTCCACTGTATTAGGCTTCCTTACCATGGTCTTATTTAAGCCCCGCTCCTGGTGCGTATACTGCCCTATGGGAACCATGACACAGCTTATATGCAAAGCAAAAAATGGGGCCGCGTCACAAAAGCAGGAAGCCTGAGAGAAATCTGCGTGTTTGATCCAGCTATTTGCCAAACGATCGATTAGTCAAACACCGTTTCCCAATGCTCTGCATGCAGCGCATCAAAGCACAGCTGGATCTGCTCCCGATTATTTTTTTCCTCTGCCAGCAGGGGAAGCTCATCAAGAGAAAAATAGTCAAATCCCACGGTTTCGATATTCTCTGTAAAGGCTCCGCCGATTACCTGGCAGAGGATAAAGATCTTGCAGACCTTGTACGCATAGACAGGAAGATTATGCTTTTCCCGATCCTGCACTGCAATGATCCGCTTCGGGATCACATCCAGCCCAGCCTCTTCCTTGACTTCCTTTCTTGTATTTTCCTCAACCGAACAATCTGCATCCACCCAGCCCCCTGGGAGCGACCAGGTCCCATTTGACTCCTGCACTAATAAGATCTTCCCGTCTCTAAAGATGGCGGCCCTTGTATCAAGCTTCGGCGTTTGATAGCCGATGTCACTGCAAAATAAATCTTTTACCTTTTCCAGAGGAATCTCTGTTTTATAGCTGAGCATTTCCGCGGAAATTTCACGGATTCTCTCATACCGTTCCAATTCATAGCTATCCTTGCTGTAGAATAACCCCGCCTGAGCCAGAGCCTGCAGCTCCACTGCCCACTGGAGCCACGGCTCATTCTTCATCATCGCTTACCCCCGAACCGTTTCTTAAGCTGGTCCCTAAGGTAGCGATACCGCTCCCGCTTCTCTTCCTTTGCAAAATGTACCTCCCGGAGCTGTTCCGGATTATCCTCGTAGTTTAATACCTCTTCCCCAAACTGCTCGCTGGTCAGATCAAAGACACAGTCTCCCACCACATTGTAGCAGTGATAATTTCCTCCGGGGCGAAGGATCCCGTAGACCTTGCCGCCGAAGATATCCTGAGCCAGAAATGCGGTGATTGAGCACTGGCCCAAGGTCTGGTTTTCCAGGCTCCACCCCTCCCGGAGCCTGGGTGCGCAGGTATATTGGCACCAGATGCCGGTAAGTGCGTCGTATAGCTCCCGGGGGGTTCGGATCCCCTGATATTCTTCTGTTATAGCGGGAACATCTGCATGCTCCCAGCCGTAAAATCGATAGTTCATTCCTTCACCTGGCCTTTCTCAATCCTTTTATGCTTCTATAAAAAATCGGCTGTTCGCCGGAGATTTATACTCCTCCATATTTTTCCATTATGATTTTTCCTATCATCTCAGTTTCTCTCATCGTTCTGCCTGTGGTTTTGACCACAACACCATACCCTTTATCTGTCTAGGGTAAAACAATCTCGATCAAACCATCTTCACGTATCTTTTTAATAAACCTACGCTCAAACGAATTAAATGGCAGTGAGTTAATGACGCCTATCACGTAAGGGCATCTGAGTAATCGTTTTGAAAATTCGGTTAGTACGTCAACCCCATGATCACTTCTTAAGGATATTTTTTTATCTTTTATTTCTAAATCACATTCTATCAATATCGGTTCTTCATCTAGCTGTATCTGTGGAATATGTAAATCAACATGCTGTTCAATGCAAATATTTCTAACCGCATTCATATTGCCATCTTTTGTGATATGAATAAATGCATCTTTCCAGTCAGTCTCATAGACACTTAAAGCAGCTGAATTCATTATGATAGCTAATGGTAAGCCGATACAAGACTTACCATGATAAATCCACTCATGGTTCAAATATTCATCCTGCTCACTTTCTACTCGTTCAGATTCATATGGAGAACGAAAAAAGGAAAAATAGAAATTTCTTATATTTAAAAAATCCGGCTTATCTTGAATCATCTGATGTAATCTTTGGTTATTAGCAGAATCAATTCTACATGTTGCTATATTATATTTACGCAGCGCATGATATACCTGAACAAGAGCTGATACAGAATCTCTGCTTATGTTCGTTCTTCCATCTATCGACAATTCATTAAAAAACAAATCCAATTTCTTTTGTTTCCTCCTTGCAGTTTGTCCAATCTGTAACCCATAGATTCTTTACATATTACATTAGCTCAGTCATGAGAATTCCCCATTCATCCAAAAGTCCTAAAGGATAATCGCTCAGGTTTCCATTTTCATCAATATAAATATTGTCCACCTTTGTTTCCTGGTCTTTGTTTTTCGTGAAAAAAGAAACTCCTACTTTTTTCCGGCTTATTTGTTTATTCTTTACAGCAACTCTAACCCCATTAATCACGTGATCACTATGGGATTCACAAATAATCTGACATCCATGGTCTGCCGCCAAAGATATCAATCTTGCTATCATCGTCTGACCCTTAGGATGGAGATGTGATTCAGGATTCTCAATTAACATGAGGCTGCCTTCCTCAGAAATAAGCAGTTCTACAACAAGAGGCAGTACATATGGAATCCCAAATCCAACATTAACAGGCAAAAACGAATCCGATACCAGCCGGTCTCCGCTATAGCTAATTGCCAGCTTTGCCTTTTCAATGGTTGGAAGTAATTCTGCAGAGATTCGTATACCTGGAGATATTTCTGCCATCCAAGCCGATACCTGATCAATCAATCGATTCGTTTTACCTGTTTGCAGGCACATCTCATCAGGAATACGGATTTTTTCTCCTTCAAGCGCTAAAAAAGGAACGATAAATTCTCCCATTGTCCCCAGCCGCGCAACCCCATTTTTCTTCCAGTTTTCAATACTATATTGCTTTCGGGGCCCTATATGTTCTGCAGCCAAATAAGAAAATCGTTCGGAGAATAAAGAAGAGGTATAGTTCTCATTTGTTCCTGCCCCAATTCTCTTCAGCTGATCATTGTTTGGCTTGTCCGATTCGTATTTATAGCGGCAATCATACGTTATATCACCATTAAACTGGACATAAAATCTGATGGTGTCAGAAAAACCACTTTGGCAAAAAATATCCTGTCCTGTTCCTAATTGTATCATTTCGCCATTCGTATACAAAAAATCTAATCCCGATTTATAATTTTCCCAAAAGCTTTGCCTCAAAAGCAACAGTGCCTGTATCACTGAGGATTTGCCCATCCCATTCATTCCGAAAAACAGATTTAAATTTTCTAACGGCAATGATAATTTCTTTATCGACTTAAAGTTTTCTATTTGCATATAATTAATCATCTGCTAATACCCCTTGAAAAAGATTATAAATGATGCGATGTCTGTCCTTAACATTATCTATGGCGGCAGTGCCGCTGGTAATCATATCTACAAACTTTTTATCATTTAGCAGTTCATTATACTTTTCTAATAATTCATCTTTCCTTCTCAACAATTTTTCACACTCTTGTGTACTCAATTTCGCCAAATTAACGGTTATCGCATCATAGAGCGGCTTATTAATCTGCCCATAGTAACCATTTGCATTGATTTTCCTAAAAGCTATTTTTTCCCAAATACGAACAGAATATTTCATTGCTTTTAAAAAATCCCTGCGGCATGCCTCGATTGTAGCTTTTGATTCTTTTTGTAATCGAATCATTACATCATTTAAATAGTCTTCCAAATTACCCGAATATTGCTCTGTTCCTAACAGGTAAAATGCCATAAATCGATTGACAAATTCACAATCCAGCATTCTTTTCGGATCGATTTTATTCCTTGTAGCTATTACAAATTCTTCAGAATGCGCCAGCTCCTTTAATAGATTCGCTGCCTGTCCCCGATAAACAGAATTCTTAATCTCCGCTGGTTCTAAGGTCAGTCCTCCCGTATTAATTCTTGTAAATATACTTGTTCTTACTTTATCTGGTGTTCCGGGCCGGATGATATAGGTGGATAATGCCTGTGTGTTTATCCGCCTCTGTATAATCGGAGGAAGCTCTTCAAATTTTTTTCCCTCGTACTCCTTTAAATACTCAAGATTGGTCAATGCAAGGCGCTCCTTATCATCTATATTAAGCACCATAAATCTTTTTATCGCATATAATCTTTGCAATCCATCTACAACGATCAGTTTATCATCATCTGTACTGTCAAAATAAAAGGTAGGAAGGGGGATACGGATAATCAATGATTCGATCAGACGGCTCTGCTGCGTAGGATTCCACAAATCCGGATGTCTTTGAAAATCTGGTTCTAATAAAATCTCTCCATACTTCAACTGATCAACGACATTAGAAACTACCATCGTCTGAGACACTATGTCCACATCCTTCGGATTAAAAGGTTCTGTTATTTCTTTCTCACAGGCTCCAGAATATAACTGCTCTTCTTCTACTGTATTCGCTCCAACATGCATAAAATTCTTATCTCCTATCCCTCTTTGCTCAGGCTCTCCACAACACACATCTTGTTTTCCGATGCTTTTGTCATCACAATTCTTCCTTACATCCATCTCCATTCTAGCATATCTATTTTCAATAAGCTATCCTTTTCGGTAAACTAGGGGCAAAAAAGCAGCGGGACGCTTTCTTAAACCGAAGGACAATCCCACTGCTTTTTTCAGTCAACATTTTCTGCCGTCAGATCCAGTATCCCCGTAGCAATCCGCTCCGCCAGATAATAGTTATGGGTGACGGCGATGAGCCCCATATTCCGCTTCTTTGCCTCATCAAGAACTACCTGCCAGATCTGGGCCTGGGTAATTACATCCAGCATGGTGCTGATCTCATCGCAGATCAGATACTCCCCGCCGCTCATCAGGGCCCTGGCCACACAGAAGCGTTGGAGCTCTCCGCCGGACAGCTCCCTGGGAAAACGGTCCAGCCAGGCCCTCTCGATGCCAAAGTCCCGAAGCATCTCCTCCTTAAGCGTGCCGCTCTCTTCCAGCACACGCCTTAGTCTCCACCGGGGATTCACCGCCCTTTCCGGATGCTGGAGAATCATCTGCACCGGGCAGATGCCCTTCCCTGGCAGCGGCTTTCCATCCAGGAGAACCTGCCCCTCAACTGGCTCCAGATATCCGGCCAAAAGCATGGAAAGGGTGGTCTTGCCATAGCCGCTGGGGGCAAAGATGGCAAGGCGCTGGCCCCTTTCAACCGTTACATTACAGTCCTTAAGGATCCAGGGCTGCTTCTTACTATAGCGGAAGGATAGGTTTTTGGCTTCAAGTCCCATGGTAACACCTCACCTCCCCGCCCCGTATTTCCTGTACCGGGGGCACAGCCGCGGTACACTCTGCTGTTTTTAAGGGACAGCGGGGGGCAAAGAGACAGCCCTCCGGCAGATCCCCTGGGTAAGGCTGGAAGCCGGGAATGGGATGGAAGCCATTCTGGGGCAGGGCGGACCACAGCGCCTTAGAATAAGGGTGGCGCAGCGCCTCCGGCCCTTTCTTAAAGTCTGAGGCAGGGGCGGTTTCCACCGTAGTCCCACCATAAAAGACAGCCACCCGGTCGGCAAATTCAAAGGCCAGATCAATATCGTGGGTGATCAGGATCACCGCCCGCCCCTCATCTGCCATCTCCCGGAACATTCCCAGAGCCTCCAGGGCCTGATCAAGGCTCATTCCCGGCGTGGGCTCATCGGCGATCACCAGCCTGGCGTCGGTCAGCAGGGCGGTGGACACCAGCACACGTCTGGCCATACCGCCGGAAAGCTGAAAGGGGTAAAGCCCTTCCGTTTCCTCTGGCAGCCCGAACCGGGCAAAAAGCTGTCTGCGCCTCTCCGGAGAGCGGGATTTCTCATGTCCGTCTGTCTGAGGCCCTATCTTCATCAGGGGATCCAGGTAGGCCACCGACTGGGGCACCAGGGCGATCTCCCTTCCCCGCAGCCTTCTCTGCCGTTCCGGCGTCAGCTCCTGGCCCTGGTAATGGAGGTGCCCATGCACCGTGGCATTGCCCGGGAGAAGCCCCAGGATGGCAGAGGCCAGCAGGCTTTTTCCGGAGCCGGAGGAGCCGGCGACTGCCACGATCTCCCCGGGATATATCGTAAGATATAAGTCAGAAATCACCTGCAGCTCCTTCTGCTCCAGTCCCTGGTGATACATCCGAAAGGAGATAGAAAGATCGTGGATTTCCAGTAAGGTTTCTTTTTTTTGCTCCATTGTGAATCACTCCTTCTATGCTGCGGTCCGCACTCCTGCGATCTGTGCCCGGCGGCCCTTCTATTCCTGTGCGCTGCTGGGATCTAAGAGCTTTTGCAGCTGCTCGCCCAGATTATCCACCAGCAAAACCAGCAGCACCAGGGTAAGACCTGGCAGCAGGGCAGGCCACCACAAGCCTGCAGAAAGATAGCCCATGCTTTCCGACAGAATAATGCCGATGGCCGGCTGCTCCGGCGGCAGTCCAAAGCCCAGAAAGGAGATGGATGCCTCGTGAAGGATGGCATGGGGAAGCATGAGAATCAGCCCCACGAAAAACTGTGGCAGCAGATGAGGCAGTAAATGGTGCACTAAGATCCATCCGCTGGATTTTCCAAGCTTCCGTGACACGGCTATGTATGGCTGGGACTGCAACTGCAGCACCTCCCCCCGGATCAGACGGGCCAGGCTGCACCAATGGGTAGCGGCGATCCCGATTAAAAGTCCCTTTAAGCCCCGGCCCGCGGAAAAGGAGATCAGGATAATCAAAATGGTGTGAGGCACCCCCATTACCAGGTCAATTACCCAGTTCATAACACCATCCACCCACCTGGCCCCGGCGGCAGCGCCAATCCCCACCAGGATGGCAATCACCGCGCTGACAGCAGAGGCAGCAAATCCCACCGTCAGGCTGACAGACAGTCCCTTAAAGGTACGCAGCAGCAGATCCCGCCCCAGGGCGTCGGTACCAAAGGGATGGGAAGGGCTTGGAGGACGCCTTGCCTCCAGAAAGCTGCCGGCTATCTCTTCCTCCGGGATCAGAATGCCGAATGCATAGATAGCAATAAAGATCAAGGCCATAACAACCGTGAGAAGAATCAGTTTTTTACGGCGGTTTCCCAGTCTCACAGGCTCACCTCCTGTATCTGGGGATCAATGATCCCGTAAAGCAGGTTTGCAATCATGTTTCCCACACAGACGAACAGGGTGGAAAACAGAGTGATCCCCAAAAGCAGAGGCACGTCAGAATTCAAACCGGCCGCTGATACCGCGCTGCCAAGTCCCGGATAGCTGAATACATTTTCCGCCAGGACAGATCCGCCGAAAAGCTCTGCGAAGGAGGCAAATTGAAGGGTTACCGCGGGAAGCAGGATGTTCCGCAGCCCATGCCGTCTAAGGATCGTCCAGGGCCCCTCGCCCCTCGCCCGGGCGAATAAAACATACTCGCTGTTCAAAACATCTGCCAGCTTTTGGCGGGTATGTAAGGCAATATTTACAAAGGACAAAAGACTTAGGGTAAAAGCCGGCAGGATCAGGTGGTAAAGCCTCTGCCAGATGGTCACCTCCTCCTCCAGCACACCTACCGGTGAGGAAAAACCGATGGGGAACCATCCCAGCCACACAGAAAACACCAGGAGAAGCACCAGCCCCAGCCAAAAGGTGGGAACGGAGCTTATGATGTAGCAGATCCGCTTCAGGATTTTGTCCGGCCATTGACCCTGGTACATTCCCATGATGCATCCTAAGGTAAAGCCGATCCCGCCGGACAGCACCCATGCACAGAGCATCAGCGCCAGAGAATTCAGGAAGCGCTCGCCGATAATGTCTGCCACTGGCCGGCGGTACAGGAGGGATTCCCCCAGATTCCCCTGGAGAAGCTCTGAGAGCCAGTGGATATACCGCTCTGCCGGCGGCTCATCCACCCCCCAGTAATCCTCTATCTGCTCCCGCTGCTCCGGTGAAACCGCTGTGCCCAGGCCCAGGATATACTGCTGCACCGGATCCACCGGCGACTCGCTGACCAGGGCAAAGGAAATCACGCTCACTGCCAGCAGCAGGGTTGTCATTTTAATGCTGTAAGTAAGAAAAATACGGGCCAGGCGCCCCAAGGATCCTTTCATACATTCCCTTTCTGCTCCAATTTATGATAGATTCTGCTTATTCCGCCCCTTCCCAGATCCAGTCCTTCAGGTTTTGAGTCAAATCCAATGGGTGTTGGGAATGGGTCGGAACCAGCTTATTCCCAAGTCCAGTCCTTCAGGTTTTGAATCAAGGGCAGGCCATGTCCATGGCCATGGATAGGCTGCTCCCCGATGGAAAGCCCGTCCCGCACATAGGTCACATGATCCAGATTTACAATCCATACCCAGGGACATGCACCCTTCATGGCCGTGCCATTTGTGCCGTCCCACTGCACCTTCTGCCAGCAACGGTTGGCTTCCTCTGCAGAGGGAGCTTCCATGGCTTCCTTCAGGTAGCGGTCCGTCACATCACTCCCATAGCCCTCTGGATTATAAAAGTCATCCAGCAGGGCGCCTTCTGAGCGGTAAAGATAATAGGTTTCATTTGGTATCGAGGAGCCCCAGCCCATCATCACTGCCTCAGAAAACATCCGCTCCATAATCTCATCCCAGCTGACCCCTTCTACCTGAATCTTAATTCCGACTGCCAGAGCCTGCTCTGCTGCCGCCATAGCCACCGCCTGGCGCACCGAATCACCGGCAGGATAGACACAGGAAAATTCTGCCTTTTGCCCATCCCTTTCCACGATGCCGTCCCCGTCTGTGTCCGCCCAGCCTGCATCCTTAAGAAGCTTCTTTGCATAGTCCACATCGGTCTCAATCTTCACCTCCGGGTTATTCCAGGGCATCCCGTCATTTTCCGAATACGCCGGACAGCCAAAGCCATTCAGCACCGTTTCCGCCACCAGCTGGCGGTCGATGGCATAGGCGATGGCCTGGCGGATTTCCAGGTTGCAGGTTACATCATTGCCGATGGGAGCGCCGCTTTGGGTGGTTTTTCCCTGGTTGGGCAGAACCGGAAGGGTGAAGCCTCGGTTGTCCGCTGAGGGGATGGCCTCCACATAATAGCCCTTCACCTGGGTGGTGCCCAGGGTTGCAGAGGAATAGGCCACATCCACCTTACCTGCCTGCACTGCCGCCAGGGCGGCATCCTCTGACATAAAGACCACTGTAACCTGCTTAATGGAAGGAGCGCCGTCGTAATAATCCTCATTGGCAGTGAAGATCAGCTGCTCCTGAGGTTTCCACTCTGTCAGCTTATAGGGGCCGGACCCAACCGGGCTTCTGCCGTAATCCTCACCATAGGCGTGCTCTGGTACTATCCCTATGGAGGCAAGGGTATTCAGGAAAATGGAGGTAGGCTGGGATAGGGTAATCTCCACCGTCCGGTCATCCACTGCCTCCGCCTTCTCCATATAAGTCAGATCCACAGAGCCCTGGGCCGCCTTGGCGGTCTCCAGGGTAAATGCCACATCTCCTGCCTTTACCGGCTCCCCGTCTGTGAAGAATGCGTCCTCCCGCAGGGTAAACCTCCAGGTGAGCCCGTCCTCTGACAGCTGGTAACTGTCAGCCAGATCATTTTCAAAGGTCAAATCGGCCCGATACCTTACCAGGGTACTCTGGACGATGGGGGAGTTGCCGTGGCCCCAGCCCTGAGTGGGATCCAGGGTCTCCGGCTCTGAGCCGATGGCAATCACCACGCTGTCTCTGGTCTCACTGGCTTTTCCATCCTCCTGTCCCACGCTTGTATGGTCCGGAGCTGTATTTTTCTGGCAGGCGGATGCGGATACAGCTAAAAGTGCTGCCAGCAAAATTCCCTGAAGTTTCTTAGTTTTAAAACTCCCATGCTTCAATCTCATATCCAGTTTCCTTTCTTGCTGTATTTGACAAAGAGTCCGGCAAGCCAAACTCCCGCGCCGGAGCACGGCTGCCACAGCAGCCATTTTCCTTTGCGCGGAGTGCGTTCTACGTTTCACCTCGGCTGTTGCTAAACGGATGCCACTGGCACTCAGCAATCCCCGGAGGATTTTTTCCATCAAACACACTTTTCTATAAAATAAATGAAGAAAGCACCCAAGTCCTCTTCTGAGGAAATGTGTGCTTTCTGAGCATACAAATATCACGCTTCTATAAAATACCATTGGATCCTGGTATCATCCATGTATAAAAATAAATCCTGTGAATGCTTCTGCATCCTTAGTACAGCTTCCTGCCGCTCTTGGCATTGTACAACATTTTCAGGTAAAAGTCAATCCTTTTCCATGCTGTGGCCGCACTGCTCATTGGCACACAGCAGCTTATTGCCCTTTTCCACCATATAGGAGCCGCATTCCGGGCATTTCTCCTTGGAAGGCTTCTGCCAGGACATAAAGTCGCACTCTGGGTTGTTCTCGCATCCGTAATAGCGTCTTCCCTTTTTCGTCTTTTTGATCACCAGCTCCTTCCCGCACTTGGGGCAGGGCACTCCAATTTTTTCCAGATAAGGCTTTGTGTTCTTGCATTCCGGAAATCCAGGGCATGCCAGGAATTTCCCGTGAGGGCCATATTTAATCACCAGGTTCCGGCCGCACAGCTCGCATAATTCATCCGTCACCTCATCTGCAATGGTCACAGATTCCAGCTCCTCCTCTGCCTTGGACACCGCTTCCTCTAAATCCGGGTAGAAATTGCTCACCACAGTCTTCCAGTCCACGGTCCCGTCTCCCACCTTATCCAGAAGAAATTCCAGATTTGCCGTGAAATCCTTGTCAACAATGCTGGAAAAGCACTGCTTCATCATCCGGTTCACCACCTCCCCCAGCTCGGTTACATAAAGATTTTTATTCTCCTTTGTAACATACCGCCTGGCCAGAATGGTGGTGATGGTGGGGGCGTAGGTGCTGGGACGGCCGATGCCCTGCTCCTCCAGGGACTTCACCAGGGATGCCTCTGTGTAATGGGCCGGGGGCTGCGTAAAATGCTGCGCCTCTCTCAGCTCCTCCAGCTTAAGCTCCATCCCCTTCTCCAGCTTTCCTAATGGGCGGCCCTCCTCTTCCTTCTCCTCATCCTGAACATAGACCGTCATAAATCCTTCAAAGGCCAGCTTGGAAGCGGTCAGGGTAAAAAGGTACTCCCCGGCGCTTACCTTCACAGAGGTGGTTTCATATACCGCCTGCTCCATCCGGCTGGCAGTAAAACGCTTCCAGATCAGCTGGTACAGCCGGAATAAGTCCCTGGCCAGGGAATCCTTCACAGCTGCCGGCGTCAGAGCTATATTGGTGGGACGGATCGCCTCGTGGGCGTCCTGTATCTTGCCTCCTGCCTTCTTTCCGCTTTCTTCCTTTGCCACATAGGCCTGGCCAAAATTCTCCTCAATATAGGCCCTGGCCGCTGTGTGGGCCTCCTCTGCAATCCTGGTTGAATCTGTACGCAGGTAAGTAATAAGGCCTACGGTCCCATGTCCCTTCACATCCACCCCTTCATACAGCTGCTGTGCCAGACGCATGGTTTTCTGGGTGGAGAAGTTTAAGACCTTGGACGCCTCCTGCTGCAGGGTGCTGGTGGTAAAGGGAATGGGCGCCTTCTTCGTTCTCTCCCCATGCTTTACCTCCTCCACCACATAGGGCCGTCCTTCCAGGCCCTGCTGAATCTGATTCAGCTCTTCTTTATTGGAGATGGAAAGCTTCCCCTTCTTCGTGCCGTAAAACTTAGCTGTAAATGGCTTTTTTAACCCCTCCAAGGTAAGATCCGCCTCTAAGGTCCAGTATTCCTCCGGAATAAAGGCATTGATCTCATCCTCCCGGTCACAGATCATGCGGAGAGCCACAGACTGTACCCGTCCGGCGCTTAAGCCCCGCTTCACCTTTGCCCACAGCAGGGGGCTGATGCGATACCCTACCATCCGATCCAACATTCGCCTGGCCTGCTGTGCATTGACCAGATCCATATCGATCTCACGGGGGTTTTTAATGGAATTTTTCACCGCGTTTTTCGTGATTTCATTAAAGCTGATCCGATATACCTGCTTATCCTTTACTTCATCCAGCTTTAGCGCCTTCATCAAATGCCAGGAGATCGCCTCTCCCTCCCGGTCCGGGTCCGTGGCCAGATAGATCTTATCCGCCTTCTTTACCTCCTTGCGCAGCTTTGCCAGGATATCTCCCTTGCCGCGGATGGTAATATACTTTGGTTCAAAGTTATTCTCAGCGTCAAATCCCAGCTGGCTTTTGGGCATATCTCTCACATGCCCGTTAGAGGCGTCCACCTCGTAATTCGCGCCTAAAAATTTTTTAATCGTCTTCACCTTAGCTGGTGACTCCACAATCACTAAACTGTTTGCCATAATGACTCCTTAGGAAAGCTTTCTGCCATAATAATTTCCCCCTGTGCACTGAATCAGTCCGCTAAGCTCCAGCTCCAGCAGAATCATCATACACTCGCTTAAGGGCAATCCACTTTGATTTACAATATCTTCCAGGTGCTTCGGCTGTAAATCGATGAAACTATACAACATTTTTTCCTTCTTTGCAAGTCCCTTCTCACTTTTTTCATGAAGACTTAATTTTTTCTCGAATTTTATGCTAAAAAATTCCAATATGTCCCCCGGGCCATTCACCAGCGACGCTCCCGTCTGAATCAGCTGATTACAGCCCCGGCTTCCCGGATCTGTGATCCTTCCCGGCAGGGCGAACACATCCTTGCCCTGCTCCAGGGCAAGCCCTACGGTGATCAGAGATCCGCTCCTCTCTCTGGCCTCCGCCACGAAAATCCCGTCCGATAACCCGCTGATGATCCGATTGCGGATGGGGAAGTTCCTGGCTCTGGGCGGTTCTCCCAGGCAGAATTCCGTGATAATCCCTCCGGATTTCACCACCCGTTCGAATAATCCGTAGTTTTCCCTGGGATAGCAGATATTGATCCCGCAGCCCAGGATGCCATAGGTACAGCCCCCTCCCTCCAGCGCCCCTGTCTGCCCCGCGCCGTCCACTCCGGCTGCCAGCCCGCTGATAATCTGCACCCCATTTCTGGCAAGCTCCTTTCCAAAATACCTGGCCACTTCCAGGCCGTACTGTGTGGCATTCCTGGAGCCGATGATCCCGAGGGAAGGCTGATCCTCCCTGGGAAGCCCTCCCCTGACAAAAAGGGCCGTAGGGGCGTCTGGCAGAGGTTTAAGACGCCTGGGGTACTCCTGGTCCAAGCAGGTAATAAACTTTATTCCCCTTGCTTCCAAACTATGATACTCCTGCAAAACTTTTTGGAAATCCTTTTTCGCCCGCTGAAACCACTCCCCCTCCCCTTCCTTTAACACGCCCCACATGGCCCACTCCATTCCTTCTATATTATATATCCCCCGAAAGCTTCCGGCGTGCTCCCTCATCCTCCGGATCGTCGCCGGGCCAAGGAACGGGAACTGGCAAAGCCAGTAGATCACCTCATTTTCCTCCTGGGCTTCCCTGCTCATGCTTCCCCTCCTATCCCCAGTACTTTTCCTCCAGAGAGCGGTAGCTCACCGCCTCACAAAGATGCGCCTTGTGAATCTCCTCCTCCCCGGCTAAGTCTGCGATGGTCCTGGCTACCTTTAAAATCTTGTGGCAGCCTCTGACACTGATATTCATTTTCTGATAGATCTGCTCTAAATAAGCCTCCTCCTCCGGCTGTAATCGGCAGAAGGCTTCGATCTCCTTCACACCCATCTCCCCGTTAAAGCGGACGTGCCGTCCCTTTCTGCTGCCCTTCCCTTCCATTTCCTTCCCAAAATTTCCAGAGCAGGAATCTCCTTCCGTCCACGCCACACCCCCTGCGAACCGGGCGGCCTGTATCCGGCGCGCCTCCATCACACGGCTGCGGATAGCCGCGGAGCTCTCATTCCTCCCATGCTGGCGGAACTCCTGGTAGGTTACCGGGGCGGCCTCCACGGTTACATCCATCCGATCCAGAATCGGCTTTGATATCCTGCCGATATACTGCTTGATCTGCCGGGTACTGCAGCGGCACCGGCTTCGGTCAGGATAAAAGCCGCAGGGGCATGGATTCATAGCAGCCGACACCATTACATTCGCCGGAAATACGTAGGATCCATAGATTCTGGAAACCGTTACCAGCCGATCCTCCAGAGGCTGACGCAGGATCTCGATGGATTTGGCTGCAAATTCCGGAAGCTCATCTAAAAACAGTACACCGCCAGAGGCTAAGGATATCTCCCCCGGCTTGGGCACGGCACCGCCTCCGGTTAATGCAGTCGGAGTGATGGTGTGGTGGGGGCTGCGGAAGGGCCGCCTGGTAATGAGAGGCGTATCCTTAGGGAGCAGACCGCATATGCTGTAAATCTTTGAAATCTCCAGGCTCTCCTCCTGGCTCAGGGCCGGCAGGATGGTGGGGATCCTTCTGGCCGCCATGGTCTTCCCCGAACCAGCCGGGCCGATGTAGAGAATATTGTGCCGGCCGGCCACTGCCACCTCTGTGGCCCGGCGCAGGACTGCCTGTCCATTCAGGTCAGTAAAGTCCACATCGTAAGCATCCCAGGCCTTCTCCTCTAAATCCTCCCAGGCCTGGCCGAAAAATCCCTGGATACTCCCCGGATTCATGAGCATATGGGCAAATTCCTGAATGCTTTCTACTGGGATGATCTCCATCCCCTGGATAGCGCTGCCCTCCATCGCATTATCCTTGGGGAGGAAGCAGCGCTTCAGCCCGGCCTCCTTTGCCGCTGACACCAGGGACAGCATCCCACGAACCGGCTTTACCTCCCCATTTAACCCTAATTCCCCGACAACCATCCCATCCCTCAGGCAGGACGCCTCTAATATCCCAAAGGCTCCCAGCACAGCCGCTGCCATCGCCAGATCATAGGTGGTGCCCTCCTTCCGGATATCCGCCGGGGAAAGATTAATGGTGATCTTCTTCGGGCCAAGGCGGAAGCCCCCATTCTTTAACGCGGTCCGCACCCGCTCCTGAGCTTCCCTGGTCTCCCGGGAAAGATTCCCTGTCATAATAAATCCCGGGAGTCCGTCGTGGACATCCGCTTCCACCGAAACAAGCATCCCGTCGATTCCCCATAATCCTGCGCTGTTAATCTTCTGAAACATCCCGCCCTCACTTTCAGCTGGCAGCATCCACTGCTCACTGCTCACTGCTCACTGCTCACTGCTCACTGCTCACTGCTCACTGCTCACTGCTCACTGCTCACTGCTCACTGCTCACTGCTCACTGCTATTTCCAAATTTTATACTGTTTTTCCAATTATTTCCATTACCTTTATTATACATGAAAATAACGCAAACTGCAAGTAGTTTGCGTTATTTTTTCAAAAATTTTCCACCTGTTCAGTTGCAGCCCAATGGCTTGTCCGCGTGCCTCGGATTGCAATCGCATGCCATTTATGGCAATACAGCCTTGTCCTTCCGGCTATTCTCTGCTGCTCCCTTCATCCAATGATAAATATCCTCTGCTGCCTGAAGCCGGTTTTTCTCGATCACCAGCTCATGGCGGCAGCCTGGGTATAAAATCAATTCTGTCTTCTTAAGCCCGGCCTTTTGATACGCTGCATACGCCCGTCTTACCCCCTTCCCATAGCCGCCTACTGGATCCTCTGTTCCGGATATAAACAGAAGAGGCAGGCCGGCAGGGATCCGCTTCTTCAGCCTGGCACTCTCAGAATCAGAAACCATGCGGAGCAGATCCCGGTAGCCGGAGCAGGTAAAGAGAAAGCTGCAGGCCGGATCCTCCATATACCGATCCACCTGCTCTTCATCTGTGGAAAGCCAGTCCATGGCAGTGCGAGTGGGAAGACATCTTTGGTTCATCACCCGGCGGAACAGGCTCTGAGCCAGCCTGCTGCGGTAATCCGCACCCAAAGCTGCCGAGCATACCTGGGCAACCACTAAGCCTGCCCAGACCTGGTATCCAGGCTGATTCCCGGTTCCCATGAGAATCGCCCCTGTCAGGCCGTCGCCAAATGCAGTGAGATATCTCCTCACCATAAAGGAGCCCATACTATGCCCCATTAAAAAATAGGGAATCCCGGGGAACCTGGACTCCAGACAAGTTCTCACCCGGTGAAGATCCTTGATGAGAAAGCGATAGCCCTCCTTCTCCCCAAAGAATCCAAACTCCTCCGGCCCGGACACCGTCTGGCCATGGCCCAGATGATCATGCCCGGCTACTGCGACGCCATGCTCCGCAAGCCAGCTTGCAAATGCTTCATAATATCCCATGTGCTCAATCATTCCATGGGAGATCTGAAGTACCATCCTTACCTCCCCCTCCGGCCTCCAGAGCACCCCGTGCAGCTTCGATCTTCCATTGCTGGATGGAAGATGAAATGTTTCCTTCCTTATCATCATGCCCTCCTGAATCGTTCCAGATTTGCGGATATAAATGTACTGCTTTCCGCTAAAATAGAAGTATTCCCTAAATTATAGCATAAAATTTCACATTCGGCATGAAACACTACTGAAATTCTGTCATATATGGCCGGTACCGCAGCGGAAGGTGGTTCCTCTGGCACACATAATTCTTCCGCTCCGGAATGGCGATGGTCTGGCAGAACATCTTCCACATGGAACGATACTCCTCTTCATCTGTCTTCCAGTCCAGTGCCGTCCTCCATTCCTTATCATCTGCGCGCAGGAAGAACCACTCCCCATCTGCCGGGTGGAGGACAGCCCGCTCCCGGTTTTCATCATAAATCATCCAGTTCTCTGAGGGAAGCCGATCCGCGAAATGGACTGCCAGCATGGGAAGCACGTCATTCTTCGGGCCAATACGGCTGATCAAAAGCCCCTCCCCGGTTCTGGAAAACCGGACAAACTCTTTCAGCAGATGGCTTTCATTTAACACAAACCTGCACAGACGGAATAGCTCAAATACAGAGGGAAGCTGGAGCATGGCCAGAATCCCTTCCCCGTATCGGAATCCGTCTATCAGGAACCGGTAAATAATATCCGCCCTTCCCGGCTCCTGGCTCAGGGAGGCGGTGTATACCTTCTTATATACCCGCTCTGATATCTTCCGGCGGATGGAGGTGATCACCTTCTCTGTCTTTTCCGGCGTCACAGATACCGGAACATACTGGCAAAACAGCTCCATATCTCCTGTCCCGTCGATTTCCAGGCGCACCTGGTTATGGCCCTTTTGGCTCATCCACGCATCATATACTCCGCACAAAATCCCGTCAAAGGAATCCTCACATACATACACCGTCATTCTATGGTCTCCTTCCTAAGATATCCCCAGCTCCGCATTTCATGCTCTCGCAATCCTAAAAACATTCAAAATCCGCCCTATCGGGCTGCTTTTTCATGTTTTTTCGGGTCCCAAAGTCATGTATTGACAT